>JALGXV010000436.1 GCA_029821885.1 Candidatus Hebobacteria bacterium
GCCTGAAGCAGCTCCACTCGTGGGTCCACGGCGACGTAGAACTTGCGGTTGGCCCACCCGAGCACGAGGCCCATGGCGATGGCCAGCAGCCCGAGGACTGCGGCGGCCAGGGCGAGCGCGATGAGTGTGATCGACATCTGGCTTCCAGCCTACCTCAGGAGCGAGCTCAGGGCAGCATCGACGCCCCTCTCCACTCCGGTGAATCCCATGAACGCCATTGCCATTATACCGGCCACGATGAGCGCGATGCCAGCGCCCCTGAGAGCGGACGGCACGTCGCAGAGGTCGAGCTCCTCGCGGATCCCGGCCATCAGAGATATCGCCAGGGTGAAACCGAGGCCGCCGCCGAGCGCAAGCGCTAGGGCCTGTGGAAGTCCCCACAGGTCCATCGGGTCCTGCATGTGTTTCAGGACCTCCAGAGAGGCGAACAGGATCGCACAGTTCGTGGTGATGAGCGGCAGGAACACGCCGAACGACTTGTACAGCGGCGGGAAGAAGCGCCGCACGTACATCTCGACGAACTGGACCGAGGAGGCGATCACGAAGATATAGATGATGTAGCTCAGCACCGAGAGGTCGATCTGTGTCTGGGCGCTGCCGCCGAGCGACTGCCATACCGCCGCCGGCAGCGGGGCGCCCGGGCGCAGGATGAAGTAGGTGAAGGTCCAGTTCAGCAGCGTTGAGATGGAGATGACGAACGTCACCGCACACCCCATCCCAAAGGCGGTGTCGACTCGCCGGGACACGCCCAGGAACGGGCAGATGCCGACGAAGTAGTGCAGCACGAAGTTGTTGATCAGTGCTGCGCTTATGAAAATCAGTATCAGGCCGGTCAGTGTCTCCATGACCACAGCATCCTGACGGTCCGCCATAGCGCGGTGGAGGCCCGCTTCTCGGTGGCCCACTCGGCCACGGCGAGCAGCAGACCCAGGGTGATGAAAGCTCCTGGTGGCAGAGCCATGATCCCCCAGTTGGGCCAACCGGTGGGCATGACGTGGAGCCCAAACCAGGTCCCCGATCCGAGCACCTCCCTGACCGTGGCGATGGTGGCGAGCCCGAGGCCGAAGCCCAGGGACATGCCGACCCCGTCCGAAATCGCCACTCCGAGGCCCTGTTTGGAGGCACAGATCTCGGCGCGGGAGATGATGAGGCAGTTGACGATGATCAAAGGAACATAGGGTCCAAGCTGCTTGCTCATCTCGTAAACGTAGGCGGCCAGGAACCGGTCAGCTATCGTCACGAACGTTGCGATGGTCAGCGTGAACACGAGGATCCTCAGGTGTGGCTTCAGCAGGCGGCGCAGCAGGCTGACCATGATGTTGGAGCAGATGAGCACGAAGGCCGTAGCGGCCGCCATGGTGACCGCCGGCTTCATGGCATTGGTGACGGCGAGCGTGGGACACATCCCAAGCAGCTGCCGGTAGATCGGGTTCTCCGGCAGAACGCCGTTGATGAACCTTCATTCGACCGACTCGTCCGGCCGCAGATCTCCGGGGCTTCGTTCGGCGGCGAGGGCCCGAAGTGGCTCCCGGAAGTTGGCCAGAGCGCGGTTGACGATTGCGGCCACGCTCTCTGATGATATGGTTGCGCCGGAGAGCGCGCGGATCTCGTTGTCAGCGGCCGGGTCGGTCTTCACGACCGCGAGGGGCCGGTCCGCCGGCTTGCCTCGGAAGCGATTCTGGAAATCCGCGCTCGTGATGTAGTCCCCCAGGCCGGGCGTCTCCTTCTGATTGAGCACGTACATCCCCCGGATGCTTGTGACAGTCGGATCGAGGCCGATGAGAAGCTCGATTCGGTCGGCAAACCCCTGCCCGGCCGCCGACAAGACCCAGCCGATGTGCGAGCCGTCGGCACGGTGGATTCTGTAGACAAGGCTCTCCTTGCCGTGTTCACCGCGGACGGCGATCTCCTGAGTGCTGTCCGGGTCGGTGCCCGCAACGAGCTGGGGTATGACGCGGTAGGTCTCCGCCTTCTTGTTCGCCTCGATCTTCCCGCTGAGCGCGTTCTCCACGCCCGCGAGGCCCCCGCCGTACAGCAGTGCCAGCAGGATCACAAGCCAGGCCTGCCCGATGTAGCCGCCCTTGCTTGGTGTGGGCTGCGTCACTGCTCTACGCCTTCTCCGGCTGCGGCGCAGGGCCGCCCACCGGGCGAGGGATCGTCCACCGGTTGAGAAGTGGAGTCGTCGCATTCATGAGAAGGACAGCGAACATGACGCCTTCGGGGTATCCGCTGAACACGCGCAGCAGCACCACGAGCGCGCCGATGCCGAGGCCGAAGGAGAACTTGCCCCGCGGCGTCAGCGGACTGGTCACTGGATCTGTCGCGATGAAGAAGGCCCCGAAGAGGAGTGAGCCGCCCACGAGGTGGTGGAGTGCTGTGAACGGCGTCAGTCCGAGCCAGCTCGCGACCCCTGCAAACACGGACCCAGACAGGACGACACCGGCTGGTATCTCCCAGGAAGCCGACCGTCGCAGACACAGGTAGAGACCGCCGATCAGCACGGCGAGGGCGCTCGTCTCGCCGAGAGACCCATTGACATTGCCGAGAAACAGCGGCCACAGCTCACGGGCAGACTCCATCTGCACCTGCGCGTCGCCCACGGTGACGGCCCCGGCTGCCAGGTCCGCCGCCACTTTCTTCGCGATCGTCAGAGGAGTCGCCTGGGTCACGACGTCGAGCTGCGACCGGTCTGTGACGTAGGCCGAGGCGCCAAGCTCCTTGGCGAAGCTCAGCATGACGAAGGCCCGCCCCACCATGGCCGGGTTGAAGATATTGTAGCCCAGCCCTCCGAAGACAGCCTTGCCCAGGCCGATCGCGACGACGGATCCTATGACGGCGATGTGCCAGGGCGCGCTCCAGGGAAGTGAAAGGCCGAGGATGGCGCCGGTAACGACGGCCGAGCCGTCATCGATGCTGGTAGGCCGCCGGCGCATCCAGCAGAACAGCGTCTCCGCGACCAGGCACGTCAGGACACAGAGCCCGATCTGAACGACCGCGTACCAG
>JALGXV010000437.1 GCA_029821885.1 Candidatus Hebobacteria bacterium
GCCACAACCGGGATCAGGACGAAGAGGAAGAACAGCGCCAGGCCAGGCGTGAGGAACACCCAGGCCGTGCGCACTTGGCTCTTCGCGATCGGGGCGGTTCGCGCCATGCTCCCTGCTATCGCAAGCCCGCGGCGACGGTCAGCAACGCCGGTCGCCCGCTCTCTCTTGCTTTACCACGGAGGCGAGTCAGCACACTACAACTGCGGCCGCGGTGCGGCTTGCCGAGGCCTTCACTCGCTCCCTTCCCCAGTTTCTCCCACTCGCTCCGCCAGCAGCGCGTCCAGCTCCCTGGAGTAGTCGCCCAGGGCCTCCTCCGGCGTCTTCGTCTGGTAGATCGCGGATTCGACCGCCCGCTGCAGCCCGGTTCTAATCTCGAACCATTCGGGAATGGCGGGAAGCGACCGGCCGTAGCGGTCCATCAGCGCGACGAACTCCTGGAGCTCCGGGTTCTCCTGCATGAACTCGGCCCCGGCCACCGCCGAGCGACGGGGTGGGATGAAGAACAGCGTTGCGTTGTAGGCCGCCAGGTTCTCCGGCTCCATGAGGAACGTCATCAGCTCCCAGGCCAGCTCCTTGTGCTTGCTCTGGGGCGACATCGCCAGCCAATCCGTGTAGACCGAGACGACCCTCGTCTTGCGGACAGGCGTCGGCGCGATGCCCACCTGCGGGAGCAGCTCCGGCGCGTACTTCCTCACATTGTAGAGGCCGAACTGGTTGTTGATCTCCATCGCCGCCCGCTGGGAGGCGAAGACGGGGATGGCGCCCCCCGCCTGCGGCATGCCGGCCGTCGGGCACACCTCGTACTTGTGGTAGAGGTCGACGTAGAACTGAAGGGCCTCGGCCGCCTCGGGGCTGTCCAGCAGCGACCGCGTGCCCTCGTCGTTGAAGATTCGTCCCCCGTTCTCCCACAGGAATTCCACGAAGACCTGCCACGAGACCGCCACGTTCATGCCGGCCATCTCGAATACCGGGCCGCGCTTCACCGTCATCCGCCGCGCGGCCTCGGCCAGGTCCTCCCATGTCTCGGGCGGCCGGTCGAAGCCGGCCGCTGACAGGAGGTCCCTGCGGTAGATCAGAACGCGGGGCGCCGAGAGATAGGGGAGACCGTACACCCTCCCTTGATAGACACACGTGTTCCAGGAGGCCGGATAGTAGTCGTCGGCCTGACCCCACTCGGCGATGTACTCGTCCAGGGGCGCGGCCATGCCGCGATAGGCAAGGCCGCCCACATACTCGGCCCCCACCTGGAAGACATCGGGCGCGACGCCGCCCGCGAAGCTGATGGTGAGCTTCTCGTCGAGGTGGGTCCAGGAGATGTACTGCGTGTTGACCTCCACCCCGGGGTGCGCGGCTTCGAAGCGGGGCACGAGTTCGCCGTCGATCAGGTCTCGCGTGTCCTGGTTGAAGTCGGCGATCCATAGCTCGAGCTCGATGTGCTTCTCGCTCGCCGCGCATCCGCACAGCGCGAGCGCGGCCAGGCCGAACACGAGCCAGAGCAACAGCAGTTTTGGGGACCTATGAGACAAGATAGGGCTTCACGAACAGCAGTGCTGTGAGCGCCGCGGTCACCACCACGTGATAGTGTTCGCGGTTTACCAGAACCAGAGACAGCCGCCAGCGCCGCCCCGTGCCAGCGGCGGTGCGGCCGGGCCAGGGCGTAGGTGGTCCGCAGATGGCGCTCTTCGGAGACCACCTGCAGCGCGTAGAGGGCGGCGAACAGCGGGACGATCACCACCCATCCCCAGACCACATTCATCATGACGGCAAAGCCTACCGCCGCCACCGTGCTGCCCAGATAGAGAGGATGGCGAACGAACCGATACGGTCCATCAGTGCACAGGTCCCCGCCCTTTTCCAGCATCCCCGCCGCCCACACGCGAACGACCATTCCCGCCAAGATGAGTGTGCTCCCGATCAGGCTGGTCGTCAGGCCGGGCCGCGCCAGCACAAAGCCCAGCACGGCGAGAACGAGATGGCCGTGGATTCGCCTGAGCTTACCGGCAAGCCTCACTCACAACCCTTTCCACGCCCGCGAAGCCGGCGACGAGAGCCCAGCCTAGGAAGCACCCCAGAGCTTCCCCAGGGCCTCCAGCCGCAGCTTCAGCAGAATCAGGACCACGACGACACCGGCGGCCACCCGCAGCTCGTGGTTCCGCCCC
>JALGXV010000167.1 GCA_029821885.1 Candidatus Hebobacteria bacterium
CAAATGCCTCCACGCCGACGTCTGGGACATCTTCGACGGCCGCTCCTGAGCCGACCTCGAACTCGCTCAGGTTGAGCAGCGCCTCGGCTGCCTTCGCCGAATCCCCGAGGTCGGCCACATGAAGAGTCGCTGTCTTCTCCGAGAGCGAGTAGTCTGCGCTCAGGACCTCGGCGAGAAAGCGGTGCCCGAGGGCACTCGTCTTCACATAGCGTTCGCTGTCGGGAATGCGCCGGTCCGCGGGAAGTCGCGCAAGCTCCGCCGGCATGTCCGCGACCCCACAGATGCCGCCGACTGTCTTCTCAGCCAGGATCTGCGCTGTGTCGGACGCGTCCCCGTCAATCATCAGCACCTTGACGTAGTACTGGCCCTTCCAGAACGCGAGCATCCCGTCGGAGGCGTATCCCTCCGTGCCGACATCCAGGGCGTCAACTCCCTCGGCCCTTTCAGCCCGGTAGACTCCGAAGGCGTGGAGTGGCGCGCCCAAGTCATAGACGTCGACGGTGATCCAGCCTTCAGTACCATCCCCGGGAGCGTAGTCGCCGACGGCGACCTGCACGAAGCCATAGGAGAGGAAGAGGTCCGCATTGCCGTCGATGTACTCGTAGAGATCATCGGGCCGGTAGGTCCGCGGCTCTTCTTTCAGCGTCCAGCCGGACACCGAATCCGGCCCAGGGAGAAGCTCGACCGCGTCTCCCGTCGCTGCCGCGGCGAGGAAGGCGACCGAAAGAGCGAGTGTCGCTACAATGCTAGACCATGAGCGCATGGGTCTTCGCCAGCGCTGGCCGCCCCGAGCGCCCCGTCGACGGCTCAGCTGCCCATCAGTGCTGTCACGTCCCACAATGCCTCTCCTGATCACTCTGCTGTGCGCTCGTGCTACATGGCACAAAGTCTACCAGATTGCCCCCATGCAATGAAGAGGATGCACGGCCTCTCTCGTATCGGAGTCGCGACGCGGCCTCAGTCGTGTGTGAGCCGCTCCGCGAGACGCACGAGGTCGTCCGCGTGCTCGGGCGACTCCGCTCCGGTCGTGATGAACAGCCCGCGCGAGGACAGTTCGCTGAGCATCAGCTCGACCTCGTCGGCATCACAATGGACCCAGATGTTCGCATTGCTCCTCTGCATGTCTCTGAGGAGCGGAATCCACTTGCTCATGGGATAGTTCCCCGCACCCGGCACCCACTGGATGCCAACCAGCCCGAATCTTCTGTTGCCGTCTCCCTCTGCGTGGCTGCGTCTCATCAGCTCATAGAGAAGTGGCAGGTGCTTGATGGCATCCGGGCCGTCGAGGTGGAAGATCGCGCTGTCGAGGACCTCGGTCTGGACCTCCAGCTCGCGATAGAAGAACTCTTCGAACTGCCCCGGGGATATCAATGCCAGCAGATCGAGCTGCATCATCTGCGAGCGCCCGGGCGACCAGACCTTCAGATTGCAGCATGTGTGTCCCCGCTGGCCGGTCTGCTCCACGAGAGAGAAGAACGTCTCGTGGAACTCGACGACCGCTCGCTCCAGCTTGCCCATGGCGGCGCGCACAGCCGGGGGATGATCGTAGAGATCCGTGCAGAGCGGGGTACCGCCCCTCATCGCCAGCAGGCAGTCCCCGCCCGAGTGACAGTCCGGCGGGGCAACGAGATACTTGCCCGGGGCGCGCTCCGCCGCCAGCTCATACATCTGGCGGTACCACTGCCAGGCAAATGACTGTCGGTCTATCTCGAACAGGGGCGGAGAGTTCCAGTTCTGTATGACCGGACGCGCCCAGGAAGTGTCCGCTTTGAACTCAAGCTCTGCTCCGAGCAAGGCCGAGAAGGTGTCCGGCCCCAACCCCGGGCGAAAGACTGGAATCGCTTCCCCCGCGTAATAGGTTGATTCGAGCTCGGCCTCGCGAGACTCGAAGACGTAGCCGGCATCGGTCCACTGCTCCACGATGGAGCCAGGAGGTGAGATCTCCCTGCGCGGCCTTCCGCTGGGAGCAGAGACCGCGATACAGGCGCGGTCGAGGATCTCGCCCCGCCACCAGGCCTCCATGCGCGGGATCATCTCGTCCAGGTCCGACCTGCAAAGCATGGGTCTTTCCACTCCGGATGCTGGGCGGCGCGGCAGTGTGTTCGTTCTCCTCCGCCTTCTGACCTTTGGCTACCTGACGACGCAGCAGGCGAGGGATGAGATGAGCCACACGAGGAGGCGAGGCAGGACTACATCGTCCGCTGCTCTAACAGACAGCCTCAGTTGAACTGGATGACCACATCGGCAGCTCTTCATTGAAGAACCTCAAGGACGAGGACCAGAGGGGGCCGGAAAGCCCCGAACACACCCGCTGGAACTTCTTCTGGCTGGTCACGGAATCGAGCGCCTTCCAGATCGGCATGGCCTGGGTCAACCCGGTTGCCGTGCTGCCGCTGTTCATCGGCCGCCTGACGCCGTCCACGGTCCTGATCGGCCTGACGATGGTGTTGATGCGTCTCGGCTGGGTGATCCCCCAGTTGCCGATCGCGCTTGTCGTAGGACATCGCCCTCAGCGCGCGCCTTACCTTCGCTGGGGGGTCTTCTTCGGCCGGCTGCCGTTCCTGGCCTTCTTGGTCTACCTATGGCTGGCGGAACTCGACAGCCCGAGCACCGTTCTCTGGCTTCTCATGGTGTCCTATGCCTTCATCGCTCTGGGCAACGGCGTCGTGGCCGTGCCACTGCAGGATATTACCGCGAAGTCGATCCCACCGCGCACGCGGGGCCGCTTCTTTGGATCCATCATGCTGGTGACGGCTCTCACGACCTTCGCCGTCGGGTATGTCGTGCGATGGCTACTCGGACCGGCAGGGCCGGGCTTCCCGCGTGACTACACGGCCCTGTTCACACTGATGGCAGCCTTCCTCAGCCTGTCGACACTGGGGTGTGGCATGGCGAGGGAGCCGGTCAGGCCGGTGCTCGATCGACCGGAGACGCTACGCGGCCTAGCGAAGGCCGGGGTGCAGCTGCTCACACATCGACGCGAGTTCCGATCACTCGTGGTAGTAGCGACCTTGGGTGTCGGGCTGAGTCTCTCAGCCCCGTTCTACATGGTGTACGCGACCAAGGAGCTGGGCGTTCGCGATGCGATGGCGGGCGTCTACATCTGGGCCGCAGTGTTGGGCACCGCCTTCGCCAGCATGATGTGGGCGCACCTCAATGACCGGCACGGCCCCTTGACCGTGCTGCGCGGCGGATCGGTGCTCGTCACGACCGCGCCGCTGCTGGCCCTCGGGATCCCACTTGTCGCCGTACTGCTCAGCGCGGCCGAGGCGGGAAACTCTCCCTTGCTTGCGTATGGCTTCTCGATTGTCTTCCTCGCGTGCGGGTCGACCATGGGCGCGTTCCGCATGGGCCTGAGCAACTACCTCTTCGAACTCGCCAGTGATGAGGAACGGCCGCGGTACATCGCCGTGATGAACACCCTCGCCATGCCGGGGGCGCTGCTGCCGCTTCTGGTCGGATGGCTTCTCAACCACCTCTCCTTTCAGGCTGTCTTCGTGTGTATAGCAGCCGCGGGTGCGCTCTCCGTTGCGGTCAGCCTTCGCATGCCCCATCGCAGGAGCTGATCGAGCTGTCTGGTAATCCAGCTCTGACGCCACGCTGGAGGCAGGATTCCGGCGGCAGGAGAAGTAAGCCCCTCCGTCTGTCCGCCCGACCTGCTGTCAGAGCGTGGTGCCCAGGAGAGAGATGACGGCGAGCGATAGCGCACGCGACGGGGAGGCTACAGAGTACACCCGCTGGAACTTCGCGGTGATCGTCATCGAGTCCACGTTCTTCATGGCCGGGCTCGCCTGGGTGGACCCTGCCGCTGTGCTGCCGCTGTTTGTTGGGCGACTGACGCCCTCCACCGTCGTCATCGGCGCCATCGCCGTGGTTCAACAGGTCGGCTGGAAGCTGCCCCAGGTCTTCATGGCGGCCGTGCTCGGGCACCGGCCCCACAAGCTCCCCTTCCTGCGATGGCCGGTCCTGTTCGGGCGCCTTCCCTTCTTCGCATTCGTCGTCTATCTCTGGCTGGTCGGCGTCAACGACCCCGCGGTGGTCATCTGGTTCCTCGTCATAGGCTACTCCTGCATCTCGCTGGGGAACGGCTTCCTCGGCATTTCCTGGAACGACATCATCGCCAAGTCCATTCCCTCGCGGCTGCGGGGCCGGTTCTTCGGCACCATGCAGTTCACCACCGCCGTCGCCGCCTTTGGTGTGGGGTTCGTAGTGCGGTGGGTCTTGGGGCCGGGCGGGCCTGGCTTCCCTATGGACTACACATGGCTCTTCACCGCCGTGGCGGTCTCTCTCGCTCTGTCGACCATCGGGTGTTGGCTCGTGCGAGAGCCGATCCGCCCGGCACTCGACCGCCCGCAGTCATTTGGCGCCATCCTGAGGGGAATCATGCCGATGCTCCGCGGCCAGCCCGCCTTCCGAGCCCTGGTCGTCACTGCTCTCTTCGGCTTTGGCATTGCCTTCGCGATGTCGTTCTACGTCGTGTTTGCGAAGAAGGAGCTTGGCGTCGCCGAGGCCACCGCCGGCATCTACATCTGGGCGATGACCATTGGGGGCGCTGTCGCCAGCATCCTCTGGGGATACCTGAACGACAGCCGCGGCCCGCGCGCGGTACTCCGCGGCGCCGGGCTCATGGTGATGATGACGCCACTGCTGGCGGTCCTCATCCCGGCTGCCGTGCAGGCAGTGCCAGCGTTGAGAAGCGCCCTGCCGTATCTGTTCGCCATCGTGTTTCTCTCGGGCGGTGCCAGCATCGGCGCCATGTGGATGGGGTCCACGAACTGCCTCTTCGAGCTGGCCGACCATGCCGATCGCCCGCGCTACCTGGGAGTCTTCCACCTGTGCACACTGCCGGGAGCGCTCGGCGCCCTTCTGATTGGCTGGCTTCTCAATTGGCTCAGCTTCACCACCGTGTTCCTCTTGATGTCAGCCGGCGGCGCGGCCGCGCTCGTCGCCGCCCTCCTCATGCCGGACGTCTCCCGCGGACTCCGCTCTGCCTCCTGATCGTCGCTGCAGGGGTTCGCACGCTCCCGGGGTATATCGTCAACTGTATCCGTTCGCCAGCCGCCGCTGTTACCGCATGGCCAACTCCCAAGCACGCAACCAACCTCCGCCAGAAGACGGCGGCGCACACACGCGCTGGAACTTCCCCATGATCGTGGGTGAGGCCAGCGCCTTCATGACGGGGCTTGCTTGGGTCGACCCGGCAACCGTGTTGCCGCTGTTCGTGACCAAGCTGACCGGGTCCACGGTCATCGTTGGGTTGATGACGATGATGCAGCGGCTGGGCTATCTCCTGCCGCAACTGCCAATGGCAGCCATCCTCGGCCACCGGCCGCGCCGAGCGCCCGTCCTACGGTGGGGCGTGCTCCTCGGCCGGATGCCGTTCATCGCGTTTGCCATCTACCTGTGGGCAAGCGACATTCGGGCTCCCTCCACTGTCATCCCGTTCATGATCTTCGCCTACTTCTCCACTCATCTAGGCAACGGCGTGGTTGCCGTTTCCTGGCAGGATATCATTGCCAAGTCGATCCCGTCCGCCCTGCGAGGACGCTTCTTCGGTGCGATGACCTTCGTTACGGCGGTCTCAGTCATGGTCGTCG
Source organism: Candidatus Hebobacteria bacterium (assembly GCA_029821885.1). Classification (GTDB taxonomy): domain Bacteria; phylum Armatimonadota; class Hebobacteria; order Hebobacterales; family Hebobacteraceae; genus Hebobacterum. The sequence continues at coordinate 5,598 of JALGXV010000167.1, forward strand.
GGTTCGTCGTACGGCGGATGCTCGGGCCGGCCGGGCCGGGCTACCCGAGGGACTACCAGGTTCTGTTCACGCTCGTCGCTGTGTTCTTCACACTCTCGACTGTCGGGTGCTGGCTTGTGCGTGAACCCATCCGCCCGGTGCTGGCCCAGCGCCAGTCATTCGTGGCGCTGTTGGTTGGCGCAATACCCACGCTTCGCGACCACAGAGCTCTGCGCTACCTGGCCGTGAGCGCGCTGATCGGCTTCTCCCTGGCCTTCTCGACTCCGTTCTACATGGTGCATGCAAAGCAGGAGCTGGGAGTCCCGGACGAGACAGCGGGGATCTACATCTGGGCGATGACGCTCGGGATCGCCGTCTCCAGCATTGCCTGGGGGATTCTCAATGATCGCAGGGGCCCGCGAGATGTCGTGCGCGGGGCCTGCATGTTCGCCTCCCTTGCGCCGGTGCTGGCTCTGACACTGGCCGCGTTGCGATCTGACGCGGGGAGCGCCCAGGCCGACCCAACCGGGGGCCTCGTGTACCTCTATGGTATCGTGTTCTTGTCAGCTGGCATGGCGCACGGCGGGATCTGGATGGGGGTGACGAACTACCTCTTCGAGATGGCCACCCACGAGGAGCGGCCGCGCTACATCGGGTTGATGAGCCTCGTGGGGATACCCGGCGCATTCTCAGCGTTCGTGGTCGGATGGGCGCTCACATGGACGTCGTTCGCGGTGGTGTTCTCCTGCTTCGCGGTCGCTGGGGCCGCGGCCATGCTCACGAGCTGGCTCCTGCCGCGTGATCCGATGCCAGCCGCGCGCGCGCGCGTCAGCGCTTGACACCTCGCGGCGGGAGCAATAGAATCCCGTTGCTTCGGGCGCTGTTGCGCCCGCGACAGAAAGGAAGGGGGTTGGCTCAATGGTCCGTGTCGGACTTGCCGGACTAGGCTTCATGGGCGGCACCCACGCCCAATGCCACGCGGCGATTCCCAATGCCGAGCTGGCGGCAGTTTGCGATCCGGAAGAGGAC
>JALGXV010000168.1 GCA_029821885.1 Candidatus Hebobacteria bacterium
CAACTTCGCGGCCGGCGGCGCGGCGATCAACGTGCTGGCCAGGTGGGCAGGCGCACGCGTCGTGGTCGTCGACGTCGGGGTGGCCGGCGACGCGGGTCCGTCCGGGGGGATCCTGCGCAAGAAGGTCGGGCACGGCACAGGGGACATGTCCATAGGCCCGGCGATGACGCAGGACGACGCGAGACGGGCAATCGCGGTAGGTATCGAGGTGTTCGAGGAAGAGCTGGCGTCAGGAGTCGATCTCGCCGTGACCGGCGACATGGGAATAGGGAACACCACGGCCTCGGCGGCCACTATCGCTGCGATCACGCGACGATCGCCGCGAGAGGTAGTGGGCCGCGGCACCGGGATCGACGACGAGGCGCTGGCGAGGAAGACCGCCGTCATCGAGCGCGCCCTGGCGCTCAACCGGCCCGATCCTGACGATGCGCTCGACGTGCTCGCAAAGGTTGGGGGATTCGAGATCGGCGCGCTGGCGGGGGTCAACCTGGCCGCCGCAGCGCACCGCGTCCCGGTGGTCATCGACGGGGTCATCTCCAGCGCGGGGGCGCTCCTGGCGGCCTGCCTCGCGCCGCGCGCGAGGGGCTTCATCATCGCCGGGCACCTTTCGACAGAGCCGGGACACCGCGCGGCACTGGCGCGCTTGGACCTCAGGCCCGTCCTCGATCTCGACATGCGGCTCGGAGAGGGGACGGGTGCTGTGCTGGCGATGGGGATCGTCGAGGCGGCGGTCAGGGCGATGAACGAGATGGCGACGTTCGACGAGGCCGGCGTTTCCGGCGCGCTGGATGATTGATGAGAGGTCTGCTGACCGCAGTGGGCTTCCTGACGATCGTGCCGGTCGGGGTGGGCCACCGGCCTCGCGGGGGAGACTTCGGCCGCGCCGCCGTCTGGTTTCCGGTGGTTGGCCTGCTTCTGGGTCTGGCGTTGGCGGGAGTGGACTGGTGCGGCCGAGCGCTGTGGGACCCGTACGTTGCGGCCGCGCTGGTTCTCGGCGCGGGAGTGGTAGCGACCGGAGGTCTGCATATCGATGGCTTGATGGACACCGCGGACGCGCTCTTCAGCAGGCAGTCACGCGAGCGAATGCTGGAGATCATGCGCGATCCGCGCTCCGGAGCGTTGGGAGTCGCGGCCGCGGTCTGCCTGCTCGCCGCGAAGTTCGCTGCCTACAGCCATCTGAGTGGACCGGACCACTGGCGGGTGATCGGCGCGGCGCTGGCCGCCGGACGAGTGGCGATGATCGTCGCGGTGGGGGTCTTTCCGTATGCGCGCGAACAGGGCACCGGAGCGCGGATGACGAACGAGGTGAGCGCGCGCCATGTCATAGGCGCAATCCTTCTCGGAATGGGGGCCACGGCTTCCCTGCTGGGGATCCCAGGCCTCTGCCTGATCGGGTTGGCGATCGCCGTTGCAGTGGCATTCGGCGGATACGCGAGTCGGCCAATGGGCGGCCTGACCGGGGATGTGTACGGGGCGCTCAACGAGCTTGTCGAGCTGGCGGCGCTGCTCGCGGGTGGGCTGCTGCTGACTCAGAACCAGTGAGGCAAATATGGTGAAGCGACGATCAACGGCAGTGCCTCTCATGCTAGCCTTCGCATCAATGGCGCTATGCCCAACGGCGCTCCTGTCCGGCTGCGGCCGGCAGCCGTCCCAGACTGCCCGCGTCCAGCCGCCGGACGAGCGCGTCGCCGTGATGCTGACGGACGCGCAGGGAGTTGTGGTCACCGTGGAGGGCCGACCGGAGCGAATCGTCTCGGCAGCACCCACCGTGACCGAGATTCTCTTTGCGCTTGGGGTGGGCGAGCGTGTGGTCGCGGTGACGGACCACTGCAACTACCCGCCGGAGGCGTCCGCGCTCGACCGGATCGGCGGCTGGTGGACCCCGAGCACCGAGCGGGTCCTGGCCGCACAGCCCGACTTGGTCATCAGCTCGCGCGGAAACCCTCCCGACTTCATCAATGCGGTGCGGTCGGCCGACATACCGGTCTTCACAACCGACCCGCAGACACTCGACGACATCTTCGCGGCCATCCGCCACATTGGTGTGCTGATCGGCGAGTCCGAAGCCGGCGAGGAACTCGTAACACAGATGAAGGCCCGGCTGGAGGCGGTGGCGGCGCAGATCGAGGATGTGCCAGCCCAGGCGCGGCCGACTGTCTTCATGGTGCTCCAGGTCGTTCCGCTGTGGACCGCCGGCGCCGGCACCTTCCAGGATGATGCCATGCGGGCGGCGGGCGGCCGCAACATCGCCGCCGATGTCGAGGGCTTCGGGGCTCACGGGATAGAGTCGCTGCTGGCCAAAGACCCCGATCTCTTGCTCTTGTCCACCATGGACGATGATCCGGAGCGCATGAAGCGGGAGGTGCGGGCGACATCGGGCCTCCGGCACCTCTCAGCGGTCAAGAGCGGCCGCATGATCGTCCTCGAAGCCGACCCCATCATGCGGCCCGGCCCGCGCACTGTGGAGGCCGTTGAGGCGATGGCAGCAGCGTTCTATCCGGAGCGGTTTGGGACGCCCCACTAGCCGACTTCCTCGGTCACGACCTCGCGGTAGGCGTCGGTGAGTTTGACCGTCGTCCTGCCGGGAACTCCGCCCAGGTCATGACCATCGATGGTTGCCAGCGGCAGTATCTCCGCGAGGGAGCTGGTGAGGAGGGCTTCGTCCGCCTCGTACAGTTCGGTGAGCGGCAGATCGCGCTCGCGACAGGGGACACCGGCTCTCTCGGCGATCTCGATGACGGCGGCGCGGGTGATGCCGGGCAGGAAGCCCCGGGAGAGGGGAGGGGTAACGAGCTCGTCGCCAAGGACGGCGAAGATGTTGCGCATCGCTCCTTCGACCACACAGCCATCAGGGTCCACTAGAATGGCTTCATGGGCGCCCTGGCGGGCGGCGGCCCGCTGGGCGAGGAGCTTATCCAGGTAGTTGAGCGACTTGATGCGGCGCAACAGACTCTCGCCAACGTGCGCGGCTGGCACCGAGACCGCATGGCAGCCGTTCGCGTAGAGATCGGGGGCAGGCAGTGGGAGGGGGCGGACGAGCACCACGACGGTGGGCTCAGGAGAGCCTGCGATGCCCGGTGTGACGGTCAGACGGACGCCGGCGTCATCCATGCCGGCGACATCAAGCGCCTCCTCCACCGCACCCGCGAGCTGCTGCGCGGGGGGCGGATCGAAGCTGAGTTCGGCCGCGGAAAGTATCAGGCGTTCGAGGTGTTGGGATAGTCGGAAGACCTTGCCGCCATAGGCGCGCATCGTCTCGAACAGGCCCTCCCCATACATGAAGCCGCCATCGAGCGCGCTGATGGCTGGCTCCTCGGGCGGCAGCAGCTTACCGTTCACCCAGGCTATTCCGGCCATTCGATCTTCTCCGTTCCGGCCTCCGCTGCAAGGCCGCGTGCGAGGGCCTGGGCTTTGTCCAGTGTCTCCTGGTACTCCGCCTCCGGCTCGGAGTCGGCCACGATGCCGCCGCCCACCTGGAAATACGCGGTGCCGTCCTTGATCACCAGCGTTCGAATGACGATGTTGACGTCCATATCCCCTGAGAAGCAGAGATACCCGATTGCACCGGTGTAGATCCCACGGCGCGTCGGTTCCAGCTCTTCGATGATCTCCATTGAGCGGATCTTCGGTGCGCCCGTTATGGACCCCCCTGGAAAGGAGGCGCGAAGGCAGTCGAGAGCGGTCTTGCCGGCGTGGAGGCGTCCGCGCACCGTCGAGACGAGGTGATGCACGGTGGCGTAGCTCTCCAGGGCGAACAGCTCCGGGACATGCACGGAACCGTAATCGCAGACACGCCCCAGGTCATTGCGCTCCAGGTCGACGATCATCACATTCTCGGCACGGTCCTTGATGCTGCTGCGCAGTTCCTCTGCGAGCCGCGCATCCTCGTCAGGGGTGGCGCCGCGGGGCCGAGTGCCCTTGATGGGACGTGTCTCGACCTCGCTGGAGCGGATCTGCAGGAATCGCTCGGGAGAGCAGGAGACCACGGCGCAGTCGGGCGTCTCGAAGTAGCCACCGAACGGCGCTGGATTGGTGGCACTCAGGCGACGATAGAGGTCCCATGGTGTGGTCGCGAGCGGAGCCGAGAGGCGTTGGGTGAGGTTGGCCTGGTAGATGTCCCCGGCGGCGATGTAGTCCTTGACGCGCTCGAGCGCTGCGATGTACTCGTCGTAGGTGAAGTTGGAGGAGACGGGGAGACCGCCCGAAGCCCGCGGCGGAGTGTCGAGGGGAGGGCCCGGCCGTGCCTGTGATAGCCAGTCGGTGAGGTCAGCGGCGCGCCGTTCGGCCAGGCGGCGTGTGGGCCCCGGGTCTGTCTCGGGCGCACCGATCGCGCAGACCCAGGCTCGGCTCTCGGCGTGGTCGATGGCCGCCACCGCGCCGTAGAATCCCAGGTGGCAGTCGGCGACAGGCACGTCGTCTACGGTTGTCTCCGGGATACGCTCGACGAAGCGGCCGAGGTCGTACGCGAAGTAGCCTATGGCTCCCGCGATGAGAGGCGGAGCACCGGCCGGGCGATCCACCCCGTAGTCGCTGATGGCTTCTCGCAGGCATGAGAAGGGATCGCCGTCCCGGACATCGGTGCCAGTAGCTCGTTCGACCTCAATCCGCGCGCCCTTGCTGCGGTAGGTCAGGAATGGGTCGCACGCCACGAACGACCAGCGTCCCAGCCTCGGCTCCCGCGTCCCACTCTCCAGCAGTATCGCCCCACGGCGTCGGGCTACGGCCGAGAACGCTGCTATGGCCGAAGGGGGAAGAGCTATCTCGCGGACGACCGGCGTGTACTGTGGCAAGTGTCGTCTCCAGCGGTGGCGCAAGAACCGCGGATTCTGCGCATTGAGTGCGTATCCCTCCCACCAGAGAGATGGTGACGAGGGTGAGGGCCTTGTCGCAACCGGCTGACAAGACCACCAGCCCGCGGGGCAAGCAGCGACAGGAGAGTGGGGAAGCCGGTCGTAATTGAAACTAGTTTTCAACTACGTGACAGCGATGCCGCGAGCCTGGGAAGCGCAACTCAGAGGGCACAGATACCGGATGACGGCCCCTCGCCGGGCCGTGCTGCGCGCCCTCGCGCGAGCGCAACGGCCCCTGTCAGTGGAGGAGCTGCATGAACGGGCGAAGGCTCAGCATGCCCGGCTGGGTCTCGTGACGGTGTATCGGACTCTTCAGGTGCTCGAGGAACTCGGTCTCGTGCGGCGGATTCACGAGCAAGGGGCGTGCCGTTCCTTTGCAGCGAGCTCGCCCGGGCACAGTCACGCTATCACCTGTGAGCGCTGTGACAAGTCGAGCGAGTTCAACGGCGACGATGTTTGCCTGCTCACCGGTGCCATCGAGCGGAAGACGGGCTATCGTGTCAGCGGACACTGGCTGCAGCTTGTCGGTGTGTGCCCGAGCTGCCGCAAGTCGGGGGCTGAGAGATGACACGCCTCGCAGCAACGGCTGCGATCTTGCTGACCGGGGCCGCGGTCCTGCTATTCCAGCTGGTCGGGTGCGGGCGAGAGCGGGCCGCTGCCGGCGAAGGTGGCGACAGACTCCTCGTAGTGGCAAGCATCGCGCCTCTGGCCGACTTCGTGCGCGAGGTCGGTGGGGAGCATGCTGAGGTGGAGATGCTTGTGGCGCCCGGCACGAGTCCTCACACCTTCGAGCCGACGCCGCGGCAGCTGGAGCTTCTCAGCCGGGCCGCGCTGCTTGTGCTCAATGGGATCGGCCTGGAATTCTGGGCAGATGATCTCGTTTCGGCCGCTCAGAACCCCAAGCTCCGCGCGGTCAGGACAGCCGATGGACTGGACATCATACGCGCTGGGAGAGGACAAGGGCACCAGGACGTGGGCAATCCACACGTCTGGCTCGATCCCATCTGTGCAATCCATCAAGTCGAGCAGATCAGAGACGCGCTGATCGAGGTCGATCCTGCAGAGGCTGACGTCTATCACAGGAATGCTGAGGCCTATGTTGGGGAGCTGCGCACACTCGACGCCGAGATACGCGGGGCGGTGGGGACGCTGTCCCGGCGGGAGTTCGTCGGGCAGCATGCCGTCTGGTCCTATTTCGCACGGCGGTACGGGCTCGTGGAAGCGGGGGTCATCGAGTCCACGCCCGGAGACGAAGCATCCCCGAGGGAGCTGTCGGAACTCGTCGGGATGATGCATGATCAGAACGTCACGGCGATCTTCGTCGAGCCGCAGCTTTCACAGAAGGCCGCACGGATCATCGCCGCCGAGACAGGAGCTGCGATCGTGGAGCTCGACCCGCTCGGCAGGCCACCGGACCGCGGCTACCTCGAGACGATGCGCGCGAACCTTCGCAAGATGGCGCACGGGCTAGGTCAGGGAGAGGGGCCATGAAGACGAGCGATGCACAGCCAATCATAGAGCTGAGCGATGTCACCGTTGAGTACCCGTACCATGCCGCCCTCGAGGATATCACCCTTCACGTACACCGCGGCGAGCTGCTTGCCATCGTGGTGCCGACCGGTGCCGCCAAGACGACTCTGGTGAAGGTGCTCCTGGGCATGGTGCGGCCGACCCGTGGCACGGTCCGCGTGTTTGGGAAGGCTGCTTGGAAGCTCGGAGAAGAGAAACGGCGCATCGGCTA
>JALGXV010000018.1 GCA_029821885.1 Candidatus Hebobacteria bacterium
GAGAAGCCGTAGAAGGGCACGCCGGCCTCGACCATGGCGGGAAAAGCGTGGAACCCGAAGTCATAGCAGCAGTCTGGCGGGATGAACTCGAAGACCTCCGGCTCGAGCAGGTATATCTGCGTGTTTGCCGTGCGGCTCGGCGCCCTGCCCTTGGGCTTCTCGACGAAGCGCTCGATCCGGCCCGAGCTGCCAGTCACCACAATCCCATACTCGGACGTCTGTTCGACCTCCACCAGCGCGATGCTGGCCATGGCTTCGGCCTCGCGGTGCGCGGTCAGCAGGGCCGTCAGGTCCATGGAGGTGAGGTCGTCCGCGCCTGTAACCAAGAACGTCCCGTCGCCGAGGAAGTCCCGGCAGCGACTCACGCCGCCAGCAGGCCCAAGCAGCTCCTCCTCGTAGCTGTATGTCAGGCTGACCGCGTAGTCATCTCCCGAGCCGAAGTGGTCGATGATATCCTGAGGGCGATAGTGGAGATTGGCAACAACCTCCGTGAACCCGTGTCGGCTGAGGTGTTCGAGGACATAGCCCATTACGGGCCGGTTCGCAATCGGAAGCAGCGGCTTGGGCAGGTGGTCGGTGAGGGGCCGCATACGCTCCCCGACACCCGCCGCCAACACCATGGCCCTCATGCCGGCCACGGGCTTACGGCTCCCGGGGATCGGAGGGAGGGCCGTCTGAGGCCCTCTCGGTCCTCAGCTCGCCGATCACCTGCGCGAGCTGCTCCTCGAGCACAGGCTTCGTCAGCACTGTTCTTGCGCCCGCTGACAGCGCGCGCTGCACGCGCTCGTCTTCGTACGCCGTTACAACAATGACGCTTGTGGCGAGGTCCCTGACGATATCTCTCGTCGCCTCAATCCCATCCCGGTCCGGCAGACCGATGTCCATGAGCACCAGATCCGGATGCAACTCGTGTGCCATCTCCACACCGGAATCGGCCCGGCGAGCCACACCTACGACCTCGCACCCGAGCGCCTCCAGATGCAGTCGCAGTGTGGTGGCGACGACGAATTCGTCCTCGATCACCAGCACGCGCAGGGCCGGCCCGTCTGGCCCCCGAGCTTCAGCCTCTTCTGTGGTCCCCATTCCCGTCCTCGGTTTCGCTGGATGCGTCCTTCTCCGGCGGCGCCAACCGCGAGAAGAGACGCAGCAGCTGGCTGCCAAGATCTGCTTGCTCGACCACGATGTTCGCCGCGGCGTCCAGACGCACGGAGGTCAGGTTGAGGATGGCCTCTATGCCTGCCTCCGCAAGTCCCCGCAACACCTCCGGCTGCGCTACGGCTTCGCTTGCGAGCACGGCTACGGTCGCGGTCTTTGCCGCCTCCTCCGCCTCTGCCAGCGGGCGCACCGAGATGCCGGCCACCTGCCGGGCTTCGCTGTTGTCGTCGAAGACCCCTACCAGCGCGCAGTTCACCATCGCCAGAGCCTCGGCGACATGCTTGTTGGCGGCCTGCCGGGCCGCGCCCAGCCAGACGGCGGAGCGGCGCGGGCCGAGGCTCAGACTCTCTCGCAACGCCGTCCCTACGGCCGACACGGAGTAGCCACGTCCCGGCGTGCCGAGGTGCCCGAGCTCCGACAGATCGCGCCGCACCAGACTCGCCCTCACACCGACACATCGGGCCAGGTGATGAGACGACACAGTCGCAACACTGCGGTCCGCGTAGCCCTGCACCACCTGCAGGTACTCGCGCAGTCGGACCGTTCTCGGCTCCGAGCGGGCCAGGCCGGACCCGCGCCCGGTGGAGACGCCCTTCGTCACTTCCAGCCTCCGGCGGAACGCCTCACCGATCTCCCCGCAGCCTAGGCGCTCGCGCAAGGAACACCTTGTAGGGGGCCAGCTCCCAAGCTTGCACAGGGATAGATTGCACTCGAAGCAGCCTGCAATCCGTTGTTCCCGAACACACCGGTAGACGAGACACTCCTCCCCGCCCTCCCGGGACAAGCGGAGATTACCGGAGGCGCACCCAGAACACCGATCCGCCAGATAGAGATCACACCCGCTGCAATCGACCACACCGCAGCGGGAGCGGCTCGCGCGCTTGTTCCCCATAGCTGCTGCTAACACTCCACGGGCGCGACATACACTCTTCGGCAGGGGCGAGCGCCATTCCTGGCTCACGGCTCCCTGCACACCGCGGTCGAGTCACTTCCGCTGCTTCGCGCTCACCAGCATGGCGACCACCGCCTCCCGCACCCCCTCGTCCTTCTCCTGGAAGAGAACGGTGACGACCAGAAGCAGCTCGCTTACGCCTATCAGGCCTTTGCAGAGGTAGCGATAATCGCCCGGCTCGGGCTCCGTCGCGACGAGGTCCTTGTCCGTCAGCGGATACGTAAGGTGGCCAAATAGCCCCTCCCCTGAGATCTCCTGAAGCTCCACCTCCGTCTCCACTGATTCCGGAAGAGCTAGTTCGGCCCTTTCCAGCAGCATCTCGCGGATCGGCTCTCGCTGCTCAGACCAGTCCCGGCCGTCGGGGCTCCAGAGCGCAGTTATGAGCACCTTCCACGCGCTCCCACGATCCGGTGTGAACGCGATGGTGGGCGGTAGTTCCTTGGGAGGCTGTCCGACCTTGTCCCTCCACGTCCTATCTATGAGAAGCTCGAGACGGCCGTGGTTGGGAACAGCATACGATCTGAGCGTCACCTTTGGCCCCTTTCCGTCACTGGAGCCCGGGGCACCGCCGGCTTCCCATACGCCGACGACCTCGCATGGAGTGACCAACACCAACCATATGAGAGCCACTCCCAGTACGACAGGAGGTATGCAGGTCAAAGGCTTGGTTTGCATGAGGTCCTCTCCGACGCGTGATCGCTGAGAAGCTTACACCACGAGTTGGCGATCAGCAAGGTCGCGACTTACGCAACCTCCGAGGGCCCTGCATGGAGGTCCGCGGGCGTCGCGTCCAGGGACGAATTTCGGCCCACAAAAGCCTTGACGACGCACATCGGAGGTTGTATGATGTTGGGGCGAGGGTGCACATATGCATAAGTGGGGGACGCCGTGCGCGAAGCCTTGAGCGATCTCCACCCAATGGCCGACTTACTCGCGAGTTGTCCGGGCATGACGAAAGAGCACGTCTATTACCTGGAGCAACGCGGCTACATTCGTCCTGTCAAGCAACGTCACGGCAAGGTCGAACGTAATCTCTACACCACTGGACAGCTCGAACTCGTCAAGGCCATCTGGAGCTACCGCCAGGGAGGCCTCCCACCAAGGGAGGCCCATCAGCGCGCCCTGCGTGAGCAGTCACGAGGCCAGCTCACCATGTGGCCCGAAGACAGCGCGGGGAGCTAGCTGTGCGCGCACAGGCGAACCAGGCCGGACCGGGGCCCGGCCAAGAGGTATCGATGCCGGCTTCCTCGGAGGCGGCCGGTCCGGCCTACCCCCGCTTGATCATTGAGGAGGTGACTTCTCACCTGGGTCCAGATGGGGTCCGGGTGCGCACGGCGCTCGCCCTCGGGCATCGTCGATTCACGGGCCTGGCTCTAGGGCGAGCCAGACAACAGAACACGTGGGAGCTAGCGGCGGCGGCGGCTGTGGCAGCCATGCAGCAATGCCTACAGCAACTCAACTCGGACCCAACCACTCCTCAGGTTCAGCTGTTAGATGTGACAGCAGGCACAACAGGAACTGGCCAAGAGTACATCACTGCAACAGTCAGAGTAACCGTCTTCGGTGAGCAGACTGACCTGCTTGGGTCCGCTCTGGTGCGAAATGATCGGTCCCGCACCGCAGTCGCCGCCGCCCTCGATGCCAGCCAGCGATTCCTCGGACGCGCCGATAGTCTCTCCGAATGCGGCTCCATCGCGGATTCGACAGGGATGGACCGCGCACGCGCCCCGCAAGAGGAGCCGGGCGACTCTGTCCGCACCTCCGGCGATCCATCGGCCGGCACCGCGTCGGCGGAGGCGTCCCTCGCCGCTGTGCCGCCCGGCTACCCGGCGATTGGCGTCGCCGTTACCGCGAACTCAGTTCAAGCATCGGTGGTGAACTCCCAGGGAGCGGTGCTGGCAGACGCTCGCCGGGAGCCCGGGGACCACGCCACTCGCGAGATCATCCTGGCGCTGGCCGCGGAGGCCGCCCGCGAAGTATTCGACAGCCAGGCTCCGCACCACGAGTTGACAAGCGTCGGTCTGGCCCTCGACGGGTGTCCCGGCCCCAGCGGAGGCGGGATAACTCAACCTCTGGTCGGGATCAGCGCGTGGGGCGACTGGGAAGCAGTCGAGTCTCTGGCTGAGGATCTCCACCTGCCAGTCGCCGCTATCAGTGCCCGCGAGGCGGTCGCGTTCGCCGAGATCTCGTTCGGCGCGGCCGAAGGGATCACGGATACGCTATACGTGCGAGTTGGCCCCGACATCGAGCTTGCCGTGATAGCGCGCGCTGCTCCGTTGGCGACCTCTCCGGGCTCGTCCATCGATCGCCCGCATCTTGTGATAGACAGGGAGGGCCCTCGGTGTACCTGCGGTGAGTCCGGTTGTTGGCAGGCTCTCGCCAACACCGAAGCTCTCGTGGGCCGCGCGCTCAAGGCACTCCGCGGCGGTGCGGCAAGCGCGATCTCGGCCGCTGCGGAGGGCCGGCTTGACGATGTGACGCCCTCACTCGTGGTGCGAATGGCCGCTGCGGGAGACACCGTTGCGCGCCGCGCTCTCCAGGAGACCGGGCGCTACTTCGCGCTGGGCCTTGCCAACATGATCGCCCTTTTCGGCCCTCAGGCCGTTGTCATCGACAGCCAGTCGCCCACCCTTGGTGCCGCCCTCCTGCGTGCCGCGGAGGGAGCTCTGAAGTCGAGCCCCCGCGCGGGGCTTCTGTCACATTGTGTCTTGCTCACAGCCGAGCTCGGAGACTCTGCAGCCGCGCTCGGCGCAGCCGCCTGGGCAGCACGCACCGCCTCCTGACAGGACTCGTACGTCCTAACAGGCAGTAAGGCGCGAGGCTACGCCTCGCGCCTTACGCCGCGTCTGCCTCTCGCCCATCTCGGTCTCGGAGGCCGTGAGGCCTAGGGCGAGACGCGCGTACGGTCCCGAGCGAAGAGATTCGCCTCCCTGACGTTCCGCAGGTCGAGCAGCCGGGCCGTCAGTCGCTCAAGGCCCGCGCCGAGGCCTCCGTGTGGTGGCAGGCCGTACTCGAAGGCCGCAAGATAGAAGTCGTAGCTCTCCGAGTCCGACCCGATCGCCCGCAGCTTCGCGCGGTAGTCCTCGATGCGGTGTAGCCGCTGCCCGCCGGTTGTGGTCTCCCAACCCCGGAACAGGAGGTCGAAGCTCCTGGTCAGGTGTGGGGCCTCCGGGTCGGGCATGGTGTAGAACGGCCGTTTCTCCACGCCGTAGTGCGTGACGAACAGCCACTCGCAGCCAAATCTGTCATGCGCCCAAGCGGAGGCAAGTCGCTCTCCTTCGGGGTCGAGGTCCGGCTCTCCCCCGCACCGCCCGATCGCGGCCTGGACTTCCGACAGCCGCGCTCGCGGGATGCGCTCCGGCACTTCAGGGATGCGAGCGCCAAGGACTTCGAACTCCTCCTCGCACCGCTCGCGCAAGCGAGTCGCGAGATAACACAGCCAGGCGTTCTCGACCTCCATGACATCTTCGTGACTCTCGATGAAGCCCAGCTCGAGGTCCAAGCTCGTGAACTCGTTGGTATGCCGTGCCGTGTCGTGCTTCTCGGCACGATAGGCAGGGGCAATCTCGAACACCCGCTCGTACACGCCGACCAACATCTGCTTGTAGAGCTGTGGGCTCTGTGCCAGATAGACGGGCCGGCCGAAGTAGTCGACCTCGAAGACATCGGCGCCGCCCTCCGCTGCCGCCGATACGAGCTTGGGCGTATGGATGCACGTGAATCCCTGCCCGGCGAGGAACTCGGAGAACGACAGTGTGACCTCATGCTGCACGCGGAAGATCGCCCGGGCTCGCGGAGAGCGGAGGCTTACCGCGCGGTGGTTCAGTTGAGTCTCCAGGCCGGCCGAGATCAAGGCCTTGTTGATCTGCAGAGGAAGGGCCTTCTCGACGCACGCGATCACCTCGATCCTCTCGATCCTGACTTCCACGCCGCCGGGCGCCCGCGGCTCCTGCGCGACCCGGCCGGAGATCGATACCACGGACTCCGAGCCAAGGCCGCGCAGCAAATCGGCGTCGGCGGCATCCTCTGTGACGGCCTGCATGAGGCCTGTCCGGTCGCGCACCAGAGCGAATACGACCCCGCCCAGCGACCGCACATTGTGGAGCCAACCCTTCACGGTAACTGGCTCGCCGATGTGTTCGGCGACTTCACTGCTGAGAGTCCGCGGCATGGTTGCACCTCCTTTCGTGTTTCTCATCCGCGGCACAAAGAAAAGCCCTTCGTCCCATATGGGGACGAAGGGCCAATTGGCCTTCCGCGGTGCCACCCCGCTTAGAGCGCCGATACGCTCTCTTCTTCTCTCGGCATGGAGCTCTTGCTCGATGCCGTCCCCGGATAACGGTGGGGCGCCGGCCGAGCCTACTTCCCGCACCACCAGCGGCGGATTTCAGCCGGCGGCTCCGGGGCGTCTTTCGGCACACGTGGGCTCCCGGGCTCTCAGCACCTCGCCCGGCTCTCTGTGTCCCAGCGGTGCGCCTACTCCTCCCCTTCTCAGCCTTTGAACCGTATTCGGCTTATCTGAACGAATTAACTCACAGCTGGCGCTGTCGTGTCAACCCCCCGGCTCCTCGAAGACGAGTATGCGCCCATCGCCAGGTGGAACCGAGAACGACGTGCCCGTCTCACCGCTCAGCGAGTCGCGCGCCTCCTTCTCCAGGCTGACCGTGTGATCGTTCTCACCGCCGGGAAGGTTGACCACCACAAGCGCCTTCTCGTAGCGCCTCTCCCAAACGTGTGCGTTGATCTGCTCTCCTTCGCCGACCGGAAGACCGATCTTCACGTCGTACTCCGGGTACCAGTCGTGCCCGTGGTACGTGTTGTCTGAGAAGAGATAGTAGTAGTCGCCGATGATAAGAGAGTAGCACATGCTCCAGCGGCGGATCGTCGGGGCGCGGCGCGCCGGCCTGCGGCGCTTCGGCAGTGGCCCATCGCTACTCCCCTCGATGTCCTCGAAGCGTTCGACGCAGCTTATCAGCGGCGGGCGCAGCAGGCTGGCCGTATGCCGCATCTTCTCGATCGTCCCGCGCCACTCGGTGCGGCGGTGGCTGAAGCCTGACTCATACATGATGCCGTTCAGGTAGGGGGCGGCGAAGTCGTACTCGTCGATGGCGTAGCCGTAATTCGCCTGGAGGAGGAAGTCATCGGGCGTCCGGCGGCGCACCTCCTTGAGCAGCGCGAGCCAGGGCTCCGGCTCGTCCCGCAGGTTGTCGTAGTAGACGCCATCGACGCCCACTTCCTGGAGCGCGACCGTTTGGCTGACGACATGGGCCCGGTAGGCCTTGTTGTACCAGTCCATGCGGTGAGTGCCGGGCCAGAACTGCTCCCGCCGGCCGTCGACGCGGAGCCACCACTCGTGATCCTCGGGGAGCCAGTCGTCGTCGTACTCGTAGAAGTTGACCTCGCACAGTAACACGATGTCGGGGTTCAGCTCTCGGACCTCGGCGAGCTTGCGCCGGGCGGCCGCGATCGACTCCTCTGTGAAGCCGTCCGCGAGGCCATGGGGTTCGCGATCGAACTCCAGGCCAAGCCAGCCAGCGGATGTGACGACGAGGTCATGTCGGGTCACACCCGACAGCGAACGGTCGCCCCGGACCGGGGTCCAGAACATGGCGATCCTGGGGTACGGTGTGTCCTCGGCCATCTTTCCTCTCCTTCCGCCCGCGTCTCCGGCGCCTCGGCGTGGGCCCGACTGGTCGCAGGCGGCCATTGTCATGACGAGCAGCGCGGTCAAAAGGAGACAGGCGAGCCCCAGGCGTTGGCCGATCGAGCTAGCCGTACTTCCGCTCGCCGAGCCGCCTCCTCGTCTGTGACCCTGTCGCCCCGTCACGGTGACGCTTGACGGTCTCTCAACCACTTGAGCTTGATGACCCCTCCGCTGGCCTGCGCGACGTACAGATATCCGTCGGGCCCCATGGCGAGGCCCTCCTGGTCCCTGGCCGGGAAGGCCCAGCTTCGCAGCAGGTCGCCGTCGAGCGTCGTCTCAAAGAGCGTATTGGTCGCATCACTGACGAAGTAGAGGTGATCGCTGGCGGCCTCGTAGTGAAGCCCGGCAATGTCGATCACACCGACATGAAGGGCCCGACTGATCTTCGCCTCGAGCCCTCCGCCCTCTCCGGTTCTCAGCGCCAGTTCGACCTCCACAATCACAGACGGGTCATCGGGTGGGGCCGACTCGAGCCCCTGATTGGCGATGTAGAACACACCTCCCTCCGTGTGTTTCGAATCAGGGACGAAGGCTATGGCCTCGACCCCCTGACCACCTGGCTTCAGGAGCGTGCGGCCCTCGAAGTCCCGCGGCAGGGCAAACTCGCGTCTCACCTGAAAGACATCCGGATCGATCTCGAGGATCTTCTCTTCACCCTCCACCGCCACGTAGAGGAGCCCGGTGGCCGGATCGTAGGTGACTCCCTCGAAGTCCCCATCGCGAATGTGGGCCTGCCTGACTAGGGTCCCATCTGTCTTGATCTCGCACAGATCCCCCTCGTCACCCACCACGAACAACGTACCGCGTTCGGCATGGTACTCGATGCCAGAGGGCTCGTTGAAATCGACCTGATCGATGTTGCCCAGCCACTCGTGCTGAAGCAGAATCGCCCGGGGATCGTCGGCGTGCGGCGCTCCGGGAGCCATGCCCACTGCTACGGCCAGCAGCAGCACCGTCAGGAAAGCTCCCCTCATGTCAGCACTCTCCTCCGTTGGCGTGATCTCCCCATACCCGCTCCCTCACCTCAACCAGCTTCTTCACAGACAGCCACCCCCGCAGGAGATAGCCGCTCTCTCGCAGATTCTCGCGGGCCGGCTCCGATTCCGGAGTCACCCCGGCGCGGCTGGCCGTCGGGTGGGGATCATCCTTGTTGAGGATCGTGCCGTTCCAGCTTCCATCTGGCCGGCGGCCGATAATCTCGCCGTGGTAGTCAATGACGGGCAACTTGTGATGTTCGGCAAGCAGCCACAGTTCGGCATTGTACTGGTCGCCGAGTTCGGGGGCGGGGATCATCGGTGGGATGGTGCTGAGGACGGGGACAGTGCCGTTGTCGAGCAGCCGGCGTATGATACGGTTCATATCGCTGGCGAACTCGTTGGCCGGGCGCCCTTGCCAGGAATCATTCGTGCCGAGCATCACTACGGCCACCTGAGGATTGTACTTGACGATGACTTCATCCAGCGAGGCCATACCAGCATACCCGCCAGCAAGATACTGATCGGCGCGAATGCCGCTGGCGGCGGTGTAGCTCCAGAAATCGCCGACCTCGTGGCTGGCGAGGTACCAGCCGTCGAGCTCGTTCTGCTCTCCGCAGTGGCTCCACTTCAGAATGGTCTTGTCCTCCGGGGTCTTGCCCGCGCCCCCACGCGCCCATGCCGTATACGGAGCAGCATATGTGATCGAGTCGCCGATGTGAACCACGACGCCTTCAGTGCCTGTGAACCTCGCGGCCGCGGTTCTCATCGCCGGGCCGTAGTCCCAAGCCTCTGGTCGGCCCAGGAAAGATCCTGCGCCGGTTGCCTCGGCCCCCGAGCTTGCCGCCAACATGAGACCCATAGCCAACCCCAGCACCAGCAGACTCTCAGTCATGAGCATCTCCAAAGGTATGTGAAACACGGACTGCTTCATCTGATTCCGAGCTCGGCCGCGAGCATCGCGCCTTTCGCGGGCGGGTTCCGGGACTGCCGACTCAGTACACGCCGTGGTCGTCGATCGCATCCATAATGGCGCGCATGCCGTCTTTGAAGGCGCGTTCGCTCTCGTCATCGGTGATCCCGTAGGATCCCATCTCCGTCATCCCGATCACGAGGCGCCCGCTGTCTTTGTCTTGCTTCAGCAGGTCGACCGCATAGTCATACGCCTTCTGCTTGCCGAGCCAGAAGATCGTCTCGGGGAAGTTCACCCAGATCACGACGTCCCGGCCCCAAGCGGCCCTCGCGTCGGCGAGCGACAGGTCGCCGACAGGCGGCGGCGTGAAGGCTTCGACGATCGGCACGCCCGCGCGCTTGACGAGGTCCACGAAGCTCGTGAGGTTGGAGTTGTGCCCGTGGAGGGCCGGCCTCTTGCCGGCCGCCACAAGCTCCGGCGCCCATCGCTGGTAGAACGGAAGCGCGTACTGCTCGTACTGGCGCGGCCCGTAGATCCCGCTGAGTGACCCCATCGACATGAACTCGGCCGGCGCCTCCAGCACAAGTGGCATCATCCGCTCGAGGCGTCGCTCGACGGCCGCCAGCAGCCGCGCAAAGGCCTCTGGCCAGTCGTGTTGGGCCTGCGCCCAGTCCTCGAGCGAGAAGTAGCCTGCCGTCGAATCATACGGCGGGCCTGGCCCTTCGAAACGGACGATGCCGTCGGCACCGACATCGCGAAGGTGCGCTTGGAACCCCGTGTAGTCGGCGTGGTAGACGGTGTTCTCGATCATGAAGATGACTGGCTCGAAGTCGGCCAGGCCCTTGATCGTCCATTCGGCTTCGATCGCCTCGCCATCGCTGATGCGCCCGACATGGGTGCGCCAGGCAGTTCGCACGCTCCCCTTCGGGGTCCGGTATGTCCTATATGCGAGGTCGCCCTCGGTCTCGTACTCGACATCGACATCTCTCATCTCCGACCAGATGCCGGTCCGGCGAAGACAGAGTCCCATGCCCCGGTTGCGGAGCTCACGCTCGAAGTCGCCCCGAGGCACGAGGTTGTCGTACGGAGCATAGGGCACGCAGTCCGGCGTGCGGCCGTGGAGAACCGCCTCGATTCGTTCCCGGAATCTCAAGTCAAGTCCGCCTCCAGGAGATTCCCTTCTCTAGGTGTGATCTACGAGCTTCCGCATGTAGCTGGCGGCAAGCTCCACCTGTCGTGTCACCTCGTCGAGCCCCAGCAGCTCCCGGTTCTCGCCAAGGCATGGGTGGCAGAACTCATAGCAGAGATAGCCCTCGTATCCGATCTCCTTGAGCGCCTTCACGAACGCCGGGTAGTTGATGAGACCTCGGGTCGTGTGCAGTATCTGACGCTGAACGGCCTCTCCGTCCTTCTCTTCGAACTCGCCGCCGAAGTGGGAGTGCACCTGGAGATCGCCCGTGTCTCGTACGGCCTTTGCCACGTAGTCGTCGTCCTGTGAGATGAGGAGTGGGCAGTCGATGCAGGCCTTGAGCGCCGGCGAGCCGATGGCCCGGACGAGATCGAGGACATCGGTGTAGCGACGAATCACCGGCTCGTGGTTCTGCAGCGCGAGCGTGACCCCCATCTCGCCCGCGAACTCGGCGACCTCCTTGAGGCAGTCCTCCACCCAGTGCCAGCGTTCGAGCGAGGTGACATCGAGATAGCCGTTCTCCCAGTACCGCCGCGTCATCTCATAGCTGCCGTGACCGTCGCGAAGGGTGATGCCGCGCCAGGCCGCGAACAGGCGCAGCACTGGTGCGCCGAGGTCGCGCGCGAGCTTGATCTGCTCGCGAACCATGAGCAGTTCGTTCTCACGCTGCTCGAGGATCGGGCTGGCGAAGTTGTTGTAGCTGGCGATGGCCGGAATCTCAACGCCGGCCTTGTCCGCCTGCTGCCGGATGCTCGCCCGTGCCTTTTCGTCGAGGTCCATCGGGCTCGCGTGAGGCCTGCGCGCCCCTATCTCGACACCGTCGAAGCCCATCTGCTTGGCTCGCGGGAGTATGTCCGAGAGTGGAAGCCCCGGCCCGTCGTACCAGACGCCAGCGAAGCTGATGGTGTACAGCCCAACCTTCATCTGTCTCACCTCCCCTAAGCGCTGCTGCCAGGGCCATTTCCGGCTTGCCGAAGCGGTTCCTCCCGCCGGCCGGTTGAAGCTTGCCTCGCGCATCCCCGTTGGTGCACGCGGCTAGCGCGGAGACGAGATCCCAGGTCGGCCGTGGACTCCCGTCGAAACAGAGCGCTGTTTAGGTAGCCCTGTGCGGCAGGATGACGTGGATGCCTGGGATAGGCGGAGGGGTGACATGGATCGCGAGAGCGGAGTGAACGAGGAGCTCAGACCCACGCCGACCTGCTTGGGATGCATCGTCAACACCGGTCGAATTCTGCTGATACAGCGAGCTGCGGAGCCGAACAAGGGCTACTGGAGCTTCCCTGGAGGCCGCGTCGAGCTGGGAGAGACGATCCTCGACGCCGTGAGGCGCGAAGTACACGAGGAGACAGGACTCACGGTCGAGCCGCAGCGCGCGTTCCAGGTCTACGACTGGATCACGCGCGACGAAGCCGGTGACGTGCGCTTCCACTACCTCGTGAACTACGTCTTGTGCCGGTACGTGTGAGGCGAGCCGACGGCCAGGTCAGACGCGGCAGATGTGGGGTGGTTCTCGGAGGCTGACATTCCGGCCTTGACGATGCATCGGTTAGCCCGGCAGACCGCGTTGCGGCTGCTGCGGGGAGAGGAACGCTAGAACAGGTTCTCCGAGGCCGGCTTTGCCGTCTGCTCGCGCCGCATGAACTCCATCAGGCTCTGGCCGGAGAGCGCCATGGCGATGGGGATCCACTCGTACCACACGCGTGTCTCAACGAAGCGTGCCACCACAAGCATGACCAGGAAGAACCCAGGGAGCACCCAGCACGCCCGCTTGAGGAACACGCTCTTCTTCGACCAGTGCCACGGTGCGAGAAGCCAGAGGAATCCCAATCCGGCCAGCAGACGGAACCAGTGCTCGAAGGGCCCCAGACCATAGCCGCTGACGAGATAGATCAAGTTGTCCAGCACATGTATCTCGACCCCTTCGCCGTCCGTTGGATGTATGAACAGGCGAAGGGTGGTGAAGATTGCGAGCCAGATGGCGAGCTGCGCTCCGGCCCAGCGGAGCGTACGGGCGCGACCCATAGTCTCCCATTGCGTGGCGGCAAAAATCAATATGAGGAAGAATGCAGTCTCGCGGTTGAGGACCCCAAGGATGAAGAGAAGCAAGTAGAGGTAGTACCGCCGCTCCACCAGGCAGATGAGGCAGGCCGTCCAGAGCAAAAGGCCGGCGAAGTCGTACGGCCAGTAGAAGAGGAATGACCACGGGAGGATCACGCCCAACAACAGCGGCATGACATCTGCCAACAGCGGGTGGACGAAATGCCGCAGCCAGCGCCGCAGTAGGATCATGGTGCCGAACAGTGTGCAAATGCGAAGCGGGATGTCGGCGAACTTCATGTTGCCGAAGCCGTTCAGCTCGGCAACAACGCCGATGATGTAAGGCATGAGAACACGATACGCGAAGGGCTTGTTCGCAGACCCGGCGACGAACTTATCCAGCGTGGCGGTGTAGAGTTGCTCGGTCGCCTCCCAGTAGATGCTCGTGATGAGGACCGCACTGCCGAGATAGAGTGCATGTATCGCCCAGCGACCAGCGGCCAGCCAGGCCCAGGCGCGCGCCAACGTTGTGCCGGGCGCGCGGTTGCGTACGGAGATGAGCGACTTCTCCCTGGGTGTTGTCGCTTCCATAGCTGCTGGACTCGCGATCACGTCCCGCCCTGGCTCAGCCCGGGCGGTCATGCCGACTCCCTGTCGTTAGTTCCACAAAAACCCAGGGGACGTGAGATCACGATGAGCCGTTCGCAGCACAGAGCGGGCGCAGAGAGCCGTAGGGCGGTTCCAGAAGTATCACATGCTGCCGGCTTCGCGAAGCGACACGTAGCGCCCGCCCCCGACGATTATGTGGTCGAGCACGGGCACACCCATGAGCTCCCCCGCCTGGACGAGTCGGGCGGTCAGCGCCACATCGTCCTTGCTGGGCGTAGGATCGCCGCTGGGGTGATTGTGGCAAACAATCAGGCTTGCGCACCCCTGGGCAAGGGCCTCTCGGAAGACCTCACGAGGGTGGGCAGGGCTTCCGGTGAGAGTCCCGATCATGAGAATTCGCGTGCAGATGACCTGATTGCGGGTGTCGAGGAACACTGCGGCCAGGCACTCCTGCTCCCGGTGCCGAAGCTCCTCCATGACGAGAGCGGCCGCGTCCGCTGCTCCCCGAACAACGGGCCGAGCCCCATCGGCTGAGGCCGCCAGCCGCTTGCCCAACTCGAAGCTGGCCTTGACCTGAGATGCCTTCGCCAGGCCCATTCCTTGCAGGGCCGAGAGCTGGGGCACCCGGGCACGTGCGAGCCCGGCAAGCCCCCTGAACTCGCTTAGAAGACGTTCGGCCAGATGAATCGCCGATTCCCCGCGCGCGCCGACGCGGAGCACGATCGCCAGCAGCTCTGCTGTCGACAGAGACTCGGGCCCGTACTGTGCCAAGCGCTCCCGCGGCCGCTCGTCTGCCGGAAGGTCACGGATAACCAAGCCTCGTTCTTTCATATGACCTCCCCTCAGCCTGGACTTCTCCGCCTGGTAAGCGCAAACCTGTCGGGCCCACAGCGGCGACATGGCTGGGAGGCGCCCGCAGCACACCGAACCCGGTTTGCCGCGGCGAGACGCTGCGTGCTAGAATGGGGTCGAAGAGGAGTGGGTGGTGTTCGAACTGACGGTGGAAGTATCCTTCTCTGCGGCGCACTGTATCAAGGGCCATCCGGGGCGATGCGCCCGACTACACGGGCACAACTACCGTGTGGTCGTGACGGTCGCTGGCGATGAGCTAAATGACCAGGGAATGGTCATCGACTTCGGCGCCCTGAGGGAGGCGTGCCGTCAGGTGGTTGATCCCCTGGATCACTCGTACCTGAACGAGACACTCGCCTTTGCCGACGTCAACCCGACGGCGGAACTGCTCGCGCGCCATATCTGCACGCAGGTTGAGGAGAGACTCGCGGTAGCTGCGCCCCAGGGCGTCCGGGTGCAGAGCGTCACCGTCTACGAATCCGACCGCGCGTGTGCCACATTTCGGAGGTCCGACCGATGTCCGCAGTAGTCCTGCTGAGTGGTGGCCTGGATTCAGCGGTCAACCTGAAACGGGCCTCCGACGATACCGGCGTGGCGCTTGCGCTCACCTTCGACTACGGACAGAGAGCGGCAGCACGGGAGGCAGCGGCAGCGGCGCTCATGTGCCGCCAGCTTGGCGTTCCTCACAGGCTTGTAGACCTCCCGTGGCTGGCCGAGATATCCGGCAGCGCGCTGGTAAGGAAAGATCTGGAGCTTCCGCGCTTGGGCCCTCATCAACTCGATGAAGCGCGGGTCAGAAGCGGCGAGACCGCGCAGGCAGTCTGGATCCCGAACCGCAACGGCATCTTCGTCAACGTCGCGGCCGCCTTCGCCGAGAGCATGGGGGGGCTGACAGTCGTGGCGGGCTTCAACGCGGAAGAGGCAGCCATCTTCCCCGACAACAGCCACGATTTCGTCTCGGCCGTGAACGCTTCTCTTTCCCTTTCAACCCGCGGCCCGGTCCGAGTCGTCTGTTACACGCAGGGCATGACGAAGCCCCAGATAGTCGGCCTGGGACGCAGGATTGACGCCCAGCTGGCATGCATTTGGAGCTGCTACCAGGGCGATCGGGAGGAGTGTTGGGAATGCGAGTCCTGTGCTCGCCTCGAACGCGCACTCAGGGAGGCCGACGCCTGGGAGTGGTTCCAGACCAACCGGATCGCCCCCTAGTTCCACCCCGCGGCGTCGTCACACAGAGGGGCCCCGAACCTCGGTGCCCAGCGTCCGGATTGAAACGCCCACTCAGCACGATTCCCGAGGCGGGGGCCCGCAAGCGAGACCGCGGCGCGGTTAGTTTCGCTGTGCGCAGCTAGGAACCGCAACGTGCACCTAGCCACACGATACTACCATACCTTGCCCTCAGAAGAGAACCTCCGAGGACTCGCACGTTTCACTGTGCGGTACGAGACGCTGGGCGCGACCTATCTTCGGGAGACGGCCCAACCGCCTTCTCGCCCCTGACGCGGGGAGGCCCCAGCGCCCCTGTCTGCGCTCAGACCAGTCGGTATGGCCGGCGCTCAAGCGTACCCGACTGGTCGTCCTGGCGATCCGGTTCGCGCCTCACTGCCGCGCGCGCACGCCCGTTCGCATCATCCCGATAGAAGTCGCCGGCGCCGCCCGCGTAGAGGACCTGGGTGATCCTCTTGCCTGAGTCGGTGAGGAGCTCGACCCAGCGGGAGGTGTTCCGCTGCGTCAACGCCTCCGCTGGCACACAGACCTGGAGCCCACCGACAATGGTGCCCGCGTCGTCTCTCACCGGCACGCCAATCCCGGCCGTGCGTGGTATGCATTCCTCTCGGGTCACTGCGTAGCCACGCTCCCGAGCTTCGGCGATGTCCCGCAGGAGCTTCTCCGGAGAAGTGATGGTATGTTCAGTGAGGGCCGGCAGACCCGCCTCCGACCAGCCTCTGAGATCGGCCGCGGAGAAGCGAGTGAGGTACGCCTTCCCGGCTGCCGTGCAGTGCATCGGCGGCATCCGGTGGAGCCCCGGGTCAACTCGAATGGCCTTGTCAGAGACCGACCTCGCGGCGATACCCATGTTGCGGCCCGATGGATCCGGATATCCGAGGACCACTGTCTCGCCCGCGGCCTGGGCCAGTTCGTCCAGGGTCTCCTGAACGGCACCCACCGGGGAGACGAGGCCCTTGATGCTGTTGAGCATGGTGAGCCAGGTGAGCGGCTCCCAAGCGTAGCATTCGGTTCTCTCGTCTTTGCGTAAGAGATTCATGCCCTGCAGCGTCCGGATGAGCCGCAACACTGTCGTCTTGTGGAGGCCGAGCTCGCGGCTCAACTCGCTCACTCGCATCCCGCGCGGGGTTGCCAAGAAGAGCGCCTGCATGATTCTCGCGGCCCTCTCGACGGACCGCACTGTCCTCGTCTCTACGCGCTCGTCCGCCGTCGGACCTTTCCGCGTCTCAGCAGATGATCCAGCCATGTTGCCGTGGGGCTGCCGCCCTTCAGAGCAAGTAATGCTTGGACTCCATGTGTTCTTCCTCTGTCACCGGCCTCGTCCCTGCCGGGCCCGTGCCACCTTCCCGTGCGGGCTGGGATGCGGCTGCCCTGTCAGCTCTGCCGAAGGGATCACCGCGACCCCGCTCCGATGTCGGTTCGAGCTACCGCACTGCCCTTTGCCAGGGAACCCCGCGACCCGGCTGATGCAGGGCAGCTTGACCAGGTTCGCGTCTCAAGGCTATGATGCGAGTTGATTCCCGTGGACGGAAGGTGACCCGCTATGGCACGCTGCCAATACATGTCACTGATCGTCGCCGTACTTGTGGCCGCGGTGCCCAAGGCCTCACGCGCGGCGCAGCGCCCCCCCGTCTGCGTCGTGGACATACGGGAGGCACCACGGGCCGAACATCTGCTCTGCGCGAGCATTCAAGGCCTTGTGAACCGTCAGGCCGAAGGGCCGCTCGTCTTCCTCATCACTAGAGACACAGATGAGGAATGGCTCAGCTACTCGCTGCGCATGACCTCCGCCCAGGCGGCGTGGATGACGCCGGGCGAGCTGCTCGAGACATTTCGCCCGGACCTCCATGGACAGGTACTCTATGATCCCCTGAAGCCCTACACGCTTGACCTCGCAACGACCGTGGCTGGTCTGCGCGATGTCGTCATCACGGACAGGGACTTGGGGCTGCCTACGGTGCTCGACTTCCGTGGACGCTGGCGTTCGACATCGGCGGCCTACCAGTGGGCCATTGCATCGCTTCTCCCAGAATGCAGCCAATCGAAGGCTGCGCTCCTGCCGGCCGAGGCAGCCGGCCTGCGCGACTTCGCGATCCAGCAGCGGATGTTTGTGCTCTCGCCGCCAGCGGCTCCGGAAGACGACAGCTTCCAGCGGCTGCTCTTCCAGCTGCCGCCCGGGACGGCGGTCTACGGGGAGGCGTCGCCGACGATCGCATCCGAACTCAGTCGTGGCTCGCACTTCCTCGTGCCCGCCTCTGAAACGGCAAACCTCTCGTTCTTCTCGAAGATAGAACCCGAGCAGACCCACCACCAGTACGTCGGCTACCTGGAGGCCCGTGCGCCGCGTTATCTGACCCTCATCGTCGACTGCTCGGACTTGGGCTTCGCAGTTGATGAGATGCCGAGGCTCTGGCAGCACCCGGTCCGCGGCAGCCTGTCGCTCGGCTGGGCTCTCCCGGCTGCCCTTGCCGAGGCCGCGCCTCCCATCGCGCGGCGCTACTACAGCGACGCCTACTGGTCGGGCAGCGACCAGTTTGTGCTGGGGCGCAGCGGGGCCGGGCAGATCGATCTCTGGCGAGCGCCATCACCCTTTGGGTTCTTCGACGCCACGGCGCGAGCGCGGGCCAAGCTGGACGTCTCTGCCGCCCTGTGCACTGCAAGGAATCCCATCACGGAGGCAGATGACCTCCTCCTCCGCTTTGCCCGCGCGGCCGGTCTCGAGGGCCTCTTCGTGGTCGTTCCGGAGGACTTCCCGCCGATGTTTCAAGAAGGAGTGGTCACGATCTGCGCGCCGAGATTCCAGAGCGCTGAAGCGGCCGTAACCTATCTGAACCGCATCCCCCTCGAGCGACGGTTCGCGGCCCTGGTGCTGGACCCCGAGCACCTGACACCAGAGGATGCCGCCCATATCGCCGCACACGTTGCCACCCGGTATGTGGCGGTGCCCCCGGCGGAGCTGGTCGAGATCATGCGCACGATCGGCCTGCCTCAACAGCCTGGGGATCCCGAGGTGCGCGTTGTCTCCGCCGACTACGGGGATCCCATGTCCCCGAGCGCGCCCATCCCAGTCATCGCGCGGATCGCGCCGAGCGAGAACGTATCCTGGGCAGGTGTTGTCTACAAGCCGGCCGAACACGCACTGTCATTCGTAGAGTCCATGAGCCCGACGAGGAATGGCACCTTCGAGGCGCTCCTGCCCCCGCTGCCCCAGGGCGGGGACCTCATCCTGCGTGTGCGAGCCCAGGACCGCGCCGGTCGAGAGACATGGTCCCCGGCATGGACGCTCACCATTGCCCATGCCGATGCGGATTCGGACGGCCTCTCAGACGCGGAGGAGGCATACCTCCTGACCGATCCAGAGGCCCCCGACACCGATGGCGACGGGTTGAGAGACGCGGCCGACTCGGCTCCTCTCCGATTCGATGCGTTCGCTATCTGGTACGCCGGCCCGATAGAGCCCCCGAGCGATCTGCCCTACCTGGTCGAGGCCGGCCAGTCACGCGCTGATCTGGAGGGAAGACACCTCCCACCCGGACAGGGCTGCACCTACTCGCTGCCCGCGTCTCTGCTGCCGGAGGGGGCGCCGGCCGTGATCGAGGTCAACGCCACCGGCGCCCTGGAAATCGCTGCCGGGGCCGATCTCGCCGCCCCAAGTCAGCGCTTTGACGGCCACCTCGACGGGTACTGGTGCAGCGCTCCGTTCACACGCGAGAGCGGCCAGGGCGACATGCTGCTCCAGTTAAGGTGCCCGGACGGGGCCAGCGACACGGCCGTGATCGGCGCCATCTCGCTCGTGTCGCCCCCGGAGGCACCGTCCATCACACAGCTATCGACCCATCCCGCCCCTCCCGGCCCCGAGCAGCCGATCCGGGTGTCAGCCAAGGTGTTCTCCCCGGAGGGAGTCGGCGAGGTCAGCTTGACCTACCGAATCAACAACGGCGGCACGATAACGGTGCCCCTGACAGCCATCGGCGATTCGCAGAGATATGAAGCGCGCATCCCGGCACTGGCGAACCGTGATCTGGTGGAGTTCTGGGTCAGTGCCAGCACGGCCGATGGCAAGAAGAGCGTGACGGCACCCGAGCAACTGACCATCGGGAGCTGGCCGCGCGAGGTCGTCTCGCTGCTGGGCAGACGGGACTTCCTTGGCGAGTGGCTGGCGGACCCAGGCTGGGGAGATGCTGCCCGTCGCGCACCCCAGCCAGATCTGCAGGATGTCGCCCACGTCAATGTCCGCGGTGGCAGCTATACCGTCTGGATCTTGGCCGGTCCGCGCGGTCAAGGCATGGACATCTACATTCGAGACGAGAAGGCAGGCTCAGTGGACCCCGGGCGACCGGACGGCTGGCAGCGAGTCGGCCGCGTGAGCCTCAACACTGGGAGACACGAAGTCCGGGTCACCTCCCGGGAGGAGCCCGACGCGCCCCCGGGTGCATCTCCCCGGTATGCCGCGGTCGTCCTCGCGGCGAGCTCGGGCTTCGTTCCGCCAGTCAACCGCGTGCTCGATGTGTACGACGCGATCTCGCTCCTCTTTCCCCCGGCCGACCACACTCTCTCCGGCCGAGTAGAGCTGCGAGCGACCGGCGCCGGCAACATCACCGCCGTCGACTTCTCTATCGACGGCCAAGTGCTGCGTCGAGTAGCGGGGCCGCCCTTCCGCCTATCAGTGAACGCGGGCCGCCTGGCACCCGGCCCACACGTTCTTCGGGTAGAAGCTCTCGACCGCGCCGGCCCCACCGGCCTCGCGGTGGAGGTGCCCATCACCGTGGCTGAGTAGACTGGGGCTGCACCTCTTCGCGTCTTCGCGAGTGTCGGCATCGCCGGCCCCGCCGAGGGCGGTCCGGAAGAGGTGCTCGAGGCCGCCGACCGCGCGGTGTTCAGAAGCAGGAAGCGCTCCCGCTGAGCCCCCTGATCCGCGTGCCAGGCCATGCCCGGAAGCAGCCTCGGGGACGGCAGTGGGATTGTGGAATAACCAGGCCGTTCCACTCAGCCAGGGACAACGGCGCGGGAGGAGACAAGCTGCCAACTGAGTCGAGCATCATCAACCCCCGCCTGGTCAACCGCGCGCGGGGAGTCGTCCTGTGTCTCGCTGCGCTCACCGCAGGCCTGAGCCTGACAGCCGAGGGGAACTTCGCGGGCGGCGTCGCCATCGCCCTGGCCGGCTCCCTCTACGTCTTGCTCACAGCGCTGTCGGGGGCCCTGGAGGAAGGCGGGCCGCGCTGCCAGATCGCGGTTACTGTGGGCGATGTGCTGCTCATCACAGCCATCATCTGGATCAGCGGCGGAGTGCAGAGCGAGTACTACCTGCTCTACTACATTCCGGTAGTCATCGCCGGGGCACGCCTGGACGTGCGCTCCGGCGCGGCCGCCTGTCTCCTCGCCGGTGCCCTCTATGCCCTCGCGGCGTTCAACGCGCCAGCCGCCTCCCCCGTGCTTCCCTTCGCGATGTTCCGCGTCATCACCGTCTGCGTCTCGGCAGTCGTGCTCCTTATCTTCCTTGGCTTGCTCCAGCAGGAGGCCAAGGTCAGCGATGATCTCCGGGACACGCTGCACCATTCGCTGCGGCGCGTCGCGGCCGTCTACGATGTCGCGCACGCGGCCAACACGGGGGCCGATCTCACCGGGGTCCTGTCCATCATCCTCGATCACGCGGCCCGCGCGACGGGAGCTGCAAACGGCTCCGTCTTCCTCCTCGCTGATGGGCAACTCAAGGCCATGGCGTCTCTGTCAACTGCGTCGAGCGGCGGCGAACCACTTGCGTCGGCGGCCATAGAGCCGGCGCGGAGAGCGATCGCCGCTCGCTCCCCGATCACCATCACAGGAGGCGACGAGCCACAGGGGTCGCATCGGGACGCGACCACCGTCTATGTCCCTCTCTTTACCCCAGCGGGCGCCGTCGGGGCGCTCTCGCTTGCCTCTCCCAGCAGCCGTGGGTTCTCCCGCAAGCATCTCGATTTCCTCATGTCCGTGGGTGCGGAAGCGGCACTGGCAGTCGAGAACGCAGAGCTCCGGTCGGAACTGCGTCGGCTGGCCGTCACCGACCACCTCACCGGCCTCCCCAATCGCCGGGAGACAGAGGGACGCCTGTCGGCGGAACTGGAGCGCGCGGCAAGGTACGATCACTCGCTGTCACTGCTCATGATCGACGTCGACGACCTGAAGAAGATCAACGACGACTTCGGTCATGCGGTAGGCGATGAAGTGCTTCGCGCCCTGGCGTCGCTCTTCCGGAAGAACATCCGGAGCTCGGAACTGGCGGGCCGGCTGGGTGGCGACGAGTTCGCGGTCGTCCTACCCGAGACGGACTGCCAGCAGGCCACGGCGCTGGCCGAACGCCTGATAAAGGGGCTCCCCCAAACGCTGAGGCGCTGGCCGAGCCTGCCGGACCCAGAGCGCGTTTCCCGCATCGCGGGCATCAGCATCGGGGTCGCCTCCAACGAGGGTGGACTGCTCTCCGCCGACCAGCTAAGTGCGACTGCCGATGCCGCGCTCTACGAGGCGAAACGACAGGGGAAGAGTCGAGCGTGGATTGGCTCCCCCCCGCAGCAGCTCGCCCTCTCGGACCGCCTGTCACCGAGACCTACTCTGTAGGGCTGGGGACCGCCTCCCGACCGTACGCCTTCCCGACCTCCTGGTCGATCACCTTCGTGAGGTCGTCCTCCGTCCAGTAGCGGCCCATGTCCCTGAGGAGGTCGACCGTCCGGACGCCGGCAGGGCTGTCGAGGTCCACGCTGCTCTCCCCGTTGATCGTGATCGCCTGGACTTGCAGCTCTGCGCGCCTCATCAGCGCCAGACCTTCCGGCGTCCGCGGATCAACGTACTTGACATAGAGCTTCCCGGGGTACCTCTCCTCGGCCGCCTCCCTCAACAGATCGACGAGGCGCTGGTGCCGATCATCGAATGGGTAGTAGGCAATCACCTGAACCTTGGCGTCCGGCGGGCCCCACTCGCGGATCGGTTCGTCCGGCAGCGGGGACTCGGTCGCTACTGTCCCAGGCGACGTGTAGCGTTCGCCCTTAAACTGCTGCCCAGGCAGTGTGGGTCGACCACATCCGCCCACGAACACGGCGAAAGCGGCCAGAAGAACTGCGGGAACGACCCCGGGACTTCGCTGCATCACAGTTGCCTCCGGTTCAAGCTCAAGTGTCCTCTCTGCACGTCGCCAGTGATATCGATTCCCCGGTAGGGCGGCCCACTCCTGTTGTCTGTCGACGCCGGTGCCCTGCGGCCGGATCGCCTGCGCCAGCAGAGCCGGCCGCGCTATTGGCCGGGATTGCCTCACGGGCTAGACGCGCACGGTGGTACAATACGAGGACCAGGCGCCTTCGAGCAGGTGCTAGGAGTGACGGGAGGTTTTCGTGCGATCAGGACTGCAGAGCAAGTACGCCAAGCTGAAGCAGATACTCACTGATGCCGGGGGGGTCCTCGTGGCGTTCTCGGGAGGTGTGGACAGCACGCTCGTGCTAAGGACAGCCGTGGAAGCGCTCGGCGAGCGGGCCCTCGGCGTGACGGCGACATCCGTCATCCACCCTCGGTTCGAGATCGAGGAGGCGAAGTGCCTGGCGAGCGAGGTCGGAGCACGCCACCGGGTTATCGAGGTCGATCCGCTGGCTCTGGCGGGCGTGGCGCATAACCCCCCAGACCGATGCTACCACTGCAAGCATGCCGTGTTCTCCCGCCTGCTGGAGATCGCCCGAGAGGAAGGCCTGGCGCTCGTCGCGGACGGCAGCAATGTGGACGACGCGGGGGATTTCCGACCGGGTCTCAGGGCCCTGAAGGAGCTCGGCATCTGCAGTCCCCTGAGGGAGGCCGGCTTGGGTAAGGCCGAGATTCGGGAGATCTCGCGCGAGCTGGGGCTGCCAACGTGGGATAAGCCAGCCTACGCGTGCCTCGCCACCAGGATCCCCTACGGGGAAGAGCTGACGCCCGAGCGCCTGCGCCGCATCGACGCGGCCGAAGATGTGCTGCGAGGACTGGACCTGAAGCAGGTCCGCGTGAGAGACCACGGCGAGATCGCTCGCATCGAGATCGTCCCGGACAACTTCGGCCTCGCTCTCGAGCCCGAGAAGCGCAGCCGCATCCTGGCGCAACTGCGCAAGCTCGGCTACGCATTCGTGGCCCTCGACCTGGAAGGCTACAGGATGGGGAGCATGAACGTGGGCGTCCCCTCCGGTGGGGAGCAGTCGGAGGCAAGTTAGGTCGTAACCTCGAACGGCAGGAACCAGGCCGTCGTGGCGAGGCGACACTGAAGAACGGGAGCCCTCCCAGGCTCCCGTTCTCGCTGCTTGCTTCCGCTTGATGCGTATCGCCTAGTGGAGATCTTCGCTGAGTGGGACGAAGGTGTATCCCATGGCCTGGATACCCTCCACAATCTCCTGCAGCTTGGCCATGTCGTAGATCGGGTGGAAGTAGAAGCTCGCCCAGGCGTCCCGGAGAGCAGTGTTCTTCTCCGCGCATCGGAGTATGTCCTCCACCAGCCACAGGCGGTGTCCCGGCCAGGGATCGGGCTCATAGCTGCCGAGGTTCTCCGGCAGCACCTTCTGTCCGTAAATGTCTCTCTCGATCACGTAGGGGAAAAGCTGGCCGCCGAAGAACGACGGCGGCCCGCTTCCCTTGAAGCCACTTGGCGGGATCGGCAGGTCGAAGCAGAGGACACGCTGAATGGTCAGCGGGAATTTCGAGGCGAAGACCTTGTAGTCCGTAGCCGACGCGGCATAGTGGGGCGTCTCCCAGGCGACTGGGGTCAACTCGCATCTGTCGAGCTCGGCCAGGCCCTTCCCCACGCGCTTCGCGGCCCAGCTCTTCGAGTCCCTCGGCACCGGCCCGGCGTAGGTCGTCTTGCCATCCTCGTCCAGCTCGACCCGGTAGAACTCGAAGTCGTCACCGGTGGCACCGGTGTAGGGATTGGGCGCGGAGCCATACTGGTGCGTATAGCCATGGAGAACGATCTGCCCTCCCTTCGACACCATGTAGTGGAGTGCGTCG
>JALGXV010000169.1 GCA_029821885.1 Candidatus Hebobacteria bacterium
TCCTCGCTGGCCGTCAGGAACGGCCCCGAGACAGACAAAAAGAAAGGGGCTCCGGCAGAAGCCGGAGCCCCGGTTCGTCTAGCGACAGTCCGAACTACAGCGGGCGGACTCGGGTGGCCCGGGGGCCCTTGTCGCCCTGGCCCACTTCGAGTTCGACTTCCTGGCCTTCGCGCAGGGAACGGAATCCCTGGCCCTCGATCGCCGAGTGATGCACGAAGACATCACCATCAGGGGTCTCGATGAACCCGAAGCCCTTGCTGTCGTTAAACCACTTGACTGTGCCTTTGATCATGTGCCGGTCTCCTTTCCGAAAGCATCGTGGGAACGGAGATCGGCCAGCGTGTTTAGCGTGTTCCTCACCCCGACGTCCTACGGCCTTCTAAATTCGCCTGCCCTTACGGGCTTACTGCTCTGCATTATACCCTGATTTGGCATTTTAGCAAGAGGGCTTTTGCACACACGCCGACCCAGGTGGCGCTCCCTCCCGCGACCGCCAGCATTCCCTGCAGCCGAGCCGACCGCCTCGCCCGCCACGAATCCGCCGGGAGAGGCCCTGGAGGCCTGGCCCAGAGCGCCTTGCCGGGCGCTTGCCCCCCTGCTATACTCCTGACCTGATATGCTCCGGTTGCTGAGCTACAACGTGCTGGAGGGCGCGCTGCCGGATCGGCTGGCCACCGTGCTGAGGGTGATCAAGAGCGCGGAGGCCGACGTGGCGGCGATTCAGGAGGCGCGCTACTGGCGGCGCAACCGGCGGGAGGCCTTCCGTCGGGTGGGCCGCGAGTTAGGCATGCGCGGCCTGCTCTTCCGGGCTAACTCGGGCTTCGATCTCGCCGTCTTCTCGCGGCTGCCGATTCTCGGGCATCGGAACCTCGGCCTCGACACCATGTTCCTGCACACCACGGGCGCGGTCGACATCGAGGCCCCCAGCGGGGAGACCTTCACGCTGTTCATCACGCACCTGCGGCCGGATTACCCCTCCCGTCGGGGGGAGGCGAGGCTGCTCTTGCAGTGGATGCGGCCCTATCGGCGGCGGCTGTGCGCGATGTGCGGCGACCTCAACAGCCTCACCGCGGGCGACCCGGTGGCGAGGGCCCACATCCGTCGGAACTCGGAGCTGGGGCGCGGCCCCCGCGAGATCATCGGCTCCGTCGAGCGGGCCGGATGGCTGGACTGCTTCCGCGAGCGGAACCCCTCTGCGCCCGGCCTGACGCTGGGCGAGCACCGCCGGGTGGCGCGGGTGGACTACATCTTCGCGTCGAAACCACTTGCGGAGAAGCTCGAAGCCTGCCGCGTGCACCGGCATCCGGAGCTACTGAAGGCCTCCGACCACAGCCCACTGTGGGCCGAGTTCGACATCTAACGAAAGGCGGGGAGAGTCTGAGAATGTCATTCCAGGATGAGTGCCGAGATGGTCCGGTCCTGATCGTCGGCTCAGTGGCCTACGACTCGGTGCGCACACCCTTCGGAGAGACGAGCGAGGTGCTCGGCGGCGCGGCCAGCTACGCCTCGGTGTCGGCGAGCTTCTTCGCGCCGGTGCGGCTCGTCGGCGTGGTGGGAGAGGACTTCGCCGAGGAGCACGTCGCCAGGCTCGCGCAGCGCAACGTCGACCTCGCCGGCCTCCAGCGCGCCCCCGGCAAGACGTTCCGCTGGGCCGGCTACTACGAGTACGACCTCAACCAGGCGCACACCACCGCCACAGAACTCAACGTCTTCCAGGACTTCCGGCCCGACCTGCCGGCGAGCTACCGCGATACGCCCTATCTCTTCCTCGCCAATATCCAGCCCGCGCTCCAGCTCTCGGTCCTCGACCAGATCCGCCAGCCGAAGCTCGTGGTGTGCGACACCATGAACTTCTGGATCGAGAACGCGGAGGACACGCTGCTCGAGGTATTGGCCCGGTGCGACATCGCGCTTATGAACGACGCGGAGGTGCGGGAGCTCACCGGCGAGTCGAACCTCATCGCGGCCGGGCGGGGGGTGCTCAACGCCGGGCCGGGCGTTGTGGTGATAAAGAAGGGGGAGCACGGGGCCCTCATGATGTCGCGGGACTCCTACTTCACAGCCCCCGGCTATCCGCTGGAGGAGATTCGCGACCCCACCGGTGCGGGCGACACCTTCGCCGGCGGCCTGGTGGGCTACCTCGCTCGATGTGGCGCGACCGATGACGAGACCCTTCGCCGGGCCATCATCGCGGGCTCGGTGATGGCCTCCTTCACGGTGGAGGACTTCTCGCTGGACCGGCTCTTCGCCCTCTCACCGGAAGAGGTGGCCGAGCGCTACCACGAGATCGTGGCGATGACGCGGTTCGGAGCCTTCTGAGCCGAAGCTGAAACCTTCTGCTGCGCCCGTGCGTCTGGAGATATGTAGGCATCTGGAGAGGGAGGTAGACCGATGCGCTGGCGAGTGGTCGGTGCAGTTGTCTTTGCGTTCGCGTGCTCCTACGCCATCCTCTGGGGGTTCAACTGCGCACGCGCACGGCTCGGCGAAGCCGTTGAGGACCTCGCCGAGCAGATCGAAGTTGCCGGACAGCCGCGCTTCG
The DNA here is from genome assembly GCA_029821885.1 of Candidatus Hebobacteria bacterium. Classification (GTDB taxonomy): domain Bacteria; phylum Armatimonadota; class Hebobacteria; order Hebobacterales; family Hebobacteraceae; genus Hebobacterum. The sequence goes on from JALGXV010000169.1 coordinate 2,540, forward strand.
AGGTGGCGCGGCGCACCCGCACGCTGGAGCCCACCGAAGACAAGCGGCTTCGAATCGAGAACATCGCCGGCCGCGTGAAGGTCGTACCGGGTGGCCCGGAGACGATCGTGGAGTACGTGATCTACGCCCGCGGCGAGGACGAGGCCGCGGCCCGCCTCCGCGCCGAGCCCGTGGAAGTGCGCTCGGCCCGCGAGGCAGAATCGGGCGACAGGATCTGGGTGGCGCTCGAGAAGGGCGAGCGCTGGCCGTCCCATGTCAGCGTGGAGCTGGTGGTGAAGACGCCGCCGGAGCGAGCGCTCTCCATCAGGGCCATCTCCGCTGACATCAGCGTGACGGACATCCATGGCGGGATCGAGGCCGAGGCAACGTCCGGCGACGTTCGAGTCACCGGCAGCGGCGGCGGTCGGGTCGCGGTCTCCTCGACCTCGGGCGACCTCCGCGTGGAGGACGCTGACGGGTCGGTGGAGGCGCGTGCCACCAGCGGCGACATCTCGCTGTCGGGCCTGCGCGGCCCGGCGACGACCGCGAAGGGCACCAGCGGCGACATCTGGCTGGCCGGGATTCAGAGCCAGGAAGTCAGCGTGAACAGCAGCAGCGGCGATGTCAGCCTGGAAGAGATGGCGGCCGACCGGATCAGCGCCCGGAGCAGCAGTGGCGACGTACGCATTACCGCGGTGGCCGGGGAGCACATCGGCGTCAGCAGCAGCAGCGGAGACATCGCCATCGAGGTCGCTCGGCCCTTCTCAGGCGAGATCGAGTCCCGCACCAGCAGCGGCGACGCAACCGTCTCCCTGCCCGCCTCCTCCGACTGCGAGGTCGAGGCGAAGACCGCCTCGGGGACCATCCATGGCGAGCGGTGGCAGGAGATCAGCCGCGGCCACGCCCGCACCCGCCTCGGCGCGGGCGCCGGGTCGGTGGAGATCTCCACCACGAGCGGCAACATCCACCTCAACACGAAGGACTAAGGCGCTCTCCTACGGCAGCTCCTTCAGCTCCGACAGCGCCTCCGCCAGATCGCGGGCGCAACCGGCCGGCAGGTAGGAGATGAAGAAGACCGACTCCCGCGTCTGCTTCGCCTCGTGCCTGCCCCAGGCGTTGGCGAGCAGGCAGTACCCGTCCCGCCCAACAATGTCCGCGCTGACGCCCGCCTCCACACCCGAGCACGCCATCAGCACGGCCTCGCCGGCCTTCGGGTTCTCGGCGATGGCCCACCGGTCCCCCTCGATATCGCCGCCGTGCCGGCAGCGCAGCCGCGAGGTGCGGGGGTCGATGCTGCCGCTCATCACCGCGTCGAGATAGCTGCCGCCGAGCACCGGCCACACGCTGAAGTTGCCCTCCAGCCAGGTGGCCGCGCCGCCGCGGTGGGTCGTCCTGATGGCAAGCGCGAAGATGCGGCTTCCCGGCGCGAGCAGATAGTCGAGCGCGAGCCGGTCCTCCCGCCTCCGCTCGTGCTTGGGCGAGCACGACACGCGCACGCCCCGCCACACGATCCCCCGCCGGCCGCGCCGCTCGATCTCCCGGGCCGTGAAGCGCTCCTTGGCCAGCTGCCCGGAGTCCAGCCCGCCGAAGTGCGGCTCAATGCCGCCCATCCACGGGTTTGCCGTTCCGAGCGGCCGGGCGTCTGGATAGGCCGAGCGAAGAAGCTCTTCGCCATTGCGCTGAAGCGACACTGCCGAGCCCTTGAAGGCGGGCGCGACGGCCAGGCTGAGCACGCCGTTCTCGAGGCGGAACAGCTCGCCCTCTTCGCCCGTCTGCTCAACGGTGACCTCGCGCCTGGGATCGCCCAGCACGATCACCGGCTGCGGCTCGCGATAGACCGCGCGATCGATGCGGGCCGTGCAGTCCACGAAGTAACCGCCCTCGGGGGTCGATGCAGCGCGGCTGAGCTGCACCTTCGTGGCGCGCTTGCGGCCGTGCCCCGCGCGCTTGAACTCGGCCCGCCGCGGGCGGACCCGCAGGCCCTCGGGCGCCTCGGCCGAGAGGCCGCCGGAGAGCTCCAGTCGGCCGAACGACTCGGCCGCCAGCTCCACCTCTGCGCTGCGGCCGTGGATGATCGCGGGCCGCGGGCGCAGTCCGAACTCAAAGGGCTGGCGCGTCGGCTCGTGGCGCTGCTCGCGGTCCTGGCGCGGGCCGTGGAGAAGCTGCCACCAACGCCGCACGGTGAAGTGATCCCCATCGCCGACGAAGGCGTAGACCGGCTCGGCCTCCACCGACTGTCCCGGCATGGCGGCCGGCAGCCTCTGCGTGATGTGCGAGCCCCAGTCGCCGCAGTCGACGCGCTGAGCGGCGCCCCAGAGCAGCCCAGCCGCGATTCCATCGGAATCCTCGGCCGCGATCCAGCCCTCAGCCCACTTCTTACCCTCATCGGCCGGCCGGTGCTCGCTTAAGCTTCGCCCGGCCCCGCCGCGCCGAGCGCGCACGACACCTCCGTCGCCTGGGACGGCAGTTTGCCCGCGGTGCGTTCGGAACTCAGCCCCCCGGCGCAACTCAACATCGAGACGCGCCGTGGAGCCGTTCATCACACTCGATCGTATTTCGATCAGCGGCAGATTCGAGAGCGCGATCCTCTGCTCCAACACCACCCCAGGCCGGTAGATGGAGGGCGTGGTGAGGACGGCCACGGCGCGACCCGACTCTTGCTCAATGCGGGCCTCGCAGCGGGTCTCGAAGAACTCGTCCCAGCTGAACGGCGGGCCGAGCTGCGGAGCCCACAGGGCGGCGACTTCGTGCCGCTGGCGAAGCTTGTCATTGACTGCCATCCAGCCGTTCTGGCGTCGGATGGAGACGCGCAGCGCGGCCGATTCGAGCACGGCATGATCTTTCTCGATACGCCCGACGATCTCGCCCGCCTCCAACACCGAGGCGTAGAGGTCGGCCTTCTTCGGACGCACCGTTCGCCGCCCGGCCGTCGCCTCCGCCTCCACCTTCAGCGCGGCCGTGCCGCTCTTCTTCGCGTTGAGGGTGATCGGCAGCTCGGCCGAGCCCTTCGCCGGGAGCCGCACGGAGGCGGTCGAGCGATCCAGCTCGACGCCCGGGCTGGGCGTCACCCGCACCTTCACGCGGGCCGGCTTGTCCAGCTCGTTGCGGCACTGGATGACAACCGGCTCCGGTCGGTTCGGCCGCAGGCCGTCGCCGTGGAGGGAGAAGTGCACCGGCTGCTTCACCTGGAAGCCGGCCTGCAGCGTGATCGGCTCGCCATTGACGAGCAGGTCGGTGCGCACGATTGCGGCGCGAGGGTCCTTCTCCTTCTCCCTCATATCGGGATCGACCTCGAAGCCGGCCTCGACCTCGGCCCTGCCGCGGACCTGGAGGACTTCCTTGTGGTCGAGGGATACACCCTCGTCGGCGCTCGCGACCAGCACCACGTCCAGCGGCTCGCGCCCGTGGTTGACAATCCGCCACTTGATCTGCTGCGGAAGCCCCGCGACGAGCTTCTCCTCCTCCAGAAAGCAGCCGGCCGCGAAGTCATCGGTCTCCATCTCGACCAGGCCCCAGGAGTTGCGGTCGTAAACCATGCGCAGCCGCTCGCCGTCCTCCTCCCACAGGTACTCGTACACGCGCACCTTGCCGCGCTTGTTCTCGTCGGGCGCGAGCGAGAGGTCGCGCTGGATGGTGCGATACCAGTCGTGCTTGCGGAAGAACTCGCGGGCGATTGGCTGCCGCCGCGCGGCGGGCGTGAAGTTCTGCATGTAGACACCCCACTCCGAGTCCGGCGACCACATGAATCCCGACTTCTTGTACAGCGGCACCGCCTTCAGGTTCCCGGGCCAAGTGTGCAGATCGACCCGGTCGATGCCCCGCTCGTAGGCCCGCTCCACCGCGCTCAGCAGCACCGCCTTCCCGAAGCCCCGGCCGTGATACGCCGGATCGGCCGTGAGCAAGCCGACATACGAGCCGGTGGTGTCGGTCGGCTTCGCTTGGAGGTCGCACAGGGAGACGATCTTGCCGTCGGCCTCGGCCACGAAGCAGCCGACCTGCTGGCGCTCCCGCGTCCGC
>JALGXV010000170.1 GCA_029821885.1 Candidatus Hebobacteria bacterium
CGTGATCGCCGACGTCAGCGTCGTCTTCCCGTGGTCCACATGCCCAATCGTCCCTATGTTTACATGCGGCTTCGTCCGCTCAAACTTCGCCTTTCCCATCGTCTGTGTCTCCCTCTCGGGCCGGTTTCGTCAGGCCACGCTGACGGTATAGTCGCCCGGAACGATGCTCCGGGCAATATCCTCAGGCACCTCCGCGTAGTGGGAGGGCTCCATCGTGTACGTGCCGCGCCCCTGCGTCACGTTTCGCAGGGCCGTTGCGTATCCGAATGCGGCGGCCAGTGGGATCAGCGCGTCGATAGTCTCGGTGCGGCCGGGCGAGGCCTTCACCCCGGTCACGTGTGCTCGCCGTCCGTTCAGATCGCTGAGCACATCGCCCATCCGATCCTCCGGACACACGACTTCGATGCTCATGATGGGCTCGAGAAGAACCGGATCCGCCTCCCTCAGGGCCCTGCGGAACGCCTCCCCGCCCGCGACGCGGAAGGCCAGCTCCGAGGAATCCACGTCGTGCACCTGTCCATGGATCAGTGTCACCTCGACGTCCACCACCGGGTAGCCCGCCAGGATGCCGCTCGTGGCGGCCTCCCGCACGCCCTCCTCGATGGGCGGGATGAACTCTCGCGGTACCGACCCGCCCCTGGTGCGGTCGAGGAAGACGAGTCCGCCTCCTCGCTCCCGCGGACTTACCTCCAGCGTCACCTTCCCATACTGCCCCCGCCCGCCGGTCTGCCGGATGTGGCTGCCCTCGGCCGTCGCCGTGCCCCTGATGGTCTCTCGATAGGCGACCTGCGGCCGGCCGATGTTCGCGCTCACCTGGAACTCCCGCTTCAGCCGGTCGGTGATGATGTCCAGGTGAAGCTCGCCCATGCCGGACAGGATGATCTGGCCGCTGTCCGGATCGGTGTGCGATTCGAGGGTCGGGTCCTCCCCAGAGAGCGCCCGGATGGCCTCCACCAGCTTCACCTCTTCGACCTTGGTGGCGGGCTCGATCGAGACCGAGATAACCGGGTCGGGGAAGGTGATGCTCTCCAGCAGGACCGGCGCCTCCTGATCGCACAGCGTATCGCCCGTGTTGGCCTTGTCCAGGCCGACGGCCGCGACGATCTCGCCCGCGAAGGCCTCCTGCAAGTTCTGCCGCCGGTTGGCATGCATGCGAAGCAGCCGGCCGACGCGGGTCTTGGTCTGCTGGGTGGAGTTGTGAACCGTCGCGCCGCGGCTGAGCGAGCCGGAGTAGATTCGAAGGTAGACGAGCTGGCCCACATTGCGGTCGACGGCCACCTTGAAGGCCAGCGCGGAAACAGGTTCGTCGTCATCTGCTTTTCGGGAGACCGGCTCGCGGGTGCGGGGATCGATGCCCTGGACGGGCGGAACTTCGAGGGGAGAGGGAAGGTAGTCGACAATCGCGTCGAGGAGGGGCTGGACGCCCTTGTTGCGGTAGGAGGCCCCACACAGCACGGGGACCATCATGTAGCGGAGCGCGCCCCGCCGCAGCCCCCGGCGGATCTCCTCCTCGGTCATCTCCTCGCCGTGGACGTACTTGTCCATCAGCTCCTCGTCCGTCTCGGCCGCCGCCTCCAGCATGGCCTCCCGGAAGCGATTGGCCAGCGTCGTCATCGACTCCGGGATCTCCTCCTCGCGGAACTCCTTCCCCTCGTCATCGAGGTACACGATCGCCTTCATGCGAACCAGATCGATGACGCCCTGGAACTCGGCCTCCTGGCCCAGTGGAAGCTGGACCGCCACGGCCCGGCATCCCAGCCGCTCCCGCATCGCGTGCAGGACGCGGTGGAAGTCGGCTCCGGTGCGATCCATCTTGTTCACATACGCGATGCGCGGCACGCCGTACTTGTCGGCCTGCCGCCACACCGTCTCCGACTGGGGCTGAACCCCGGCCACCGCACAGAAGATCGCAACGACACCGTCGAGCACGCGGAGCGATCGCTCGACCTCCACCGTGAAGTCGACGTGCCCAGGGGTGTCGATGATGTTGACCGTGTGATCGCGCCAGTGGCAGGTGGTGGCGGCCGCCGTAATGGTGATGCCCCGCTCCTGCTCCTGGGCCATCCAGTCCATCGTGGCGGCGCCCTCGTCGACCTCGCCCATGCGGTGGACCCGTCCCGTGTAGAACAGGATCCGCTCCGTGGTCGTGGTCTTCCCGGCGTCAATGTGCGCCGCGATACCGATATTACGCGTCTTGTCGAGCGAAAACTCGCGCGCCATAGGTCACCGACTCGGTTTGTGGTGGCTGTTCGGAAGTCGGCAGAGACCTCCCGACTGCCTGTGCCAGGCTACCTCGGTTTCACGCAGGGCACCCCGGCCGTCGATGGCCCATGGCCCCCTGCCACCCGCGTGGCCGCGGGCGCTCCCGAACTACCACCTATAATGAGCGAAGGCCCGGTTGGCTTCCGCCATCCTGTGGGTATCCTCTCGCTTTTTTACCGAAGCTCCCTGGCCGGAAGCGGCCTCCATCATCTCCGCCGCCAGCTTCTCCTGCATCGTACGCCCCGGCCGACTGCGGGCGGTGCTGACCATCCAGCGCAACCCGAGTGCCAGCATCCGCGTCGGCCGCACTTCCATAGGCACCTGATAGGTGGCTCCGCCCACGCGCCGCGGCTTCACCTCCAACGACGGCATCACGTTGCGTAGGGCCTCCTCGTACACCTCCAGCGGATCCCGGCCGCTGCGAGACGCCACCAACTCCATGGCGCCGTAGACGATGCCCTCAGCCGTGCTCTTCTTCCCCCGACGCATGACCTGGTTGATCAGCCGGGCAACGAGACGGCTTCCGTACACAACATCCGGCCGCGGCACCCGACGCGCGACCGGTCCCTTCCTTGGCATACCCTTGTCCTCTTGCTGGCTATCTCACGGCGCAACCGGGCCTGTCCCCCCATCCTTATATACACACATGTAGTGAGGTGTATGCGCGATCGGCGTGGCGCCGCGGTGCGCTTCGCCCGGACGCTATCGCCTCGCTACTTCCGCCGCTTGGTGCCGTAGCGCGACCGCGCCTGCTTGCGGTCCTCCACCCCGGCCGTGTCGAGCACTCCCCGCACGATGTGGTAGCGAATGCCCGGCAGGTCCTTCACCCGGCCCCCCCTCACCAGCACCACCGAGTGCTCCTGGAGGTTGTGCCCCTCCCCGGGGATGTAGGCCAGCACCTCGATCCGGTTGCTTAGCCTCACCCGCGCCACCTTCCGCAGCGCCGAGTTCGGCTTCTTCGGGCTCACCGTATAGACGCGGGTGCAGACCCCCCGCTTCAGCGGCCCCGGGGCCCGGCGATAGCGCCGATCGGTCGCGTTGAACTGCCACCCAAGCGCCCACCGCACGGTTGGCGCCGGCTGAGACCGCTTCTTCTTCCGTCCTCTTCGCACAAGTTGGCTGACGGTAGGCATGACTTCCTTGTCGGCAGCACAGACGCGGACTAATTCGCCCCTGCCGCGATCTCAGGGTGGCGCCAGGGGCGACAATTTGTTACCGTATCAGAAACGCTACCCGTTGTCAACATGGGCGACGCCTTTTTCCACAGCCTGACCGGCGGAATTCCGCCACTCCGCCGCGACCAGATCCAGCACCATTGACGCCTTACCCGGCCGGCAGTACAATGGCCGCGGCGCCATCCGGCCGCACGAGGACACCGTTGACTGAAGCCGTCGTCGTCATCCCGGCCAGGTACCACTCCACTCGCTTCCCCGGCAAGCCGCTCGCCAAGCTCTGGGGCAAGCCGCTCATCCAGCACGTCTACGAGCGCGCCGTCCAGTCCAGGCGGTGCGACCGCATCATCGTGGCCACCGACGATGCCGGCATCGCCGCCGCCGCCAGCAGCATCGGCGCCGAGGTCGCCATGACCCGCCCCGACCACCCCACCGGCACCGACCGCGTGGCCGAAGTCGCCCGGGGCCTCGACTGCGACCTGGTGGTCAACGTCCAGGGCGACGAGCCCCTTGTCGATCCGGCCTCCATCGACGCCGCCGTCGAGCCTCTGGCCGCCGACGCTTCCATACCCATGGGCACCCTCTGCGCGCCCATCGAAGAAACGGCGGACCTCGCAAATCCGAATGTGGTGAAGGTGGTGCTGGACCAGGCCGGCTTCGCGCTCTACTTTTCCCGCCTGCCGATTCCCTTCGTGCGCGACGGCGGCGCGGAGATGGCCCGCTACCGGCACATCGGCCTCTATGTATACCGCCGGGAGTTCCTGCTCAAACTCGGCGACCTCTCACCCACCCCGCTGGAGCAGGCCGAGAGGCTCGAGCAGCTCCGCGTGCTGGAGCACGGCCACCGCATCCGCGTCGTGATGGTGGCCAGCGCCTCCCCCGGCATCGACACCCCCGCCGAACTGGCCGCGCTGGAGGGCAGGGGGCCGGGGTCGTCCTGATGCGATATGTGCACCTCGCGAGCCAGAGCCACCGCGGTGGCTCTGTGTCTGGTACTCCCTCCCAGGGCGGCCCGGACTCCGCAGATGGGCAAAGCAGACGCAGGAATGGCGGGCCGTCGCCGGAATAAGGGGTTGGCTGCGAGTGCGTCCTCGGTGTGCCCGCTGACGGGCCTGGCTGGCGCGTGGAGCCGTTGCACGGGGTGACCGCGGCTCTCTGCTGCTGACGTGCAGATGAGGGAGTAAGCCGCCACCAGACCAGGCGACGGTGGCGAAGAGGAGTCGCCATGGCGACCAAGAGCCTGTACGTCGGGAACCTGCCGTATGAGGTGACGGAGGACGACCTGCGCAACCTGTTCGCTGAGTTCGGGCCCGTCGAGGAAGTGCGTGTCATCGAGGGGAAGGGCTTCGGCTTCGTCGATCTCCCCGAGGAGAAAGCGGCGGAGGCGACGGAGGCCGTGAACGGCCGCGAGTACCAGGGCCGCGTGCTGCGGGTGGACGAAGCCCGGCCGCGGCGGGAGCGAGGGGAGCGCGGGGGAGGCTTCGGCGATCGGGGCGGAGGCCGCCGCCGCTGGTAGGTCGGGCCCCACTCGCTGTCGCCACGAGTACCACCGCTGAGCGGACCCGCTGTCGCTACGGGCGGCTGCGCTCGCCGATGAGATCGAGGGCAGCGTCCGCCAGCATGTCGCCGGCCTCCAGGGCCAGCGCGGCGCCCTGGGTGAAGGTGGTCTCGTAGCCGCCGCGCGGGAACGCCCCCTTGTGCGGCACGTAGCCCACCATTCCGTTGGCGCAGCTCACAACGAGCCCGTGGGTGGGATGAGCTTCCTCTTTGATGCGGAGGCCGAGCTGCACGAAGTACTCGGCCGGGATGGCGACGAACGCCCAATCACCCAGCGAGAGCACCTGCACCTCCGCGGGCTGGGTCTTCCGCTCCTCGATGCGCTTCAATAGCGCGGGCATGCCGCGGTCATAGGCGGCCGGGTCCACGAACCGCTGCGCGCCCCGCACCGTTCCAGCGACCTCTTCCTCGGTAGCCTTCCGGTAGGGAAGCTGGATCGTGCGCGAGCGGGCGCCCAGCGTCAGCTCATCGGTGAACGACATCGCGTCCACTGCCTTAGACGTATCATCTGCGAGGGCCCGGCCCATCTGCTCCAACGACAGCTCGACGCCGCGGTACGGGTCGCCGGAGCAGATATTACCCGACGCGCCGTTGAGGAACAGGGTCACAGGGCAGCCGCGGCCCGTCATCTCGCGGACGAGCGCGGCGGGGAACCCGCCGGAGGCGATGGTGTCCCCTCCGTGGTCGGTGGGGTGGCAGGCGAAGTTCACCACGGCGCCGAGCAGCTCTCCGCCCTTGCCGCGGGCCGCGACGACGGCGACCTCGGGATCGATCGGACCTTCCACACGCAGGGCCTCGGGGTAGCGGAAGGGCCCGTGGGTGCTGGCCGTTCCGTCGCGCATAACCACGCGGCGGTTGTGGGAGATGGTCCACTCGGGCACGCTGGCGAAGCCGATCTCCGCCTCCTGCATACTGTCGAGCGCCCGGCCGAAGCAGTCGACGATTCTGCCGACCATCGTCTCGATGTAGGCATCATCCCGGCGGACATCGCCGCAGTGCGCCACCGCGGGGCCGGCGTGGTTGTGCGTCGCGGCCACCATGATGTTGGCGCCCGGGTAGCCGTAGGCGGCCTCGATGCGGCGGCGGGTGTCGTCGGTCTGCGTCCAGCGGATGCAGAGCGTGTCGAGCTGGATGAAGGCGACCGTTCCGTCGCCGGACTCGATCACCGCGACCCGGGCGGAGAGCGGATCGGCGATCTCTTCGATCACGATATCCACTATCCACCCGATCTTGTGAGTTCCCAGCGGCGGAGTGATATCTGTCTCGGCGAAGCCGGTCCTCAGCGACACCCGACACCTCCCTCTCCGGTGGCGATGCTGTGCTCCGGTCCGTCTACTCGGGCATCGCGGTCCGGAGTTCCTGCGTCTCACCGGCCTCGGCTGACCGATAGGCCGCTTCGATGATCTCGATCACGTGCCGCGCATGCTCCGCCGTCGCGATCGAGGGCGTCCCATCCCGCACCCAGTCCACGAGCTGCATCATGTCCTCGAAGACATGGGACTCCAACATCTCCGCGTGCTGACCCACGACGTGCGATCCGTCGGTGCCGAAGATGCTGGGGTGGAATCCCACAGCGACGTCGCCGCTCACCGTGCCGTAGACCGTGGCGAACACCGAATCGCCGAAGTCCAGCAGCATGAACGTGCTGTCATCCATGTCGCACTCGATGGTTCGGCCGCGATACTCGCGCTGCTGCAGAGCAAG
>JALGXV010000171.1 GCA_029821885.1 Candidatus Hebobacteria bacterium
CTTGGCCGTCTGCTCCTGCTGGGCGGCGAGGTCGACCGCCGCCTGGGCCGATTCCACTGCGTTCTCCGAAACGTATCCGCCCATCTCGAGCAGGCGCTTCTGGTCCTCATAAAGACGCTGTGCATCCTGCAGGCGTGTCGTGGCCTCCTGGAGGGAGAGGCGAGCCGCCTCCAGACCTGCCTCAGCCTGCGCCACCTGCGACTCGATCATCTGCCGACTCTGCTCGCAGGAAAGCCTCGTCTGCACCAAGCGGGCCTTCGCGGCGTCGTGCTGGGCCTTGATCTGATCCCGCTGTGCCTCCACCTCGGGCACGTCCAGCCGCGCGATCAGCTGTCCGTCGGTGACCGCGTCGCCCTCATCCACGGCGAGTTCCATGATTTTGCCGGCCACCTTCGACTTCACGTCTACGCGCTTGATGGGTTCGACGCGCCCCGTCTCTCGCACGGTGACCGCGACATCGCCGCGCGCTACCTTGGCCGTCTTGGGGGGCTCGTCCTTGGGGCGCATCTTCTGCGCGATGAACGCGCCGCACCCGCCAATGACGACCAGAGGCAGCACTATGGCAAACAGAATCAGCTTCCATCGTCTTCGCATCCCGCAGACCTCTCCTTCTGACTTCTGCCAGTCTCTCCGCGCGCGCGGTCAATCCCTGGACGCGCCGGCACGCTCTGCTATCTTCCCATACGTCGAAGTGAGTGTTTGCGTTTCAGCAAGCTCGTGTGACTGCACATGGCATCGCCATCACTGCCAGAGGGCGTCACGCCCTGTCACTCGCAGAGGTCTCCTCCACTGTTGCTCGACGGAGGATCTCCACTGCCTCCGCGACTCGGCGGATGTCTTCATCGGATAGCGTGCTCAGGGCCTCCCCCATGTGGAGCACCTGCGCCGCGTACCACTCCTGGGCGGCCCGGAGGCCCGCCGGCGACATCCGAACACGGACTACCCTCCGGTCGGCCGGGTCCGGCTCTCGTTCCAGGACCCCTCGTTCGACGAGTCTGTCCACCAGTCCGGTGGCCGCACTCACCCCGATCCCGAGCCTCGAAGCAAGCTCGCTCATCGTACAGCCCCCTCCGTAGCCCACCACCATCAGTACGCGGCCCTGTGCCATCGTGACATCCAGAGCGCCAGCTCGCAGCGGATGGCGCGACATGAGCGCCCCCATCACCTGCGGCAGGCTCCCCGCAATCAGCGCAACGTCTTCATCTCGCGTGCGCGCCATGGCACAGTTCTCCATCCAAATAGTTCATAATACGAATTATACAGTAAGCGGAATACCTTGTCAAGGCCCGTTGCGACCCAATCTGACCGCCGGCCCTGGGAGATGCCCTCCTGATCCTCAGGCCTCCCGATTCCGTCACGCGCACACTGCCCCCTGGACGCGCCGAAGCGCTCCCCATCTCTCTCTACGCTCCAGGGAGCGCTTCGGTTTCAGCGCGACGACGATTTGCGCCTCACTTCACCGCGGTGATCCGCGGCTCCCACTCCCCTGAGACGGCGGTAGGTAGCGCTTCCATCGTGACTGCGACCTCCACCAGCGGCCGCTGGATGTCATCTACGGCAAGCGTCTCCACAGGATCAACAGTCCCTCCGCGCCCAGTACGTGGCGCGCTCAGGCGTCTCGTCGGCCAATACCACACCAAGCCGATGGGCGGACAGCCACGAACGCATCTCGGCTAGACTTGGGGGGTGTTTCTGGACGATGAAGTCAATGGTCTGTGATGACCCATCAGGTCGGGTGACAGTCGTGTACCTGCGCGAACGGTGCAACCTGCGGGGCGCGTCATACCAGATCGTCTCAGATTCGAACTTCAGCACTGTGCCATCTTCGCACGTAAACGGCTCCAGATGATCGTGCCTGCCCGGCCTCCGCCAGGTCTCCGCCAGTTCCCCCTCCATGTGGTCGTTGTCGAGAAAGAGGTGCCCACCAGGCTTGAGCGAGGCCGCCGCGGAGGCGATGCAGTGCTCCTGCTCTTCGGGGGTGCCGAGTTCATAGAGGCAGTTCCCGCCCATCACAACGAGATCGAAGCGAGTTGGCCACGGGAGTGTGATCACATCGCCCTCGATAAGCGTCGCCCGGCGCCGAGCCTCCACCGGCACCCGCGAGAGCTTCTCCCGTAGCCGCCCGAGGAAGGCCTGCGACCGATCAATGCCCACGAACTCATGGCCGTCCTCCAGCAGAGGGAGCAAGATCCGCCCGGTGCCGCAGAAGGGCTCAAGGATACGCAGCGTTCCCTGTCCCGCCATGAACTCGCGTATCACCTCCACATCATCTGTGTCCGTCTCCCAGTCACTGTCGTACGCCTCCGCAATGTGCGAATCCACATCGTACATGCTGACCTTGTTGATGCTCACTCGCCCTCTACCCTTCTGCAGGTGATTCGCTCAGCCCGCGTAGCTCGACGTGCTCGCGAATCCAGTCAATCGCGCTTCGAATCGCGTCTCCTTCCTTCCGATCTGAAATGCTCATAGGGCTCCTTTCTCGTTCCTTTCTTCGCACCACACCCGAGTAGAACAGCCCTATGTCTGTCTTTCATCATGCGCCTCCCCTTCGCTTGCTCACGGCTTCTTGATTCAGCACGAATTCAAGCCCGTCGTACCGCTTGCCGCGGACTTCCCGACTTCCGGAGTTCACCTTGTCCACGACGAACCCGCACTTCTCCGCGCAGCAAACCATGCGCTGATTGCCCGACCACGTACCGAGGCGGAGGCATTCCAGATCCAGACTCTCGACAAGGTAATCGATCCACAGCAGCAGCGCTTCCGTCCCCAGGCCCTGGTTCCAATAAGCGGACTCGCAGATGTCAATGCCGACCCAGGTGACCCGTGCCTCTGGGTCATAGTGATACTGGTTCACCCAGCCGAGCAGCGGGCCGCCGATGCGCTCGACCCAGAGCCGTTTCCTCGGACTCGGTAGTGGCTGTGCGATGCTGGCCGCTATGCTCGCAGCGTACTTCTTGACTCGCGCCTCCGTCAGCGCTTCGACCGGCCCCTCGCAGGGCCAATCCCAGTTCTGCCATTCGATTTCGACAGTCTCCCACCGCACCCGCGCTTCGACATCCTCCGGCCGAGGATCGCGGAGCACGACCCGCTTTCCCTCTACCCGCACCTGATCTGTCATGTCTCCTCCCGCTCTCGGCGCGCATCCTTCACGTCTTCCCGCCCGTGAGCTGCAAGTAGCTTTGCACCCGCCGCGGTTCAACGCTCCCTGCCTTCATCGCCTCTCGCACCGCGCACCCCGGCTCGTCTCCGTGGGCGCAATCGCTAAAGCGGCAGTGCCCTGCATACTCCACTACATCGGGGAAGGCGGCCGCGACGTGCTCCGACTTCACCACTGAGTTCGGCCCTGTCCTGAAGGGACACTCCTCGACCTCTGCCGGCGGTAGGTCACACGGACACTTCTTGCGGCACTCTGTCACGAAGCTGAACTGACGTAGTCCCGCCGTGTCCGCCACCCAGCCACCGAAGGGCAGCTCCACCAATTTGATGGAGGTGGTGGCGTGCCGCCCCTTGTGCGTCACATCTCCAATCTCGGCCGTCTTCAGCTTCAGCCCCGGCGCCACCGCGTTGATCAGTGACGACTTGCCGACACCCGACGGGCCGAAGAGCACCGAACGCCGCTCCTTCAGCGTGGTCTTGAAGTCCTCTAGACCGTCGCCGGTCTCCGCCGACGTAAGCAACACGCGGAAGCCACATTGGCGGTAGACAGCGAACCGTGCATGCGGCGGTTCGCCGTCCACCAGATCTGTCTTGTTGATGCACACGAGCGGCTCGAGCTCGCTTGCGATTGCGACCACCAGGAAGCGGTCGAGCATGAACAGGTCCGCCCGCGGCTCGGCCGCCGCGAACACGATCACCGCCTGGTCCACATTCGCTACGAATGTCTGCTGCAGCGGTCGGCTTCCCGCCGCGGTGCGAGATAGTGCCGAGTCCCGCGGGAGGATTTCCTCGATCACCCCGCGTCCAGGCTCGAGCGCAGCGATTCTGACACGGTCGCCCGCGGCGAGTGGGGTCGCGTGCCGTTGCCTGCCCTTCTTCAGTCGGCCGCGGAGCAAACACCTCACCACCTGCCCGTCCACGAGCACTTCGAAATGTGCACCTCGGTTCTCTACCACCGTCCCTTCGATCAGAGAATCAGGCATATGGCTGACCCTCCGTCACACGTACTCAGGCGGGCTTCTTCTCCGGCCGTTCGTCCGTACGACTCACGCAGATGCAGTATCACCGCTATCTCTCCATAGTGGGGAAATGTGACGCCATGACCCTGACGTCGGGGGAAATGCGGAACGCCACGAGCCTCATGCCCGTGGCGCACTCCGAAGGGCAGGAGTCCGCCTCCTGCCGAGAGACAAACGGTGACTGCTAGGTCCGCCGGCTATCCGGCCTCAGGCGTGAGGAAGTGACGCGATATTCGGCTCGCGGTGTGTGCCGTTGCCATATCCACGTCCTCCTTCCGCCTGAATGGCTGATTAAGTGTGCGATAGTATAGCGAGAGAGGGCTCGCGCGTCAAGGGCCGCGCTCTGCGTGTGCTGAACTCCAGGACGCCTCCCAATCCGGCTCGTCCCACGGATCCCCCAGCCCTGAGGTGAACAGTGGAACTCCCACATGCACTCGCCCACCCGCTAGCTCCCGCGCGAGTGCCCTAAGCTCCCTTGGAAACACGGGCTCCTTCTCCACATCTTCGAAGCGCACCCACGTGCACGCGCCCTCGATCACATCCGCCCGGTCAGGTTCACTGCCCTCCCCGTCGACGAGGTGCGCCCACACCCACACCTCCAAGGCGTAGGCATGATCGCTCTGCGCCGTCTCTTCCCGCGGGACGCCATGCGCCAGCAGCATCTCCCGCGTCTGGTCCAGCGGCCAATGCCCCGGCACGACCCACTCCCGCAGGAAGGCGATCAACTTCGCCTTCACTCGGAGGCCGCTCTCCTCGAACACCTCCCGCTCGGCCGCCTCGAACATGGTCTCGTTCGGCCGTAGACCTCCGCCGGGCGCCGCCCCCGGCTGTGGCGGATTTCCGCCGACCACATCCGGCCGCGGCAGGATCAGCATCCTCCCGTCGTGGACGACCAGTGCGCGAACTCGCAGGCTTCGGAAGATGTTGTGGGTGAACATGGCGCTAGTGGCCTCCCGACTTGAGGAGCTAATGCCTGGACAGGCTTACGTGGTATCATATGCTGCGTGCAGGCCGCGCGTCAACGCGGCTCGGGGAGGCGACCAGCCGCTCTGCGCGACTGAAAGGGGGGACCGATCATGGGCATCCTGTCATGGCTCCGGTCACGCGGAATCCGCAAGCGCGCCATCGACGCGCTGCAGCACGGGCGACTGGGCGAGGCGACGGCGGCTTTCAAGGAGGTCGTCAGCACCGCACAAGGTGACTGGCAGGCGTGGTGCACGCTCGGCGAGTGCCAGTATGCGCTGGGTCAGTTCGATGCGGCTCAACGCGCGTTTGACCGCTGCCTCGAGCTGAACCCGGAAAGCGTGGAGGCGGCGGCAGGAAGGGCCCTCGTCTGGGCCGAGCGAGACCGCGCCTGGGCGCGATCCATCAATGAACTCGAGAGAATACTGAGGCTCACCGCGGAGGCCGGCGTACCCGAGCTCACGGAGTTGAGCATTGCGTGGGTCTACCATCTACAAGGCGACACGGCGAGAGCAACAGACTACTTCGACAGGGCGCTCGACAACATGTCTGGCTGGGAGAGCCTAGGCCTCGACCCCGATGCCCAGTTCGCCGACATCGAGTACCGCATCGGCGTGCTCTATCACTCTCTCAAGTCCAACCTCGACCAGGCCCTTGAGCACCTCCGGCGCGCAGCCGAACTCAGCCCAGAAAGCATATTCGCGCGCGAGGCGCAGACGCGCATCGAAGAGATCACCGGCCCAGAAACCACTGGGTGACTACCCGGCCCCAGTATCAGGGGCCTATCAGCGGCCTTTGGCCTAGACGCCTCGCGCAGCGCACAGGCATGTTCTCGTAGATGCCGTGCACAGACATGGCTACCGGTTCCCGTTGCCTTGGCTATCGCTCCCCTCGAGAACCGGGCCACCGGCCGCGGCGTCACGGCACCGCCCGCATTCCGGATCGCCGCAGTGTGTGATCATCGGGTCCCGGCGGATCGCTCGCGCGGCGGCGTCAAGCGTGGCCTGCGCGGGGAAGACGCGCCACATGCTCGTGCCGACCTCCGTCTGACTCTCCAGCGGCGCCAAGACTGGCTCGAAGTTGCCGAAACCTCCGGAGCACCCGCCCGCCTCAACCTCCATGGTGTTCCTGTCGGGCCCGTTTGCCCATCGGCGGAATGGATTCCGCCCGGCCCTCTGCTCCGCCAGATGGAGAAGGGACATAGTGCCCAGCCCAACACCCATCAGCACAACTACTCCGTCATGCTCGCACAGCGCCTCCAGGGCGCCCCAGACGCGAAGGGGTTGCTGCTTGCCTATCAGCTCATCGGCCAGAGGGCCAGCCGCGGTGAACGAGCACAGGGGGTGGTTCCCTCGAACGCGTCCCGCCTTCGCGAGGACAGCGGTA
>JALGXV010000438.1 GCA_029821885.1 Candidatus Hebobacteria bacterium
CAGGAGGAGACGAGTCGTCCCCTCCGCGGTCTCGTAGGGCGCGAGCACCGCCTCCGTCTGCGCGCTCAGGCCGAGGATGTTCTCCTCGGCCAGGAAGTAATAGAGGTTGAGGGAAAGATGGTCGTGGAAGTAGCGGAGGCGCATCTCGGCCAGGCCCTCGCCGGGCAGCAGGTCGAGCAACTGCGGCGGCGGGCCGGGCGGCTCGATGGCTTCCGCTATCCTCGCCCCAAGCTGCCGCGCCGCCTCCGTCGTTGCGGCCGTCTCCTCCTCGGCCCACACCGAGACGAAGAAGCGGCCCTTCCAGAAGCGCAGCAGGCCGGCCGCGTATTCCGATCCCTGGCCGATGCCCGCCTCGGGATCCTGGCGCTCGGCGCTGAAGACACCGAAGGCATCTTCCGAGGAGCCCATGTCGAACACGTCGGCCACGATGGCAGGATGGCCCTGCCGCTCGAAGCGAGCGGCCAGCATCTGCCGGAAGCCGTAGGCGAGGTAGAGTTCGGCGCCGCCATCGATGTAGTCGAAGAGCGTTTCCCGGTCGTAGATGACACCCTCGCCCGCGACTTCCCAGCCGTTGGCCTCTTGAGGGACGAGCTGATGCAGTTCCATCGCTTCTTGCTCGCAGCCGCTCATCAGCACCAGGCACACGCACGCGCCCAGGGCCCAGATCAACGTGACAGAACGTCTCTCGGAATGGCGTGTGCGCACCATATGAGGCCCCAAGTTCTGTGCCTGGCGCCCGCGACCTAGGCTCGCAGCATGTCGTGGAGCCGCTTGGCGATCTGCGGCTGCGCGTCGGCCAGGTTGCGCTCCTCGCCGATGTCCTCGCGCAGGTTGTACAGCTCCAGCCGGCCGCCCTCGAAGAACTCGATGAGCTTGTAGTCCCCTGCCCGCACCGACGAGCCGGGAGTGCCGCCCTGGTTGCCGTAGTGGGGGTAGTGCCAGAAGATCGCCTCGCGGTCGAGCTTCCTCCCGCCCCGCAGAAGGGGAACCATGCTGACACCATCGCAGTGCTGCTCGGGGAGGGGGTCGAGGCCGGCCGCCTCCAGGAGGGTGGGGTAGAAGTCCGGGGTCGTGACGGGCACTTCGCACCGGCTGCCCGGCCGGGTGACTCCGGGCCACTTGATGATGAGCGGCGAGCGGGTGCCGCCCTCGTACATCCATCCCTTGCCTTCGGAGAGCGGGCGGTTCGTGGTCGGGCATCCCTCCGCGGTGGACAGGCCGCCGTTGTCGGAGGTGAAGATGACGATGGTATTGCCGGCGCGGCCGGTCTCCTCCAGGACACGCAGGATTCGGCCCACGCCCTCGTCTACACTTTGGATCATGGCGGCGTAGCGCGGATCGGACTGGACGAGGCGGCGTCTGAGGCGGCGGTCTTTCTTGTGCTCGACCGGGAAGAAGGGGCCCTCCTCGAAAGTCTCCTGCTTGTCGAGGCCGAGCTTCTCCGCCTTCGCCGCGAAGTGCTCGGCGTATTCGGGCTTGCCCTGGATGGGCGTGTGCACGGCGTAGTAGGAGAGATGGAGGAAGAACGGCCGGTCGCCGCAGCCGCGGATGAGCCGGACCGCCTCCTCGGTGAGGCGGTCGGTCAGGTACTCGCCCTCTGATCCGTCCTCAAGGGTCGGGATGCCCCAGGGGCTGAAGTAGCCATTGCGGAGATAGCCCCAGTCGCACCCGCCGACGTTGGCGTCGAAGCCGTGGTTCTCGGGGAAGTAGGGCTCGCCACCCAGGTGCCACTTGCCGACATGCCAGGAGGTGTACCCGCCGGCCTTGAGCGCCTCCGCCAGGCACGTCTCCTCCAGGGGAAGGTGGTCGGTATAGGGAGCGCTGATGAGCTTGCCCCGCTCGTGCCCGCCGATCCAGTTGGTGACTCCCACCCGCGCCGGGTACTTGCCGGTCAACACGCTCGCCCGGGTGGGCGAGCAGACGGGGCAGGAGGCATAGGCATCGGTGAAGCTCATGCCCTCGGCGGCGAGCCGATCGATGTTGGGGGTCTCGTAGAATTCGCTGCCATAGCAGGCGAGATCGCGCCAGCCCATGTCGTCGAGCAAGATGAAGACGATGCTGGGCCTGCTGCGGGAAGTGTTCTCGGAACTCATCTCATGCCTCGCCTGTTGCCCTCGTCCGGGTTTGGCCGCGCCGCCAGCCAAGCTCAGCACGGCCGCCGCACCGACACCGCG
>JALGXV010000019.1 GCA_029821885.1 Candidatus Hebobacteria bacterium
GGAAGGCCGACACCGATGGCGGAGACATCACCTTCGTGCCGAATCCCTGGCACGGCGCGCCGCTGGAGTTCTGGACGCAGGCGCTGGCGCTGTTCCGCCTTCGCAGAGAGTTGCGCGCGCACGATGTGGTGATCTGCCATTACCCGCACTACCTGCTCGCCTTGGATCTGATGAGCTTGTTCGCGCGGCGTCCCCTGCGCGTCGGAATCTCTCATGGAGTCTTCTGGGACGATGTGCCGGGCTCACCGAAGAGCTTCATCAAGGCCTGGCTCACCAAGCTCGCCTTTCGCCGCGCTCACCTCTATATCGCCAATGACTCGCACTTCCTGCGCGCCATGGGCCTGGGCATCGAGCCGCGCCAGGGCATGTATTCCCTGGTTGCTCCCGGCGCATGGTTCATCCCCAACGGCGTGAACCCCGAGACATTCCGGCCGGCCGAGCCGGCGCAGGAGCTGCGCGAGCGGAACGCCATTCTTGTGCCTCGCAATCTCTTCCGAAGCCGCGGCATCCATCTCGCGATCGAGGCCTTCGCCCAGTTCCATCCCCGCCATCCGGAGACGACGCTGTTCATCGTCGGCGGCGGAGGTCAGCGGGAGTATGTGGAGGCCCTGAAGAGCGAGGTCGAGGAGCGCGGCCTGGGCCGCAGCGTCGTGTTCCGTGGACCAGTGCCCCACGACGAGCTGGCTGCCATCTACTCGAGCGCTCAGATGACGCTGATCCCATCCATATGTGGCGAGGGCACGTCCCTGGCTGCGCTCGAAAGTATGGCCTGTGGCACGGCCACCGTCTGCACCTACGTCGCCGGCCTCCGCGACCTCCCCGGCCCGCACTGCCTGCCGATGGTCGCCAGCCTGGTCGAGACAATGGAGGCCGTCTACCCGAACCGCCGGAAGGTGGGGGAGGAGCAGCGAGAGATCGTCTCTGGGGTGTACTCTATAGACAGGTGGCGGGCGGCGTGGGGGCAGGCTCTCGCTGGTTGTGGGCTGGAGATGGCGCGGGAGGTTGAGTCGGTCGATCCCTGACGTCGTTTCCGCGCCCACGGCGCGTAACTCGTAGAGAACCGAAGCGCTCCCGCGTAACGCGCGGGAGCGCTTCGGTCGAACGCCTCTGCTTTCTCTCTGCTACATCGCCAGTATCTTGTCGAGCGCGAGGGAGGTGTTGGCCAGCCTGGTCTCCGGAGCATGGTTGTAGTAGGGGATCATCTCCGCGATGAGGAAATCATCGTAGCCGACTTGCTTCAGGGCCTTCATGACCTCGGGCCAGTTGACATCGCCCTCGAGCAGATCGACGAAGCCGTCGAGGTTGCCCACTGTCCGGCGGAAGTCCTTGACGTGCACCTTCTTGATGCGCTTGCCCAGGATGCGGATCCACTGCTCCGGCATGCCGAGCAGCAGGATGTTGCCGACGTCGAAGAACCAGCCCAAGTACTCGCTGCCGAACTTGTCGATGAAGTCGCGAGCCTCGAGCGGACTGAGGAACATCTTGTTCCAGACGTTCTCGATGCCGATGGCCACCTTGTTCTTCTCGGCCACCGGAACCAGCTCTTTCATAGCATCCTCGACGCGCTGCACGGCCACGTCGTACTGCACGACCTCCATGGCGGGGTTGAAGAACACCTCCACCGCGCCCGGCACCACGAGTATGCCGGTGGCACCGAGGATGTTGGCGACCTTCAGGCAGCGGCTGACACACTCTATTCCCTTCTCGCGCGCCGTCGCGTCGCTCGACGTCAGCGGGTACTCCCACAGCATCCCGGTCGTCACCGAGGCCGCCGACAGCCCCGCCTTGTCGAGCTTCTTCCGAAGAGCCTTCGCGTCGTCATCGGACATGTCGATGCTGAGCGGCCCCTCTGGGAAGAGGCAGACCTCGATGCCCTCGTAGCCGAGCTTCTTCGCCTCTGCGATCGCCTCGTCGATGTCCTTCTTTCCCTCCAGCCCACCCGGGAAAGACCAGTAATTGATGCCTTTCTTCACCGTGTTCCTCCTCGCGTTCAGGTCGGCCATGCTATTCGCTGAGGCGTCCGTCACTCCCTCCCCCAGGACCGGCGGGATTCGACGGCGAACATGTCTGGGCCGATCTTCATTTGCCCCCCATTGAGGTGACTATGGCCGAGCGCCCGCTCGAGATAGGGCAGACTGTGAGGCTCCGGCTCGACTCTCTCGCCGTCGGCGGCGAGGCGGTCGGACGGCATGAGGGCATGGCCGTCTTCGCCCTATGGGGATGCCCGGGCGATGAGGCCGAGGTGGAGATCACAGAGGTCTCCCGGCGTTTCGCCCGCGGCATCGTCCGATCGGTTATCGAGTCGTCGCCCGACCGCGTTGATGCGCCCTGTCCGCACTTCGGGGAATGCGGGGGCTGTCAGCTCCAGCACGTCTCGTACGAAGCCCAGCTCCGGCACAAGACCGCAATTGTGCGCGACGCGCTCCAGCGCATTGGTGGGCTCACAGACGTCGAGGTCGCCGAGACGTGGGGGACGGACGAGCCCTGGCGCTACCGCAACCGCGCGCAGTACAGCGCCGCCGTGAACGAGTCGGGAGAACTGGCCCTCGGCCTCGCGCGCTTTCGCTCACACGAGATAATCGGACTGACGGAGTGCAGGCTCCAGCATCCACTCTCTGAGCAGATCCGCACAGCCGTCGAGCGACTCCTCCCACCCATCGATCAAGGCGGCCGAGAGCGGTCGCTGCTCCTGGGTGTCGAGACCTTCATCTCCTTCTCGTCAGGTCGAGGTCTCGTCACTCTGGTCTGCGAGGGCCAGCCTGCGTTCGCGCGACCACTGGCTGATGCGCTTTCCGAAGACGTCTCGGAGGTGGCAGGCGTGTTGTTCGCCAGGAGGCGAGGACGAGCCGCGGTGCACCGTTCGCCGGCCGAACTCGTCATGGGGGAAGGACATCTGCTGGAAGAGATCGGCGACCACGCCTATAGGGTATCTGCCGACTCCTTCTTCCAGACCAATCCCGCGCAGGCCGCGCGTGCGGTCGACCTGGTGGGAGAGTGGGCGAATGTCGGCCGCGGGGACAGCGTGGTCGATCTCTACTGCGGGGTGGGCACGCTCCTCCTGCCGCTGGCCAGAGAAGCTCGGCGCGGGCTCGGGGTCGAAGCGGCCGACTCAGCGGTGAGTGATGGGAAGGCGAACGCGCGCGCCTGGGCTCTACGCAATGTGACGTTCTACCAGCGCAACGTGGAGCGAGTTCTGCCCAGATGGGTCGAGCGCGGCCGCACGGCTGACGTCGTGGTGCTGGACCCGCCGAGGAAAGGGGCGGGTCCGATCGTCACCGCGTCTGTGGCCAAGCTGCAGCCGCGCCGAATCATCCTCGTCTCCTGCGACCCGGCCACCCTCGCCCGCGATCTGAAGCACCTGGCGGAACTCGGCTACCCCTGTCGCCGCGTGCAGCCAATCGACATGTTCCCACAGACCTGGCATGTCGAAGCCATCGCCATCTGCGAAGCGGCTAGTGCAGCTCGATAGGGGACGCCTCGCCTTGGGCGCCCGGGGCCAGGCGCCAACTGCCCCACAGCTTGCGAGCCACGGACAGCACGCGCCATGCTGCCACCGTCTGGATCGCCCCTATCACCGCGGTGCCAGCTGTGCCGGTGAACTCCGCCCAGGCCTGATCTGATACGCCGGGGGGCGGGTCCACCCAGTGCTCGGCGATCAGCACCAATCCTGCCCCGAGGTGTTTCAGTGCGAAGACCGCCATGCCGGCCCACACAAAAGGCGAAACCCGGCGCCGACCCATCAGTCGCCACATGGCTCGCCCCCAGATCCATATCAGGTCAGGATACACCAGCGCCTTGTAGTGACCGACCGGCTCGCCACAGTTCGGGCAGTACTGCGTCACCTGCTCGTGGGGCAGCACGCATTCACGGCAGATCGGGAGCGCATCCGGCGCAACGATGTCGCTCAGCTCGGTAAGGCGCGGCCCCCGCCAGCGTGACAGCAGGCGCTTCAGCCAGCTCCGAAACTCCCAGAACGGCGGTCCAGCTTCCGGCTCGTAGCCTTCCGGCGGCTCGTCCGTCACGTCCCCCTCCGGGCCGAGATCACAGCACGGCCATGAACTCCCACACGGAGTCGGCCCCGCCGGGCAGGCCTTCGTGGCCGAAGTCGGGGGACAATTCGCCGCCGGGCTGCGGGGGTTCCTGCCGGTGCCGCTCGAGGAGCTCAGCTAGTCCGAAGTGTTGTCACTTCTGCCGCCCGGCCACGAGCTTGTTGTAGAGCTTGTCGCCGAGGCACTCCCGCGCCATCTCGCAGTGGTCTATGCAGCCCTGGAGACGCTCCCGAGACACGACGGTGCTGCAGCTGCCGCACTTGGCCTCTGCCTCGTCGGTCCAGATCTCGACCTCAGAGTGGCAGACCTGGCAGGGGATGAACTCCGGCGTCGGCTGCTTGAACTGCTTCGCTCCCGGGCATTCGCTCCACATCGCTCTGCTCCCCACATGGATCACAGGGTGAGATGCCTGTGTCCACATGCATGATAGCCGGGATGGGGCGTGGAACTCCTTGACCTGAGTCAACTGATGACGGAGGGAATTACATGGGCGCGGTCACGGCATCCGACCTGGAGGGATGGCAGCTGTTTTCCTATCTGCCCGCGGGCGATACGGCCCGCCTGGCTCGCATCGCCACCCAACACCGGTTTGGGAAGGGACAGACGATCTTCTCCGAAGGCGATGAGGCCGATGCGCTCTGGGTTCTCCTCAAGGGGCAAGTGAAGATCTTCAAGATGTCGCCCGACGGGAGGGAGCAGGTCATGCGGATCGTGCGCGCTGGTGAAGCGTTCGGAGAGGCGGCCGCGCTCTCCCGCGGCGACTTCCCTGCCCACTGCGAGGCGATTGCGCGCTCGGTCGCAGTACGCTTCCCGGCCAATGACTTCCTAGCCCTACTCAAAGGCAGCCCCCAGCTCGCGGTCAACATGATCGTGGCGCTCAGCCAGCTTCTGCGGGGCTTCGCCTCCCTGGTGGATGCCCTCGCGCTTCGCGAGGTATCGGCGCGGCTCGCCAAGTATCTGCTCGACGCCTCCGTTCGCACGAAGAGCGACGCTGTCGTCCTTGAGGTCCGGAAGAGCATCCTGGCCGCTCGTCTCGGCACGGTGAGCGAGACGCTCTCCCGCACGCTCCGCCGTCTCCGCGACCGCCGCATCGTAAGAGTTGAGGGGCAGCGCATCGACATCCTCGATCGCCCTGTGCTCCAGCAGATCGCGGCTGGGATGAGGATCTGACAGCTCTTGACCTGGGTCAAGGCGCTTGGAGCGGGCCCTGCGGTATCCTGCTGATGACACTGCAATCCGCAGGAGGAACGAGATGGCTAGGGCCCGCAACATAATCCACATCGACGAGGAGAAGTGCAACGGCTGTGGCCAGTGCGCCATCGCTTGCGCCGAGGGAGCGATCGAGCTGGTTGATGGGAAGGCGCGCCTCGTCAGCGAGGTCTACTGCGATGGCCTGGGCGCATGCATCGGCGAGTGCCCGACGGGCGCGCTGTGGATAGAGCAGAGGGAGGCCGACGACTACGACGTCGGAGCGACGCGGCAGCACCTCGAGCGCATCGGCCGCGATCCGAGCGCCGCCCATGACCCCGACGCGGAGCACGAACACGCCCCGGCCCAGGCTTCGGAGAGCCTTGCCTGCGGCTGTCCCGGCACCGCCGCACGGGCATTTACACCGGCCGCGCAGGAAGCTCGTACCGGCCAGCCGTCTGCCTTGGGGCAGTGGCCGGTGCAGCTCACACTGGTGCCGCCGGATGCGCCCTACTTCCAGGGGGCGGATTTGCTGGTGACGGCGGACTG
Source organism: Candidatus Hebobacteria bacterium (assembly GCA_029821885.1). Classification (GTDB taxonomy): domain Bacteria; phylum Armatimonadota; class Hebobacteria; order Hebobacterales; family Hebobacteraceae; genus Hebobacterum. The sequence goes on from JALGXV010000019.1 coordinate 5,787, forward strand.
CGTGCCCTACGCGTACGCCGACTACCACGCCGATCTGCTCGCCGGAAAGGCCGTAGTGGTGGGCTGCCCGAAGCTCGACGATGCTGACTTCTACGCCAACAAGCTGGCAAGCATCCTCACGGCCTCGGACATCCGCTCGATCACAGTGGCGATCATGGAGGTTCCCTGCTGCGGCGGACTTCTGAGGATCGTGGAGCAGGCCGTTCGAGATTCAGGCAAGAACCTGCCCGTCGAGGTGGTGACCATCGGCGTGCGTGGGGAGAAGAAGATTCCGGCCGCGGCGTGACCTAGGCGGCCCCGCCTGTCGCACCACTGAGGATCTGTCATACAGCAGGCGGGCCCCGCTTAGTCAGCGGGGCCCGCTCGCCTCAGGGTCGGCGTGGTGCGGGACTCTCTACCAATCGAACCAGCCATACGGGTAGACGTACTCGATTTCGAGTTGGGTGGGCGTCGCGTCCACGATGTGGACGAGCGCGTAGCGGCCCTCTCGCGTCTTGACCACGACTGTCTCTTCCAGGGCACTCCATCCGCTGCCGAGGACGATGCCCTCGCTCCACCAGGCCTTGCCCCATATGTCCCAGCCTGGCGGCAGGAAGGTGGAGTATGTCTGGATCGCCTCGAAGTCGTATTCGCCGTGGCCGATGTAGCGCGAGACTCCCGTTGGATCGAAGCTGTGGATGGAGGCGAGGCTGGGATCCACGTACAGGTAGTTGAGATCCTGATCGTCCGGCTGCGCCACATTCGTTCCGGCGCTGAAGTCGAATCCCACGGCGGTGCCCTCGTCGACGAAGGCCGTGACAGGGGCGATGCCAGGGATCGTGTCCGGTGTCGTCGCCCCGAGGATCGTCGCACCCATCAACTCATCCCAGTCCTGTCCGCCCACCTCGTACTGCCGAACGGGACCGAGATCGCGAGCCAGCCACGAGTACGAGACCATGTGCTCTTCCTCCGCGACGTCGACCGCCCATCGGACGAGAATGCAGTCCGGGAAGTAGCCAGCCGGAGTGCTAACCGCGCCCGCGTTGAGAAGCTGCCATTCAGCGTTGAGGGTGCCGACGCTCTCCCAGTGATCTATCAGCCAGGCGTAGAGAGTGCCCGAGCCCACTCCGGAATCACCGACTATAGAGCCGTTGGGCAACACCAGCGGTGGCTTGGCGACCATTGGCCCTTCGCTGGGATCGACGAATCCGTACAGGGCCACTCCATCAGGCCGCGGCGCGACGAGTTCTGCGCCGTCGTAGCCTTCGCTCCCGTACCAGCTCATCGTGTAGACAGTGTCGTCGATATCGAGGCCGGTGAGGAACTGTGTGCCGTCGATCACCTTGATGGCCGCGCCGTACGACCCCTCGCCGAGGAACTCGACGGCCCACTGATCGCCCATGTTCAGGGGGTAGTAGTCGGCAATGTCGTAGAGCGTATCGCCGGGCGGATAGCTGCGGCCGTCGATGGTGGCCTGGGTTAGAGAGCCCAGAGGCGCATTGAAGGAATACGGCGGGCCAGAGTCATCACCGGCGACGGGTCCGACGGAACGAGCAAAGTACATGGTCGCCGAGGAGGTAGGCCTCTCAGCGATTGCGAGGGTAAGCTCGAACTTCATGCAGTCGGAGAACAGCCCGGCCTCCGTGGCGACGGCCTCGATCCCCTGGAACGTGTAACTCAGACTCCCCCCGCCGAGCAGTTCGCCGTAGTAGTACACGTCGGTCGGCTGTGCCCTCGTCTCTCCAGGGGAGAGCCCGTTCTCGATGAGGAGCGGCGGGTCGAAGCGGCCCACCTCGCCTCCCGCGATCCCGCCACCTGTGCCCAGGTAATGCAGGCCCGAGGCATCTGTGCGGCAGATGTAGTACCAGCCGTCCACAACTGAGATATTGACAGTCGCCCACTCATGGCCGCCATAGGAGTGGCCGGGATTCACGGTGTAGAACGGAGACCAGTCTACCCCTTCGTAGGACCATTCGTTGCGATCGGTGAAGTCACAGTAGTCCGTGATGTCGAAGGTCCGGCCCGCGGTTGGGTAGTCAACTCCCCCAACGGTCGCCGAGGTCAGCGCGCGCCACGATATGCCGCCGAATGCTGTGTCATCTTCCTTGACGACGCCCACGCCCAGCGCAAGCCACATGTACCTTGCTTCGCCCTCTTCGGCCGCCGAACTCAGCGAGATTCGCAACTTGAGGCTGTTGTCGAATGTCCCCGCTGGCACTGTCACCGGGCCGGCGGCAACGACGGACCAGTGGAAGGTGCCCGAGCCCTGATAGACTCCCTCCACGTACATGTCGGTGGTCTCGGCGCCATGGTCGCCAACGGAGACGGAGGTCGGCAACGTGATGGGCGGTGAGAATGTCACCAGTGCATCGCTATCGCTCTCGTATTCGCCTACGAACACGATCGCACCGTCGACCTCTGCGAAGTAGTCCCGGTCGGGCTCCTCAACGGCCGCTCCATCGCTGAGGCGCGCGGCCTCGACGCCGCCGATCTCGTCCACACCGGTGATCTGGCTGACGACGGTGCCCTCTGCGCTCTCGTAGACCCACGTGTTGCCTACGTCGAGAGGCCAGTAGTAGGCCAGCGCGAAGGGGCCGCTTTCGGCCGGGTACTGAGTGCCTCCGATCTGACCGGCTATCAACACCTCCCACTCTTCCCCGCCGAACGCGCCCGAGTCCCTCTTGACCACGCCAACGCCCCTGGCCGCCCAGACGTAGAACTCGTCCACGTCGCCATCCACCTGCACACGTATGCGCAGCTTCATACAGTCCTCGAAGGTGCCAGCGGGAACACTCGTGGTCTGAGGGCCGACGAAGGCGTATTCGAAGTCCACGCTGCCCACTAGTGTTCGCTGATCCAGCCACGCTTCGGACGACTGACTCCCACTGTCCCCGGGTTCGAGGCCGTTGTCGATGAGCAGCGGCGGGTTGAAACTGATTGTGCCATCCTCGGGGGAGTAGAAGCCGCCGAGGTACAAGCCCTCTGGCTGACCCAGCCAGTAATCGACCTCGTCATCCTCCGAACTTACGACACGCGCGTACAGGGTCCCCCACAGCTCCTCAGTCCCGGACACCGTACTGGAGTAGACCCCCTCCGACGACTCGTACGTCCACGTGTCTCCGCCGCCGAGCGGGAAGTGCTCTGTGATGTGGTACGGGCGGGGTGGAGTGGGCAGGTCGAAGGAGCGGCACAGGTAGGCCGCCATCTGATCGCGGGAACACGCGATCTCCGGGTGGTAGAGGCCATCCGGGTACCCCAGAGTCACGCCTTGGTCGGCGACGTACTCCACGTGCTGGTAGCACCATGCATTCTCGCCTTCCGAAGTGACGTCGGGGAATGTGGGAGAGCCCGGCGCCGCTGGCACGTAGTCATCGCCCCCGCACATCGCCCTCGCGATGAAGACGGCCATCTGCCCTCGCGTCACATTCCACTCTGGATGGTAGAGGCCGTCCTCGTAGCCCTTGGTGATGCTCTCTGCGACGGCGTACTCGATGTGCGTGTAAGCCCAATAGGGGTCGGTCCCACTCTCGCCGTGACCGGTGTTCGGGACATCATCGAAGCTCGCCTCAGGCGGCCCCGGGGGAACATAGGGGTCACCGCCACACATCGCCCTGGCGATGAAGACGGCCATCTGATCTCGGCTGACGACCACCGATGGCCTGTAGAGGCCGTCATCGTACCCAGCAGCGATCTGCGCGTCGGTTACTCCCTGGACGTAGTCCCATGCCCAGTGCCACTTCGGCACATCAGGATACTCCGTCGCGAGTGCGGGCGCGCTGGCGCTGGCGACAACCAGCAGGAGTGAAATCAATGCAATGCGAGTGAGGCGCGAATCGCCCATACTACACCCCCTGTGACGCAGGAAACGCTACGGCAATGTTTACCACATTGTAGGAGAGGAGTTCAGCGCGGCGGCCAATGCCCGGGTGGAGTGATCTCGGTGCCTCCTGTGGGGGTGCCGTCACAGGGGATGGCCTCGGGTCCGGCAAACCATCGGAACAATGAGTCAGAAGCGGGTCAACCTGAAGATAACCGGCATGCACTGCGCGGCCTGCGCCTCCCGGGTGGAGGGCGCCCTCCGTGAGATCGGGGGCGTCTCGGAGGTGAATGTGAACTTCGCCGCCGAGCAGGCCGGGCTCGTCTACGACGATGAGCGTCTCGGGCTCGAGGAGATCGCGACGGCGGTCGAGGCGGTGGGGTACGGCCTCGTCATGCCCGGGGCCGAGGATGTCGAGCGGGAGGCGCGGGAGCGCGAGCTCCGCACCCTCCGGCGGAAGCTGTGGTTCTCGCTCGCCGCCGTTGCCGTGATCATGCTGAGCATTCACGTCGTTTCTCACGTCGTCCCGGTTCCCGCCGAGGCACTGCTGGTCGTCGCCACGCCAGTTCAGTTCTGGGCCGGGGCCCAGTTCTACCGCGGAGCTTGGACGGCCCTGCGCGGCCGATTCGCAGACATGAACACACTCATCGCCGTGGGGACCTCGGCCGCCTACTTCTACAGCCTTCTGGTCACCCTCAGGCCGGACGTCATAGTCAGCGTGGGTGCGGAGATCCACCTCTACTACGACACCTCGACCATGATCATCGCACTCATTCTGCTCGGCCGAACGCTGGAGGTCAGGGCCCGAGGACGGGCCTCCGAAGCCATCCGGCGGCTCGTGGGCCTACAGGCGAAGACGGCCTTGGTGTTGCGAGGCGGTGAAGAAGTGGAGGTCGCCATCGAAGACGTCGCCATAGGGGATATCGTCGTCGTGAGACCCGGCGAGCGCGTGCCTGTCGACGGGGAGGTGCTGGAGGGCGAGTCGGCTCTGGATGAGAGCATGGTGACGGGCGAGAGCATGCCCGTCGAGAAGGGTCCGGGAGACCTGGTGGTAGGCGGCACCGTGAACCTGAGCGGCGCCTTCCGCTTTCGCGCCTCGCGGGTCGGGGCAGAGACGGTCCTCGCGCAAATCATCCGCCTCGTCCAGGAGGCCCAGGCTACGAAGGCTCCCATCCAGCGGCTCGCGGACAGGGCTGCAGGCATCTTCGTTCCCATCGTCATCGCCATCGCCATCATCACGTTCGTCGTCTGGCTATTCGTCGGGCCCAACCCGACCTACGCGATAGTCGCCGCGGTCGCGGTTCTCATCATCGCCTGTCCGTGCGCGCTCGGCCTTGCCACGCCGACTTCGCTTGTCGTTGGCACCGGGCGCGGCGCGGAGCTCGGCATACTCATCCGCAGCGCGGAGGCACTCGAAGTTGCGGGGGCAGTGGACACCGTCATGTTCGACAAGACGGGCACGCTCACTCGCGGCACGCCGGAGGTGACCGACATAGTGGCCGCGCCCGGGCAGACTGAGGGGTCGGTCCTCCGCCTCGCTGCCTCAGCGGAGCGCTATTCCGAGCATCCCCTGGGCCAGGCCATCGTGCGGGCCGCCGGGGACAGGAAGATCGACCTTGCCGCACCCGTCGACTTCAAGGCCATCTCCGGCCTGGGAGTGAACGCCCGCGTCGAAGGGGCCACCGTGCTGGTGGGCTCCGGCCGGCTGCTGGGCGAGCAAGGTGTGGCCGTCGACGCGATGCAGGAGCACGCCGATTCGCTGGCAGGGGAGGGGAAGACGGCCGCGCTTGTGTCCGTGGACGGCAAGACCATCGGTGTGATCGGCCTGGCGGACGTTGCCAAGGAGGAGGCCAGTGCTGCCGTCCGTTTGCTGAAGGAGATGGGTCTGCGGGTCGCGATGACAACCGGCGACAATGCGCGGACCGCCGAAGCCGTTGCGCGCGAGGTCGGCATCGACGATGTGCGGGCGGAGGTCCTGCCGGACCAGAAAGCGAGCGCCGTGAAGGCACTTCAAGCGGAGGGCTGGCGAGTCGCCATGGTAGGCGACGGCATCAACGACGCGCCGGCCCTCGCCCAGGCCGACGTCGGCATCGCTATCGGCCGCGGCACGGACATCGCCATCGAGACGGGTGACATTACGCTGGTCCGAGATGACCTACGCCTGGTGCCCGAGGCGGTCCAGCTCAGCCGGGCAACGCTGCAGAACATCAGGCAGAACCTCTTCTTCGCCTTCTTCTACAACAGCCTGGGGATTCCGATTGCGGCGGGCGTCCTCTACCCCGTTCTCCACACACTGCTCAACCCCGCCATCGCCGCCGCCGCGATGGCCTTCTCGTCCGTCTCCGTGGTCACGAACGCGCTGCGGCTGAGGAGATATCGGCCCGCCGGATGAGCCACTGAATCAACGCCGCGCGGTTGGCTGCAGCAGGAGACAAACATCCCTCAAGCTAAGTATGCCGTCGGCTGCCGGGGCCGGTTGGGCTCGGCAGTGGTGACTGCAGACGGTGGGAGGACTCTCATGCTAGCCAGCTTCTCAATCGTTCCCATTGGTGTTGGTGAAGAGCTCAGGGAGCATGTTGCGAAGGTGCTCGACGTGATCGACACGTCGGGGCTGCCCTACAAGCTCGGCGCGATGCAGACGACGGTGGAAGGCGAGCCGCACGAGGTGATGGCGCTCATCATGACCTGCCACCAGTTGATGCTGGACGACGCGTCCCGGGTGCTGACGCACATCGCCATCGACGACCGGAAGGGCGCCAGCGGGCGGCTGGAGGGCAAGGTGAAGGACGTGGAGTCGGTCCTCGGCAGGAAGCTCTCCCGTGAGTAGCACCTACGTCGGGAAGCCGTCCCCCACTCGCCTGGAGCAGCTCCTCGCCGGGAACTTCGGCGCCCCGTCGAGCAAGGTGCTCGTCGGACCTGGCCCCGGCCTCGACGCGGCCGTCCTCGACCTCGGCGACGGACGAGTAATGGCAATCGCTGAGGATCCGATCTTCCCCGCGCCGGGCCTGCCATTGGAGATCATGGGGCAGTTCACGGTCCACATCGGCGCCAGCGATGTGGCCGTCACCGGGGTCAAGCCGACGTACATGACCTACACACTCCTGCTGCCGCGGACATCCCCGGAGTCGGACGCTACGGCCATTATCACCTCTATCTCGAAGCACTGCAAGGACCTCGGGATCACAGTGCTCGGCGGCCACACGGGTTGGTATGATGCGGTGACGATCCCCACGGTGGGCGGGGTCGCGGTCTGGGGCTTCGCAGACAAGGACAAGTGGGTGTCGCCGGGCGGTGCGAAGGAAGGTGATGCGCTGCTGCTCACCAAGGGACCGAGTATCGAGGCGGCCGCGCTGCTGGCCATCCTCTCCCGAGATCGCCTGCGAGCCGAGCTGGGCGAACAGACCGTCGCGCGCGCGTGCGCTCGTTCGGACCAAATCACGGTGGTCGTAGATGCCCTCACCGCCTTCGAGGTGGACGGCGTTCACGCCATGCATGATGCGACCGAGGGAGGCGTTCTGGGCGGCCTGTGGGAGATGGCGGCGGCGTCCGGGGTCGGGATCGAAGCCGATCTGGACGCGGTGGACGTTCCGGAGGACATAGCTCAGGTCTCGGCCGCGCTCGGCTTCGACCCTTGGGCCGCCATCAGCGAGGGCACGCTCCTCGTGGCGGCAGATCCGGAGGCGGCGCCCGGTGTGATGGCAGCGTGGCAGAGGGTCGGCATTGAGAGCTGGCAGATGGGCCGCTTCACGGGCGAGGTGTCCGAGGTCAGGGCAAAGCGCAAGGGGCGTAAAGAGACCGTCGCGGAGCCGGAGAAGGACCCGTTCTGGGATCTCTTCTTCGCGGGTCTGGCGGCCGATTCGCAGAGCTAGCCACCCTCGCCGAGATCGGCCGCGGGCGGCGGCGCTTGTCAATCTATACTGAATCCGATAGAATCTGACAGGAAAGGGATTCGGAGGATCTGCGTATGTCTGGCCATTCCAGGTGGCACAACATCAAGATCCGGAAGCAGGCTCAGGACAAGCAGAAGAGCAAGGTCTTCGGCAAGCTTTCTAGGGAGATCATCACGGCGGCTCGGGAAGGGGGGGGCGATCCCGGCGCCAATGCTCGGCTCCGCGCTGGGGTGGAGAAGGCACGCGCGGCGGGGATGCCTCAGGACAATGTCAAGCGCGCCATCCAGCGAGGTACGGGTGAGATTGAGGGTGCCACGTACGAGCCGGCCGTCTACGAGGGCTACGCGCCAGGTGGTGTCGCCATTCTCGTGGAGGTGCTTACCGATAACCGGAACCGCATGGTCGGCGAGTTGAGAAGTGTGTTCACCCGAAACGGGGGCAACCTCGCCGAGTCAAACGCGGTGGCGTGGCTGTTTGACCGCAAGGGGATCGTGCTCGTGCCGACGGAAGTAGCCTCCGAAGAACAGGTGATGGAGACCGCGTTGGAGGGCGGTGCGGAAGACCTGCAGACGGACGATACCTCCTATGAGATCCGAACTGAGCCGGGCGGGCTTGAATCGGTGAAGCAAGCGCTGGAGGCGGCGGGCGTTCGATACGACAGCGCCGAGGTGACCATGGTGCCGCAGACACGCGTGACTCTGGGCGAGAAGGAGGCCCAGAAGGTGCTGCGCCTCATGGACGACCTGGACGACCTGGACGACGTCCAGCAGGTCTACGCGAACTTCGACATCCCCGACAAGATCATGGAGGCAGCTGCGGCTTAGCAGAGCCGCCGGGTGGGCCGTTTGGGGAACGCAGGGGGCAGCTGGGCGCCTCTGCTGCGTTAGGTGGAGATAAAGATTTCGACTTTCGACGCGCTGCTTTCGCGGGTGACGAAGCCCGCGCGTTACATCGACGGGGAATGGAACGCGGTTCACAAGGACACCGCGTCGGCGCGCGCGCGTTTCGCCCTCGTCTACCCCGACGTGTACGAGGTGGGAATGTCCCATCTCGGTCTGCAGATCCTCTATCACGTCCTGAACTCCGCCCCGGACTTCGCGGCCGAACGCGCCTTCGCCCCCTGGCCCGACATGGAAGAGGAGCTCCGGTCGCGGGACCTGCCGCTGACCAGTTTGGAGTCCCGTACCCCGCTCCGCGAGTTCGATGCGATCGGCATCACTCTCCCCTACGAGTTGACCTATACGAACGTCCTCAACGTGCTCGACCTGGCGGGCATCCCAGTCAGGGCAAGCGAACGCGGGGCGGACGATCCCATCGTCATTGGCGGAGGGCCGGGCGCGGCGAACCCGGAGCCGATGGCGGACTTCTTCGACGCCATCTTGGTGGGCGAGGGAGAGGAGGCCATCGTCGAGATGGCCGAGGCCGTGGCAGAGGCCGAGCGGCATGAGGCGCTCGAACGGCTTGCCGAGATCCCGGGCGTGTACGTCCCCTGCCTATACGAGGTGTCATATGAAGGCGGAGGCCCCCGCGCGTCTGTGACGCCCCGCGATGGCGCGCCTCAAGTGATAGAGCGACGCATCGTGGAGGACCTCGACGCGGCGCCGTTCCCCACGGAGCAGATCGTGCCCTTCCTGGATACAGTGCACGCGCGCGGCACCCTCGAGATCATGAGGGGATGTGCGCGCGGCTGCCGCTTCTGCCAGGCAGGCGCCACCTACCGGCCGCGGCGGGAGCGCCGCGTGGAGACCCTGCTGCGCCAGGCCGAGGAAACGCTCGCGAGCACCGGATATGATGAGATCTCTCTGCTGGCCTTTACCAGTGTCGACTACCGCGAGATCCAGGAGCTGGCCAAGCAGCTCGTCGACCGCTTCGGAGAACGGGGCATCGGGCTGGCTTTGCCGTCGCTGCGCGCCGACGCCTTCTCCATCGCGCTCGCCAACACGATTCAGCGGGTGAGGAAGACGGGGCTGACCTTCGCGCCCGAGGCCGGCACCGCGCGCCTCCGGCGCGCAATTGGCAAGCAGATGGGGGAGGACGAGCTCTTCGCAGCTGCAGAGGCGGCTTTCTCGTCCGGGTGGACGCGCCTCAAGCTGTACTTCATGATAGGCCTCCCGACAGAGACAGACGATGACGTTGCGGCCATCGGAGATCTGGTTCAACGTGTGGTGCAGTTCGGCCGCGGTGTGCTGGGGTCTCGCCGCAGCCGCCTGCAGATCGCGGTGAGCGCGGCGACGTTTGTGCCGAAGCCGCACACGCCATTCCAGTGGGGGGGTCAGGACGGCCGCGAGGACCTCGAACGGAAGCATGCGATCCTGCAACGTGCCCTTCGCGGACGGCACATCAAACTGTCTTGGACCGACCCCGGCACGAGCGCGCTCGAGGCGGCCGTGTCGCGCGGCGACCGCAGGGTGGGAGGCGCCATAGAGGCCGCCTGGCGCGGCGGTGCGCGGTTTGACTCCTGGGGCGAGCACTTCGACTTCGGCCGTTGGGAGCAGGCCTTCCGCGGGGCCGCTCTGTCGATGGCCGACTACGCCAACTCGTATCTCGACTACGATGCGCCCCTCGCTTGGGAGCACGTGTCGTGTGGGCCGGAGAGGAGCGCCCTCAGAGAGGAAGCAGAGAGGGCGATCACCGGGGGGAAGCTCTGAGATGGCCCAGTTCATCTGCCGCTACCGGAAGGGCGAGCAGGTACGGTGGATCTCTCACCTCGATCTGAAGCGCACGCTCGAGCGCGCGCTCAGACGGGGCGGGCTCCCGCTGGAGCTCACGAAGGGATACAACCCGCGTCCGAGGCTGAGTTTTGGGCCGCCGCTCCCACTTGGCGCCACTGGCGATGGCGAGCTGCTCGCCGTTCATCTCAGCGAGCCGGTGGAGGCAGATGAGCTCAAGCAACGGCTGAATCGGCAACTGCCATCCGGGCTGGAGGTGCTCGAGGTGTGGAGAGTCCCGGCACACCAGAAGCGGGAGACCTTCGGGCAAGTCGACGTGGCCGAGTACAGGATCATAGTCTCAAACGGACTGGATGAGGAAGAACTCAGCAGCCGCGTGAGCGACCTCATGAGATCGGAGACGCTGCCCGTTCAGCGCGGGGGCCGCCGTCCGGAGCGTGAGGTCGATCTGAGACCACTGATCATGGGCCTGGAGGTATCTAGAACGAAAGCGCACGAGATCGAGTTGCGGGCCCGGCTGAAGACGGGCAGTCACGGTGGTGCCCGGCCTCAGGAGTTGGCGAGCTTGCTGCACTTGGACGAGGGCGACCGCCTCGTCCGCTACCACCGTACCGGCCTTTATGCCTCGGCGGAGCCCTCGAAACAGCGCCGCGGTGGTCTGGGGCGGCGATGGAGGCGGGCCCGCAGCAGGCGAGAAAGAAGCACAGAGTCATGAGGAAGGAAATCGTCGTGAACGCAAGCGACCTCGAATCCAGGGTGGCAATCCTGGAGGACGGCCAGCTTGCCGAGCTGCATGTCGAGCGCGAGCCCCGTATCGTCGGCAGCATATACAAGGCACGCGTTGTCAGCGTCCTGCGAGGTATGGACGCGGCCTTCGCGGACGTTGGGCTCGACCGCAATGTCTTCCTCTCCGCCGACGACGTGGGCTTCGTCAGCCGCGACGGTGTCACGGTGACACCCGCCCCGAGGTCGGCCTCCATCGCCCAGCGCCTGAAGGAGAAACAGGAGGTTGTGGTTCAGATCGTCCGAGCCCCCGTCGCGGGCAAAGGAGCCCGGGCCACCACTCGGCTCGCCCTTCCCGGACGATACCTCGTCCTTCTGCTCTCACACGGAACCCAGATTGGGGTGTCGCGGAAGATCGAGGGGCGGGCGGAGCGGGACCGGCTTCGGCGGATCGGGGAGCGGATCCGGCCGAAGGATGCCGGTGTGATAATCCGGACAGAAGCGGAAGGCCGAGACCGGAAAGACCTGGAGGCCGACCTGAAGGTATTGCTCGACCTGCGGGACCGCTTGACGAAGAAGGCGGGTGCAGCGAAGGCGCCGGCTCTCTTGCACCAAGACCTTACGCTGATCTACCACGTGATCCGCGAAGTCTTCACCGACGATGTCGAGCGGCTCTTGATCGACGAGAAGAGCGTCTACGACAACGCGGTCGAGCTGCTCAAGCTGATCGCGCCGAACCTTCGCCGGCGTATCAAGCTCTACCGCGGGCGGCTGCCTGTATTCCACAAGTACGGCATTGAGGGCGAGATGGACCGCCTGCTGAGGCGGAGGGTGTGGCTCGAGGCCGGCGGCTACATCAGCATCGACCAGGCCGAGGCGTTCACGGCCATCGACGTTAACACGGGACGCTACACTGGCTCGAAGGGGCTCGAGGACACCATCTTCCGCACGAACATGGAGGCCGCGGAGGAGATCGCTCGGCAGCTCAGGCTGAGGGACTTGGGCGGCATCATCGTGATCGACTTCATCGACATGGAGCGGGCCAGGAACCGCAGCCGGGTGACAAAGGCCTTCGAGGCCGCGCTGAAGCGGGATCGGCAGCGAACGAAGATACTGCATCTGAGTCCACTCGGGCTTGTCGAGATGACGCGCAAGCGTCGCGGGGAGAGCCTCATGGGCATACTGACTGAGACATGCCCTCACTGCGCTGGCCTCGGGCGGGTGCGTCGTCCGCTCACTATCGCCCTCAAGCTCGAGCGCGACGCGTATCGGCTGGCCGCTGAGGACAAGGCGAAGGTCGAGGTGATACGGGCAGCCGCAGGGGTCGCGGACATCCTTATTGGAGAAGATGGAGCCCGGGCTGTCGCCCTGGAGAAGCGAGCCGGCACCGTCCTGTACATCCGCGCCGACCATAATCTCGCAATCGAAGAGCACGAGCTGCTGCCTGCATCTCGCGCCGAGGCCGAGCGGCTGGTGCATGTCTACAGCCGCGGTGAGGAGGTAGTGCTCGACCGGGTGGATTCTCCCCGGCCGGGGGAAGAGGACGAAGTCTACGGCTGGGCGGATGGCTACCGCATTCTCGTGGATGCCAAGGGTTCTGTGGCAGCGGGGACCACGGTTGTGCTTACCGAAGCCGGCCGTTCTTTCGGGCGCGGGCACGTCAAGGGGGCCGCTCCTGCGACACGGCAGGCCAAGCGCAGGGGTGGGAAGGCGGCAGCGACTCGGAAGCGCCGACGGCCCCGCCGCAAGGCGAAGGCCGCAAAGGGCGACGGCGTTGCGGAAACTGCGGCGAAGGGCGGCGCTGCGGAAGCGGCCGCGAAGGCGAAGCCCGATCCAGGCCGGACGAACGTGGGGGCTGGCACAGGGGCAGAGGGGGCCGAGCGGCCGGCCGCGCCGAGCGAGGCTGCGGCCGCGGCGACCGGGCCGAAGAAGCGAGGACTGCTGCGACGCGGCGCCAGGCGGCTGGGGAGGTCCCGGCGCCAGCCGGCCTGAGGTGGGGGCGGTGACCGGCCGCGGCGGATCGGGAGATCAGGTGTTTGACATGCCTGCAGCCGTTTGGTAAGATGACTTGTCTGGAGGCCCACGCCTGATGTATGCCATCGTGGAGACTGGCGGGAAGCAGCACCGCGTGTCGGTGGACGAGGATATCGTGGTCGAGGCGCTGGCGGCCGAGCCCGGCGAGACGGTGGAGCTCGAGCAGGTCTGCCTCGTCTGGCGCAAGGGGAAGGTCACGCTGGGTGCGCCCTGGGTAAAGGGCGCAAAGGTGACATGCCGCGTCCTGGGCCACGGTAGAGGGAAGAAGATCGACGTGTTCACCTATAAGGCGAAGGAGAACATCAAGCGGAAGCTGGGCCATCGCCAGTCGCTCACGCGGCTTCGTGTCGAGAAGATCACTGTGGGCCGGAGCCGCAGGAAGCAGAAGGAGAGCTGAGATGGCGCACAAGAAGGGCATGGGCAGCTCGCGCAACGGCCGGGACAGCCGGGCGCAACGGCTGGGCGTCAAGGCCTTCGACGGAACTCTGGTGCCCGCCGGCGCCATCATAGTCCGTCAGAGAGGGACTCCCGTTCGGCCGGGCCGGAATGTGGGCCAGGGCCGCGATGACACTCTCTTTGCCAAGGTTGAGGGGATCGTCCAATTCGTCGGCAAGGCTGGGGGCCGCCGCCGGGTTCACATTCTGCCAGCCGCCCACTGACGGCCGTGCCGGCCGGCAGAGGCCGCGCAGTGTTCGTTGATGAGGCGGAAATCGAGGTCGCCGCCGGCGACGGGGGCGACGGTGCTGTCAGTCTGCGGCACGAGAAACACGTTCCGCGCGGGGGCCCGGACGGGGGCAACGGCGGTCGTGGGGGCGAGGTGAGGGGAACTGCTGATCCGAGCCTTCGCACTCTCGTCGACTTCACCTATCGGGCTCGCCATCGGGCCGGCGACGGTGGCCGGGGAGGCAGCGGCAACCGCCGCGGACGAAACGGTGCCGACGAGATCGTTCGAGTGCCTGTGGGCACAATCATCAGAGATTCCGCAGACCGCTCAGTCGTGGCCGACCTGACCTATGCCGGACAGGAGATCGTGTTGGCGCGCGGTGGCCGGGGGGGTAGGGGCAACGCCTCCTTCGCCACGGCCACCCGGCGGACTCCCCGGTTTGCGGAAAAGGGAGAGCCGGGCGAACGCCGCCGCCTCAGCCTCGAACTGAAACTGCTGGCCGACGTAGGTCTGCTCGGCCTGCCCAACGTCGGCAAGTCCAGTCTGATCGCGCGGGTCTCGGCGGCCCGACCGAAGATCGCGGCCTACCCGTTCACTACGCTCGTACCCAACCTGGGCGTGGTGAGAGTGGAGGAGGGCACGAGCTTCGTGGTAGCTGATCTTCCGGGACTCGTGCGGGGGGCCCATCGAGGGGCCGGCCGCGGGGATAGATTCCTGCGACATGTCGAGAGAACGCGCCTGCTGATACATGTGCTGGACCCAACAGATCCCGATCGCGATCTGCTGGCGGACTTCGCGGCGCTGAACGAGGAGCTGAAGCTCTACCAGGAGGAGCTGGCGCGGCGAAGGCAGCTCGTCGCCCTCAACAAGATCGACCTGCGGCCGGCGGCCGAGAGGCTGGAGGCAGTCGAGAAGTCGCTTCGGGCGCAGGGCTACGAGGTACTCCGCATCTCCGCCCTTACCGGCGAGGGCGTGTGGGAGCTGATGGGACGCACGGCACAGCTCCTCGCGGAAGAGCAGCCGCGGCCGCGGGAGGAAATGCCGCCGCGGGAGGAGCGGCCCCGCTCGAAGCGGCCGCTCGACGTGGCGAGGATGGGCAGTGGGAGCTATCTGATCACCGGGGATGACGTCGAACGGGTGGTCGTCATGACGGACCTGAGGAATGAGGAGGCGGTGCGTCAGCTCCATCGGCGGCTGGAGCGGATGGGTGTCATCCGCCGGCTGCGGGATCTGGGGGCGAAAGACGGAGACCGGGTTACCATCGGAGCGGTGGAGCTCGATTTCGTGGAGTGATACTGTAGGGTGTCGACAACCGTAAGAGACGAGGTGACAGCAAAGGGGCGGCGAGGGCAGGCGGCGGCGGCGCGCCTATCTGTGCTTGGGCGCGAGCAGAAAGATCGCATTCTCCTCACGATGGCCGAGGCGATGGAGGCCAGCGGGGAGCGGATACTGGAGGCGAACGCGCGCGATGTGGCAACAGCAGAGGAGCGGGGCACTACGGCCACGCCGATCGACCGGTTGCTGCTCGACGAGGCACGTATCGCCGACATGGCGGAGGGTCTTCGTACGGTTGCGCACCTGCCCGACCCGGTGGGGGAGATCATCGGCGGATGGCGGCTGCCCAACGGCCTGGAGATAAGTCAGGTGCGCGTTCCTCTTGGCGTTGTGGGGATCATCTACGAATCGCGGCCGAACGTCACCGTGGACGCCGCCGGCCTGTGCCTGAAGGCCGGCAATGCCACTCTGCTGAGGGGTGGCTCGGATGCGATACACTCCAACGTCGCTCTCGTGGGCATCCTGAACGAGGCAGGTTCGGCAGAGGGCCTGCCGGCCGGTGCGATTGAGATCATCGAGACGACCGACAGAGCGGCCGCCGCGGAACTCATGCGTTGCACGGAGTACGTAGACGTGCTCATTCCGCGGGGAGGCGGCGGACTGATCAAACGCGTCAAGGAGGAATCCAGGGTCCCCGTCATCGAGACGGGCGAGGGCAACTGCCACGTGTACGTGGACGCGACGGCCGACCTGGACCAGGCCGAAGCCATCGTGGTGAACGCGAAGTGCCAGCGCCCGAGCGTGTGCAATGCGGCGGAGACGCTGCTGGTGCATAGGGAGGTCGCGGCCAGCTTCCTCCCTCGGGCGGGGGCGAGGCTCCGGGAGATGGGCGTGGAACTGCGCGGCTGCGAGGAGACCCTCCGGTACGTGCCGGAGGCGAAGCCGGCCTCTGAGGATGACTGGCTGACGGAGTTCCTCTCGCTGATCCTCGCCGTCAAGGTGGTGGCCGACGTCGGTGAGGCCATCGCGCACGTCAATCGCTATGGGACCAAGCACTCCGAGGCGATCCTGACGGAGGACCTCGCCAGCGCCCGCCGCTTCACGAGAGAAGTGGATGCGGCCGCTGTCTATGTCAACGCATCCACTCGATTCACCGACGGAGGGCAGTTCGGGATGGGAGCGGAGATTGGCATCAGCACACAGAAGCTGCACGCCCGCGGGCCCATGGGGCTTCGGGAGTTGACGAGCTACAAGTACGTGATCGCGGGCCAGGGGCAGACTCGCGCGTGACTGAGAAGAGGATGGACGAGGCGGTCGGCATAATGGGAGGGACATTCGATCCGGTCCACTTCGGGCACCTGGTGGCGGCGGAAGAGGCCCGCCTCAGATTCGGACTGGCCCGCGTGGTCTTCGTGCCGAACGGCCGTCCGCCCCACAAGAAAGACTATCGGGTTACGGCCGCCGAGAGGCGCTATGAGATGGCCTTCCTGGCCACTGCGGGCAACCCCGGCTTCGAGACCTCGCGCATCGAACTGGACCGCGAAGGGCCGTCCTACGCGGTGGACACGGTGGCGGCCTTCCGGCGCCGGTTCGGCGCACGCGCGCGCCTGTATTTCATCACCGGTGCAGACGCCATGCTCGAATATACGACGTGGCGGGAGCCGCAGCAGTTGGCTGGGATGTGTGAGTTCATCGCAGCCATGCGGCCCGGGTATGACGCGCGGCATCTCGCGGATGCGTTGGGTGAAGACCTCATGGAGCGATGCCGGGTGCTGCGGATCCCCGGCGTCGACATCTCTTCGACCGAACTCCGCCGGCGGGCGGCCTCAGGTGAGTCGCTTCGATACTTCACGCCACCCGCAGTGGCGCAGTACATAAAGCAGCACCGTCTCTACGCCGACCCCGATGCAGGGGGCTTGGCGGCGGGATAGATGATGCAGTAGACTGGCAGGAGACTGCACACCGTCCCTGGGCTCAGTCGGATCGAGCCCGGAGGGGGAGGAGGTGAGAAGATCGTGGCGGTAACGCTCTATGTGGGGAACCTCCCCTGGACCGTCACGGAAGACGAGCTGGCCGAGACCTTCGGCAGAGTCGGGCGGGTAGGAGCCGTCCGGATCATCGCCGATCACGTCACGGGACGCTCCCGCGGCTACGGCTTCGTTGAGATCGAAGGTGTGACTCTGGAAGAAGCCATCAGCACTATGGATGGGGCGGAGGTCAAGGGTCGGCGCCTCACAGTGGGCCCGGCCAGGCCGCGCCCCCCGCGGCATTGACGGAGCTTGGGAGACGCCAAGCGGAGCCAGAGAGAGCGAACTAGAGGCAGGCTGCCCTGACGTCGCGCTGCCTGCAGAGGGTGCAAATCAGCCCGGACGGGCCGGAACTGGCAGAAGAGCCTTGGTGACAGCAGACGAAGCAGCAGAAGCGACGCAGAACAGGCGCCTGGCATTCGAGTGGTGGTGGCTGATCTGGGCCGGCGCAGGAGTTTGCGTGTTCCTCTGTGGAGTCCTGATCGGGGCTGTCTCAGGCGGCGGATCGGGGACGAGGAAGCACGGATTCCTCCATCTCCTTGCCCCGCCCTTCGGTGGCCGCGATCGTGTTACGCTCCTCGCTGTGGGGGTGGACACCTCCGAAGGGAGGGGGCTGGCGGACACGCTCATCGCGCTGACTGTCTGGCCTGAGCGAGGCGAGCTCGCCGCACTCTCTATTCCCCGTGACAGCCGCGTGCTCGTGCCGGGCGTGGGAACGATGCGCATTAACGCGTCTCACTCCTATGGCGGGCTTCCGCTGACGATACGCACGGTCGAGATGTTGCTTGGGTCTCACTTCGACTACTACGTCGAGGTGGATGTGCCGGGGTTGGTCGAGCTCGTCGATGCAGTGGGCGGCCTTGAGATCGAGGTGGAGAAGAGGATGTACTACCGCGACCGGTCGCAGAACTTGCTCATCGATCTCCAGCCCGGGCTGCAGCACCTGGATGGCGAGCAAGCCGTCGGCTACGTGCGGTTCCGTCACGATGCAGCGGGCGACTTCGGGCGCATCGAACGGCAACGCAAGTTCCTGCGCGTACTGGCCAATGAGCTGCTGTCCCCGGACAGGGTGAGCCGCATACCGAGGCTCGTGGAGACATTCCGGGAGACTGTGAGTACGAACCTGACCGTCAGCGACATCCTCAGCCTCAAGAAGCTTGTGGAGCAGGTCGGGCCCGACGGTCTCCTCATGGAGACGCTGCCAACCTACCCTACGGAGATCGATGGCGAAAGCGTGCTAGTGCTGGACGCGGAGCGGGTGCAGGGAACGGTCGACCGCGTCCTTTGGGGACAGGGA
>JALGXV010000172.1 GCA_029821885.1 Candidatus Hebobacteria bacterium
TCCTTCATCGTGACACTGGCTATGCTCCAGGCCGCGCGCGGGCTGACCCACATTGTGACCGGGCAGCAGACCCAGTACTTCAGGCCGATGATCCGGGAGCTCACCAGCATCTCAGTGCTGGGTCTTTCGCTGCCGTTCCTCATCGCGGTGGTCATTGCGGTCCTGGGGCAGATCGTCCTGTGCCGGACGGTGTTCGGTCGCTACATGGTGGCGATAGGCACCAACGAAGAGGCAGCGCGTCTCTCCGGAATCGACCCGCCACGCATCAAGCTGGTCGTCTTCACCCTCTGCGGCCTGCTTGCCGCGGTGGCGGCACTCGCCCAGAGCACTCGCCTCGGATCAGCCACCCCGACGGCCGGTACCGGGTTCGAGCTTGAGGTGATCGCCGCCGTCGTGATAGGGGGCACGAGTCTCATGGGCGGGCGGGGGTCAGTGATCCGCTCCGTCTTCGGCGTGATCATCATCGCCATACTCGGCAGGGGGCTCATCCAGCTCGGCGCTGCGGATCCCACCAAGCAGTTGATCACGGGGTGCGTGATTGTGGCTGCGCCTCCGGCAGAGATACCTTCGCCCAGCCTCTGAGGCAGATGCGATCGGCCCGCGTGCCGCGGTTATTCCCCTCTGAAACCGCTGTCCCTGCTCTCCATTGCGTTGATGTGCTCTGTGCGCGCGGCGATATGGGTCAAGGGTAGTACCGGCGCGCGATCTGATCGGGGGCTCGGGGCACCGGGGCTCCCTTGCTCAGCTCCACCTCAGCCTGCCGCAGCTTGTGGATGATCTGCTCCGGCGTGTGTGCCTTTCCCGGCATCTTCCCTGCTCCTCTTTGACTCCCCAGGCACCCTCTCCTAACATGCAACCTGGACTCGTCTTGGGGGCAAGGCCAATGGCGCTCGGGCCTCACCTTCGCCCGTACGCTTGTAGCATCTTTGGGGCAAGGCCCCCTTGCCTGCCGCATTCCCCGGTCAAACGTCATGCCACTCAGGAAGGAGACTGGGAGTGCGGCGCCATGACGGGATGCGAGCAGAGGTCCCGTGGTTGCCGGGAAGGACGTCTCCCCGCGAGTGCGCAAGCACCGATGTCCGGCAGCACTCGACCGCCGAGCCGGTGATGACCAGCAACAGCCGGCGCCGTCTGGTGGGAGAAGGTCGCTCAACCGCCGCACAGGGGCAGCCCAAGCTCCGTCGCGTTCACTATGCTCGGCGCCGCTTCCGGAGGAGTGCCCTCCAGGAATGGCCGGATGTCGTCTCCCGACCAGACGGGATATCCCATGAGGAGGGCCGCGACGTTGCAGGCGGCCAGGCTGGCCATTCCCTGGCGGGTCCAGGACGTCGCGGAGCCAAGGTGAGGCACCATCACCACGTTGTCGAGGTCGGCAAGGCCGGGCTTCATCGCCGGCTCGTCTTCGAAGACGTCGAGTCCCACACGGAAGTTCGGGTGTGCTCGGCAGTGAGCGACCAGCGCCGCCTCGTCGATCACCGGGCCGCGGCTGGCGTTGACGAGGATGGCGTTGTCCTTCATCTGCGCCAGGCGTTCAGCATCGATCATGTGTCGGGTGCTCTCATCGAGGGGCGGATGCAGGCTGACCACATCCGCCTGCCTCAGCAGCCCCTCGAGCGTCTCCACCCGCCTGCAGGACACCGGCTCCTCGCCCCGAGATTCCAGGAACCCGGCGTAGGCGGAGACGAATGACTCGAGGGCCTCGCCCTGGCGCACGTCGTAGTAGATCACGTTCATCTTGTGGCCCTCGATCATCATGCGGGCGTAGGCCGTGCCGATGCGGCCCGCGCCGACGATGCCGAGCGTTCCGCGCCAGAGCAGCTCGCCGAGGAAGAGCGTCGGCAGCCATCCCTCGAACTTGCCGGCGCGCATGAACACGTCGCCCTCGGCGACGCGGCGGGCGGCGGCGAAGGTCAACGCCACCGTCATCTCGGCGGTTGTCTCTGTCAGGACGCCTGGCGTGTTGCCGACCGGGATGCCGTGACGGGTCGCCGCCTCGACGTCCACATTGTTGTAGCCCACGGCGTAGTTGCTGTATGCTCTTGCGCCCGCAGCGTCGAGAGCGGCGAAGAGCTCCTCTCCCCATGTCTCAGTCAACTGTCCGATCGCCCCGTCGCATCGATCCCCAATGGCCGCGATGATCTCCTCCGCGCCGAGCATCTTCGTCTCGGTGCACACTTCGACGCGGCAGTCTGCCGCTGTCAGAACATCCGCCCAGTGGTCACCTGGCAGCTCCTTGGTGACCACCACACGCTTGCCCCCTGAGGGGTTGACAAGACGCCACTCCAACTCAGCCAATGCGTTACCTCCAATCGGCGAAACAGCTCCGATCGCTAACTCCCTCCGACACGTTGCGTCCCGGAGTCGGCCTCAGTCGCAGTGAAACACTTCCTCCATGTCGGCCCACCACTCGCCCTCGGCGCGTGTCTCCAGGGGTTCGTGACCGGCCCTGCACACTTCCTCCCACTTCTGGCACCGCTTGTAGTGGTTACTTCAGCGCAGAACCGCTCTAGCCTTGCTCAGGAGGCATCTCCTGCTGTATCGTGGGCACTCCATCTCGCCGGAGGATGAACCCACGTGGAGGCAGCTGGGACCTCTGTTTGTCTGGTGATGAGAGCCGTAATGCTGAGCGCCCGCTGGGCAGGGCGAGCAAGACGATTGGGACTGGAGCAGGCGGCGAGTGCTTCCGCTGGCAGCGCGGAACTGCTGGCGGGAAACGCCACCCTCCGCGACACTGTGGAGTTCCTGACATAACGACTGGCCTGCGCGGAGCGCCGTCTGAAGGCGGCCAGCATCCGAAGGCCCCATTCGCCGGCTGAGCGACTCCATGTCCTGTGGTGCATCGAGTACTTCGGCATCCCGCGGCGCCAGACCCCGAAGTGCCTTGGCGTGGCGCGCTCCACCGTCTGGCAGCGGCAGGAGTCGCGATCACCCTGTGTGTAGCTGTGTTGGCTCCCGTCTGGGTGTTCGCCCGATTCGACCTCTCTGTTGGCACGAGCTTCCTCCTGCTGCTGGCCATCTACTCCACCGTGTTGGTTGGGTCCACTGGGCGTACCGTGGGACACAGCTTACTTCGCCTCCAGGTCGTGCGGAGCAACGGCAACCAGGTCTCCTACTGGCGTGCATTCGTTCGCTGGATCGGGTATCTGCTGTGCACCGCAACGATCTTCATTGGGTTCGCAATCGCCATCTGGGACAAGGACCGCCAGGGGCTCCACGACAAACTGGCAGATACCGTGGTGATTGGGAACCGCGCCTCTCTCCCCGCGAAGGTGCTGGCCTCAGTGCTTCTGCTGGCGATGCTCGGCCTCGGAATCTCCCTGCTGGCGTGGCTCTTCTGATGGCGCGATGAGTGCGTGGCTCGAAGGTGCTGCTGCGAGCGGCTGTCAGGCAGCGATGAGACCACCGGTCGTTGTTAGGGGTACATGCATATACGAGTCGCGGGCCTCGCGGGCTTCATTGCCCCGATGTTCAGCGTGAGGAATGGTACGGCAGGATCGCCCGTTGTGCTCACCAGGAATCCTGTCCAGGCACGTAGGAACCTCTGGGCCGGCCCAGAAGGAGCGGTACAGGCCTCCGGCATCGGTCTAACGTTGGCGTTGCAGGAGCGGTGGATTCATCCTCCGGCGATATAGGATGCCCAGGGTGCGCCAGGAATGCCCTCACAGCATGGCAAGAGCGGTTCTACGGCCAGATAACCGGTACACCCGGTACGATCGGGAGGGGAGTGGGACATTGGTGACCGGTGTGAGCAGTTCCCGAAGGCCACGGAGACCGCGGGCCCGATGGGACAGGGACGATCGGAGTCCTGCGTCGTCTGGCCTCTGAGTTGTTTCAGGGCATCCGCGATCCACAGGATGAGAGCGATTCGTACAGGGGCATCCCGGTGTGGACTTGACTAGCAGGCGGCAAACTGTGTAGACTTCCAACACTGAGGTGCGGCCCGACCCCACTGGTGCATCGCGTTCGCTCTTGTGAGCACCTCTTGGAAGGGGGCTTGATGCGCCTTCAGCCGGCGTCGACCGGCGTAGCGTTGCTGGGTGCGCATTCACGCGCCTCCTCCTCATCGAATTGTGTTTCCCCTTCTATTCTTCCTTCGCAGCATGTATGGCTGTGTCGTGATGATTCCTCTCCGGCTCCGCCTTGAGGCACGGTGGAGTCCCGGAGATTGTCCGCCGGGCGATCTGCGAATCGTCCGTAGCGTCACTTCGGGAGGTCAGGGAGGCAAAGATGAGTTGCACGAGGGAGGAAAAGTGCAAAGAGGCTGTCCGTGTGCTTGAGGCACTCGGCGACTTGGAGGTGCTGTGTGTGGGGAGTCTGGCTGTCGAAGCTGTGGACCCGAGCATGAAATGGGGGACGCAGCATGTCGATGAGCTGGACTTGCTGATCCACCACAAAGACCTGGAGAAGTTCATGGACGCGATGGACTCAGGGGGGTATGGCTTGGCCGAGTACGATGACGGCAAATGGAAGAACATAGGCAAGGGACAGGTAACGAGTGCAGTCTCGAAGATGCCGGTCAGTCCCGAGTACAACTACGCGCCCAAGTCATGCATCGGTAAGCCGGAAGAGCCCCACCTCTGGATTGCCTGCCACACTACCACGCGCCATGGGCGTCTCATGCTGGTCGATCTAGCCGAATGGTTCGACGGCAAGAAGAAGTACCAGGGCGACTTCGATCTCACAGTATACCGACCGCCTCGATGGGCCGTGCTGCTGTGGCAGGCCGCCGAGGTCACGTGTGACGCGTCCGAGCAGTCCATCGCCAGGCACGATATCGACAGATTGCGTGCGCTTGCCGGAGCCCAGGGCAGCAAGTGGGCTGATGTGCTGAAGAAGGCTAAGGAGTACGAGGCGGAATATCGTGAGCGGCTGAGCCGTTCTGTCGTTGAGAAGCGGTTCGAAGCGTACCAGATGCGCCTGAAGCTGGATGACAAGGACATGGACATAGCCGAACGCCAGTATGACGCTCGCTACGAATTGAGCCATGCCCTGAAGCCCGTCAAGGATGCGGTGCCTCCCGACGTTTGGGCAGAGTTGGAGCCTATCACCTCCTGCCGCCCGCGCAAGCTCTGGGCGTACCCAGGCGTGAAGGGCAACCGCCCTGTCTTTCCCCCGGACTTGGCCGAGGGCAGGCTTGGGATCGCGAAACACGGTTTCGGCATCAAAGAGCAGCTGAGCAATCCTGATGCCACTTTCGATGAACTAGTGAACTCCGGAGACATTGAAGAGCTGATACCGTCCGAGAGGAGCGGGCCGAAGGCGCTGGCCCACGGTCCGTGGGACAAGTTCACGCCGGACGACATGAAGAGCATCGGCCTGCCCTGACGCAGAACAGACGTCTCGGCACCGCATCGTCGTTGGTGTGTGCGGCGGAGGGGCAGAGCCACTGCGGCGAGACCGTGTGCCACCGCAGACAGACGGGTCCTGTTGGCGGCCCTAACGGTGCCCGCGACCAGCTATGGGCCCGGCCCAACTGAGGGTGTCTTCACAGGCTGCGTTCTCGGTGAGTCTCGTAAGGGCGCCGGTCGAGATGTCGCACGTCCACACTTCGACTTGGTGGTAGTACTCGCGCCCGGTGGGGCTGAAGGGCCGTGCCGCCAGGAATGCGACGCGGTCGCCCCTGGGCGACCACTTGACCCGTCTTGGGCCGACCCATTCCCGAACATCGTCCTGCCAGCGCGGCTTCGTCCGATCAATCTTCTGCAGGTCCAGATGAGCGGCGATGTCACTGTCCTTCAGGAATTGCTGGCAGATCACCCGCCAGTTCTTCCCGTCAGCGTCTGCGAGGTAGAGCTGGCGCCAGACACCTGGCTCGCCATCGACCACATCCTCCACCGTGGCTTCGTCCACGATCTTCGAGCCATCTGGCGAGATGTTGCCTGAGGGGATTCTGAGTTGCTCTTCTTCGGTCCCGTCTGCTTTGACGCTCACCACTTGCCCCGGGCGTCCATACCTATACAGCAGGCGCTCCCCTGCCGCCGACCACCAGCAATCTGGGCATGACTCCGACCCGAGCCCTGTCTGCGCCCGAGCCGTACCCACGAGATGCCAGTCAGTGCCGTTGGCATTCATCACCCAGACATCCAGGCCGGTCACGCACGGCACTTCATCCTCGACTGGTGCACAGTGGATGAAGGCGATCCTATGCCCGTCAGGCGACCATAGAGGCTGGCAGTTGATCGATCGAGCACCCATAGCCTCGGTCAGGTTGGCCCTGCTGCCGCCCCGAAGATCGGCCTTCCAGATGTCGCTCCGCTTTCGCCACGGTTGGTCGGCTGGGTACTCATCCTCGGTCAGATAGCAGACTTCACCGCCGACTGGGGAGAGAGCGGCCCCCGTCGCCCCGGTGGGCAAGGGCAGAGGCATATCCGATGCTCCCGACATCACGTAGCGGAACGCCTCGCTCCCGGGTCCCCGGGGACGTTGCTGGTAGTACCCAGCGACCAGCAGCCTGCCCTCCACGTCACGCGGCGCGATCTTCACCACATAGTCGCCTCTGAGACCATCCACGAAGAGAGAGTACCCGTCAGGGCTGAACTCGAGAGCTGTGATGTCGCCGTCTCCCACGGCGTACTGCTCTGGCCTGCCCCCATGAGCAGGGACCCGGTAGATGACGGAGCGGTACGCGAAGAGCACGTCTTCCGTCGCCGGGTCCACCGCGAGAGGCCCTGTGCAGGGGTGAGGCATGGTGGTAGGCCTGAAGTTCGAAAGAACCGTGGTCACCTCGCCTCTGGGCGAAATGGCGAGAATGGTGACACCGGTGCAATCCCTGTCGTCGTCGACGGCATACAACGTGCCGTCGGGGCCGAAGTCC
>JALGXV010000173.1 GCA_029821885.1 Candidatus Hebobacteria bacterium
GGCCTCCGCCACGATCCTGTCCGCCTGGGACTGCTCCAGGCCTGACACAACGATGCCGCCAAGGCCGAGGATGGACAGCTCCTCTCCAGTCTTCCCCAGTGGTCTCCTATCCATGAGCCCTGCTTTCTCCTTCTCGCCTCGCCCTAGGGATACGTGTCTCCGGCGCCGCCCCGTCGACGATCGCCATCAGGGCACGGAGTCCTCTTCCAGTGGCGGCTCGGCCGTTTCCCCCTCAGCGGCGGCCACGGACTCGACATCGCCCTCACCCTCGGCCGTTTCTGACTTCCGGCGGGTGATGGTGACGGCCACTGTGCGGGCCTCGTCTCCCGGCAAGAAGCGACTTAGCGTGGTGTTGGGGCAGTCAGAAGGCCTCCCGAGCTGGTCTCCCGGCATTACTCCAGCCTTGCCAGCAGGGCCGTCCGGCACTACGTCGCCGACCCCGAGGCCGTGCGGCTGCTCAATGGTCACGCCAAGGATCGTCCCAAGCTGCGTCTTGGGGCAACCCTCGAGGAGGCCGACGTCACCGGCCGAGGGGATCAGGATCTCGGCCGATATCCGCTCGTAGCTGCTCTGCGGGGGCCGCTGCTGGGAAGCAGACTCCCCGGATGTCATCCCCAGCCGGCGCGCCGGCCGCCACGACGGCCGGGCCTCTGTCCACACGGCCAGCATCGCGCCGTACCCAGCGAGCAAGACGATCACAACGACGGCCAGCCAGCGTAATGTGCCAGTCACATCTGCCTCTACCTGTCCGATGAATCGACCCGTGCCGGGTCGCAGGCGGCCGGATCCGCTCGGCTCATGCGCTGACCTTGACCGTTCTGTAGCCTCGGGTAGTTCCCTCGCGGGGGCGTGTGCTGATATCGCACGCTGTGACGGGGGTCCATCTGGCCCGCCCGATCCTGCCGGGAGTCTGCGTGCGTGTCGGGTCTCAAAGGCGCACCGGCACTTGTTGTGTCACTACGTCTGCCGGCAGCATGGGGTGAGCACTAGCGGCGTACTCACCGTCGCACACAGGCTTATCGGGAGCGCAGTACGTTGGGGCCCGCGCGCAGTGTCTCGGGCGGACCGATCCCTCCCGCTATTTCGCTTCCACCGCGCTCGCTGCTTGCTCGCGTGCGCGCTGCAGCTCGGACCGGGCCCGTTGCAGTAGCTCGAGCGCGTTTTCCAGCTGTTGCTGTGCACGTTCAAGAGCGAGTCCGACCTCGCGCTTCACCGTCGGGCGCTCAGGCTGTACTCGGGGAAGTTCCCGCGCCAGTTCCCGTTCTGCGTCCGCCAGTTGCTCCCACCTATGGCGCATCTCCTCCTGCTCTCGTTCCATTTCCTGACGGTGCCGTTCCAGCTCGGCATCCGTCTCGCGCTGGAGCTGCTCCCGCTCGCGCGCCAGCCGTTGGAGCTGCCGCGCGAGCTCGGCCTGGATGTCGCGCTCGGTCTCGACTCGTGGGCGTTCTAATTCTCCGCGTTCACGCTCCAGTCGTTCAAGTTCCGCGTCGAGTTCGGCCTGCGTCTCGCGCTCGATTTGTTCGCGCCTACGCTGTAGCTCCTGGAATCGTCGCTCAAGCTCGGCCTGCGCTTCTCGCTCCAACTCGTCGCGGTCGCGCTCTAGTCGCGCCCGTTCACGGTCCAGTTCAGCCTGGAGTTCCGACTGTGCAAGCCATTCCGCCCGCGGGAGTTCAGCACGTTCTGGGCGGGGCGCGAGTAGCTCACGAGCCGTGGTCCTGATCTCCACTCTGCCCGCGGGGTCCCATTGCACAGTCATCTTGCCGGGCCACACCCTCGCGATGTCCCGCACCCGAATCCAGCACTCACCGTCTACCACCCAGCCGGTGCACCAGGGCTCGCCGTTGAGTTGTACGGGCGCCTCGCGAGAGCGTTCGCTCGCCCAACCGCTCTTGGCGGTTGGCTGGGCCCCCGCTCCGGCGCAGACCAACACTGACATCAACGCCCCTGCCGCCACTACGACCGCACGCAGTCTTCTCATCTTGCGTCTCTCCTTGGACCCCTTAGGGAGCCACCTCATAGACCTCATCGGTGGTCCACCACAATCCCCCGCATACCGAGGAGGACGAACCGTTCGCGGCGTTATAGCCCCCCCCACTGACTGACGACCGGTTGCCGCTCGCGGAGTTGTCCCGGCCGCCGCTGACTGAGGCTGATACGCCAATCGCGGAGTTGTACTGGCCGCCGCTCACTGACGAATGATAGCCCGCTGCCTTGTTGCCGACGCCACCGCTCACCGAGGAGTGGTAGCCCGCTGCCGTGTTGCCGTAGCCACCGGTGACCGAGGACCGGTAGCCCGCTGCCTTGTTGCCGTAGCCACCGCTCACCGAGGACTGGTAGCCCGCCGCCGTGTTGCTGCCCCCGCCACTCACTGAGGAGTAGTCGGCATACGCCTCGTTGCCGTAGCCACCGCTTACTGCCGAATGGTCACCCTCTGTGGTATTGACATATCCGCCGCTCACCGAGGAGTAGTAGCCATGCGCGGTGTTGCCGTAGCCCCCGCTCACTGCCGAGCACTGGCCGCTCGCTGTGTTCTGTGAGCCGCCGCTCAGCGAAGAGGAGGGGCCGTCTGCTACGTTCATATAGCCGCCACCGACCCAGGAACAGTACTCGTTCGCATGGTTCACCAGCCCGCCGCTCACTGAGGACCGGGCGCCGGGCGCGGTATTCAGAAAGCCACCGCTGGCAGAAGAGGACTCGCCGCTGGCGGTGTTGCCATACCCCCCGCTGGCAGAAGAGTACTCGCCACTGGCGGTGTTGCCATACCCCCCGCTCACTGCCGAGCACTGGCCGCCCGCCGCGTTGTGGGAGCCACCGCTGACCGAGGTGCTATACCCAAATGCCGTGTTGTGTGCGCCGCCGCTGACGCAAGACCACCACCCACTCGCCGTGTTTCCACCGCCACCGGCCACCGATGAGCACAGCGCGTTCGCCGTGTTGTCCCACCCGCCGCTTACGGAGGTGCAGAGGACGCTCGCCGTGTTGTCCCACCCGCCGCTTACAGACGCGAACGCTCCGTTGACGGTGTTGCTTCGTCCCGCCACAAGGCCGCCGTACCGCGTGTACTGGTGGTCCATCCCCACGGTGATGTTGTGGGAACCGCCACGGTCGGGTATGCCCTCGCGCGTCCACTCGTTATACCCGACGATCAGGTTGCCAAGGCCATTGGTCTTCGTAAGGCCGGGGTGGTTGGTGATGATATCCTCGGGATAGCCGTTGGTGGCCCCCAGACCGTTGCGGATGTGGAGGTTGGCTTTGGTGAGATAGACCTCAGACCCGGCCTCGGGATCGTTAGGGTCACGCGGCTCCACGGAGAACGGCGCCAGCTTTGCCTGCAGCGCCGCAATCACGTCAGCTTGAGCCTGGACCGTGGCCTCGAGAGCAGCCGCTCTTGCCTCCAAGTCAGCCACTCTCTGCTCGTCCCATTGTGCCCCAGCGGGGGCGGCTGCGGCCATGACAAGGCACAGGGCCAAAGGTGGGAGACAGACGCACACCGATCGCATGATAGGTCACCTCCTGCGTGCTAGTAGCGCGAACCACAGGCGGACCGCATGCGATTGTGCGATGTGCGCTGCTAAGTCGGGCCTCCCCCCCGCCAGCGGGGATGACCCCGCGGCCCACTTGCAGAACGTAGCAGGCATTATACACCCGCTCTGTGAGCCAGCGGTTGCCGGGCATGCCAGGAATTGTACGATGCTAGGACAAAGCGCTCCAGCGGGGACAGAAGTCGCCAGTCGGGCTTCGCCGAGAGTCCGGTCCCGGCCCGCGTAGCAGAGCAGCTCGACGCTCGCTCTCCGACTTCGACGACAACGCCGGCCCAGCGGAACAGGGAACGCAGGTGAAGGCGGCCAATTCGCGGCGGTGTGGCGCGTAGCCGGCCGTCTGGAGACACAGGAGCGGTACGATGGCAGATGAGGCCGACACCCAACTGGATGTTGAGGCGGAGCAGAGCATGCACTTCTTCACCTTCAGGCTCAGGGATATACCCGGGCGGGGGCTAGCTGCGCAGTTGAACTGTACGATCACCTGTGGGAGGCGCTATCGCTCCCCAACTTCCTTGCGAGCCGCTGCAAGGATGCCCTCGATTTCCTTCCTCAGATCATCTGGCAGCGGCTCGGGCTGGTGCTCCTTGAGGAGCCGCTCCTTCTCCTCGCGGCATCGCTGCGCCATCGTCTTGGCGCCGCCCTGCAGCCAGGCATCGTAGAACTGGCGATCGAGCAGCCGGGGGAACCATAGTTCCTTGCGGAAATGCAGGGCCGTGTGCTCCTGGTCCATGAACGTGCCGCCCGGCCCGACCTCCGCGATCACATCGAGCCCTAGTCCCTCTTCGTCGAAGTCGATCCCCCGCATCACCCGCTCGACGTACCCGATCAACTCGTGCTGCATCACCAGCATATCGAGGGAGGACGCCTGGTCCATGCCACAGATCCCAAGATGTCCGAAGATGTCCGCGCCCGCCAGCGCGCCGCACATGAGGGTGATGCCGGCCTCCATGCCCGCCTGAGCGTCCGGCACCTTGCTATCCGTCAGGCCGACGTTGATGTACACCGGGAGGCCGTAGTGCTTGCCCATCTGTGTCATTGCGATTGCCATGAGGGCCTGCTCCGGACCCGCGAAGATCATCTGGGTGGTGCGCATGTCGAAGGCATGAGGGATGCCGCCGTAGCACACCGGGACTCCTGGGCTGATGAGCTGCGTGATGCAGACTCCCGCCAGGATCTCCGCGTTCTCCTGCGCCAACGTGCCGGCCAGGGTGCCGGGGGCCGACATGCCCGTCTGTGCCATCGGCCCTATGGGCACGGGCAGGTTCAGACGCGCCGTCTCATAGAGCGCGTCGACGCCATCGAAGGGAAAGCGCAGCGGGCTGATCGGCTCCAGGAAGGGATAGGCTATCGGGTACTCGCGTGCCTGCTCCTCGCTGCCGGCTACCGCGACCATGATCTCCACCATGTACCGAGACACGGTACGGTTGTGGAACCACAGCCCAAGCGGCTTCGTCGTGTTCTTCAGCATCTCAGCCATGCAGGCGGCAGCTCCGTACTCAGGCGAAAGCTCATGGGGGTCAGACATCGCGCCCGCAATCGTCAGGTCGGGCAGCGCATCGGCCAGCCGCGCGGCCGTGCCTGCGTCGGCCGCTGACGCATACCGCCGTTCTCCCGTCTCATCATCGATCCACAGGGCCTCGCCCGAGATCGAGTTGTAGTTGCGCTTGCCCTCGCCGAACACGGCCTTCTTCGCGCGGTCCCGCCCGTATATGCTGAAGCTCTTGCCGGCCTGGCCGAGGCTCTGCTCCACCAGCGCCTCGGGGATCCTTACGCGTCCGCTGTCGTCATCCACCGATGCGCCTGCATCTCTGAAGCGGCTGCGCGCATCGGGATGTGGCACCTGCACGCCGACTTCCTTCAGGACCTGAAGCGACGCGTCGTGCAGCCGCTTGATCTGTGCATCCGTCAGGACGGTCAGTTCCATTGCTCGAGCCTCCGGCTACCTGCAGGGCGCCGAGACGTCGCCGGCCCTGTCTGCGAGTACTCTCCGGGCGCAATCTCCGTTCAGCCCGTAGCGGATTCGAGCGACCGAAGCCCATACCCTCTCCTGCTGAGTGACAAGCTGTCCGGGACGCGAAGACGCGCGCTAGCTGCAAACTTCGTGGCGCGCCCTCACATTTCTCCAGAACATCCGTCGAGCTCCCCCTCCCGTGAGACAGGCTTGCATCGGTCGCGGCGGGGCGCCGTCCACAACGGGGCACTGTGCCTCCGGGAGGGCGAAGCAGGAGCACATGGCCGGCGAGCCGAAACCGAGACGAGGAATCCACATGCAGCAATCACCCAGGCCCAGGTGAGGGAGGCCGGTTCCGAAATGCTGCAGCTTTCCGTGATCGAAGGCCCAGATAAGGGCAAGGTCCTCAGATCCCCACGAGACGCCGTATCGCTGGGCTCTGGTGCCGAGTCCGAGATCCGGCTCTCGGATTCGTTTGTCTCCCGCCAACACGGTGAGTTTGTCCGCGCTGGGCGCACCTGGACGTATGTTGACCGGGGCAGCACGAACGGCTCGGCCATCGAGAGAGAAGGGCGGCGGATCGAGGTCGACCAGTCGCGTCCAGGGGTGGAGCTGCGGCCGGGAGACTTGGTGCTCGTCGGCGAGTCGGTTCTGCGATTCGAGGTGGGGGAAGGGCCGGCCGGTCAGCAGCCAGCAGCGGAGCAGGCGGCACACACGGTCATAGCGAGCCGGTCCCGTGCGGACCTCCAGGACTCCAGGCAGCGGCAGTCGCAGAGGCTCGACGAGCTCGCGGCCAGCTATGAGCTGGAGAAGAGCATCAGCCTCGCCTTCGACCCCGAGCAGATGCTCGACGCGATCCTCGAGGCGCTGTTGGCCTCCTTC
>JALGXV010000020.1 GCA_029821885.1 Candidatus Hebobacteria bacterium
ATCGTCGACGGCTACCCGGATGGGCTCTATCACTCAGAGATCGCCGTCACCCGCGACCAGATGGCGGTCTACATCTCCCGCGCCCTCGCGGGCGGGGACGCGAATGTGCCCGAGGCCGGGCCCGACCCCACCTTCTCAGACGTGCCGGAGGATCACTGGGCATACGGTTACATCGAGTACGCGGCACAGCAGCAGGTCGTCCGCGGCTTCTCCGACGGGCTATACCGGCCCGATCTGGAATTGGACCGCGGCCAGATGGCGGTTTACGTCGCCCGGTCGATTGCTGGCAGCGACGACGCTGTGCCAAGCCCGACGGGAGCGCCCTCTTTCGAGGACGTGCCGGGTACCTTCTGGTCCTACAGGCATGTGGAGTACTGTGTGTCGCAGGGTGTGGTGTCGGGCTATGAGGACGGCCTCTACCATCCCGAGCGGGTCGTCACTCGGGACCAGATGGCGGTCTACGTATCCAGGGCGTTTGGCCTGTAGGCTGCCGGGGGAGCGGCTGGCGACGACTCGAGGCTCTGTGGCACAGGCCGGGCGATGCGATGCCCGGCCTGCGCTCTACCTTGCAGCAGGCTTCAGCGCGCTGTTGGGCGTGCTGATCTCCGGCGAGCGCGCACAACTCGCGCCTCCGCCGCGTTGACAGACGTTCGCTGCCTGGCTATCATTTCGGGCGGAACTCCTCACCAAGAGGCAACCGAAGCTGAGGCGAGCGCAGCTTACCGGAGCCGCCCACCTGGACGGATACAGCGGGTGAGCGCGCCCCTGACTGAGCGTTGACACAAGATATGAAGCAGCCACCGCCAGACAGAGCATCTCCCGAGCCCATTCCCGATCCTCACGTGCGAGAGGGACCTACGCGCCTGGGCATCGACATCGGCGCCGATACCATCAAGGCCGTGCTGGTTCGGGACGAGGCCGTCGAGGAGTTGGGCCGGGTCCCGGTCCAGGGGAAGCCCTTCCAGCGGGTGAGAGAAATCCTGGGCCGTCTGCGCGCCGAGGGGCACGACACTCTCCTGCTCGGCCTGACGGGCTCCGGCGCGCCTCAGGTGGCCTCCCTGCTCGGCGTGGAGCCGGTCGACGAGTCGAACGCGCTCGCCGCTGCCTGCAACCTGCTCTACCCCGACGCCCGAACCATCGTCGAGATGGGCCGGGAGACGCAGAAGTACCTCCGCTTCGCCTGGGATGAGGTGGCCCAGCGATTGCTGCTGGATGACTCCAATCTGAGCAGCAAGTGCGCCGCCGGGAGCGGGTCCTTCCTCGACCACATGGCGATCAGGCTCAACTTCGGCGGTGTCGAGCAGTTCGCGGCCGTGGCCAACGAGACCGAGCATCCGGCCACCCTGTCCGGCCGCTGCGCCGTCTTCACCGAGTCGGACATCGTTCACCTCTATCAGAAGGGCACGCCTCGGGAGCGCATCGCGGCCGGCATCCACCAGGCCATCTGCCGGAACTACCGCGCGGCCATCGCCCGTGGACGGGACTTCCAGGATCAGGTGCTGCTCGTCGGCGGCGTGTCGCTCAACCCCGCGGTCCGCCGGTTCCTCGCGCAGGAGCTGGAGCTGTCGCCGGAGCGAATCGTGGTGCCCGAGCACAGCTTGACTCTCGGCGCCATCGGGGCGGCCCTGCGCGCTCAGAGCGAGGTCGACCTGCCGCAGGCGCTGGCCCTGCTCGACGAGCAGATCTCAAAGCCGCTCGAATATGTGGGCACCGACCCGATCCGGCTGGCCAGATCGGAGGTCCTCACCCCGACGGAGACCCATGACGACCTGCCGAGCGTGATCCCGGTAGCGGGGCTCGGTGTCGACATCGGCTCGGTCAGCACCAAGGCGGCCCTGGTGACGGAGGTGGAGGGCAAGATCCGGATTCTGGCGAGCTACTACCGCCGCACGGACGGCGATCCGCTCGCCGCGGTCAGGGATACGGTGGGCCGCATCCAGCAGCAGGTGGAAGAGGCGGGCCTCCAAATCGGCGAGATCTTCGCCGGCACGACCGGTTCCGGCCGCTACCTCACCGGCGATTACCTGGGTGCGGACGTCATCAGGAACGAGATCACGACTCAGGCGCACGGGGCGAGGGCCTTTATGCCCGACGTCGAGTCGATCCTCGAGATCGGGGGGCAGGACTCGAAGTACATCCGGCTCGACGGCGACGTCATCGTCGATTTCGAGATGAACAAAGCCTGCGCGGCCGGCACCGGCGCCTTCCTCGAGAAGCAGGCGGCGCGGCTCGGGCTCGACATCACCGAGTTCGGCCCCACCGCCCTCAAGGCCCCGCGGCCGCCCGATCTCGACTGGACCTGCACCGTCTTCTCGGAATCGGCGTCAGTCTACTACCAGCAGAACAACGTGCCCATCGAAGACCTCTGCGCCGGCCTCTGCCTCGCCAGCGGGAAGAACTACCTGAACAAGAACGTCGCCAGCCGCGAGATCAGCGAGAAGGTGGCCTTCCAGGGGGCGGTGGCCTTCAACCAGGGAATGGTGGCGGCCTTCGAGACGCTGCTCGACCGGCCGATTGTCGTGCCGCCCTATCCCCACCTGACGGGCGCGATCGGCGCGGCCGGGCTCGCCTACCGGGAGCGGCCCGAGAAGAGCAGCTTCCAGGGGTTCGATCAGATCGCCTCCGCCCAATACGAGGTGTCATCCTTCGAGTGTGCGCGCTGTCCGAACCGGTGTGATGTCAACGTCTTCCAGATGGACGGCGGCCCCAAGTACTACTACAACGACCGCTGCGAGCGATACAGCGGAGCCCACAAGCGCGGCCTCGGGGAAGGTCTGCCAGACCTGTTCGCCGAGCGCGAGCAGATGCTCATGGAGGGCACCGACCAGGAAACGCCGCCCGGCGCCCCCACGGTCGGCATCCCGCGGGGCCTCATGTTCGCCGACTACTATCCCCTCTACCGAGCCTTCTTCCAGGCCCTCGGGCTGCGCGTCGTCCCCTCCGAGCCGACGAACAAGGACATCGTCAAGAAGGGCATCAACTCGGTCGCGGGCGAGCCGTGCTTCCCGCTGAAGGTGGCCCATGGACACGTCGCGCATCTGGTCGAGCGCGGTGTCGATCACCTATTCCTGCCCGGAGTGTGTGACGCCGAGCAGCCGAACCCGAAGTTCCGGCAGAGCCACACGTGCCCGTACGTGATGTCCGCGCCGGAGATCATCGCGGCCGCACTTCGGCTCGAGGACCCGGATAAGCCGAAGCTGCTGCGCCCCCGGCTCTTCTTCCGCCGAGGGGAGCGGCATCTCCGCCGCGTGTTCCGCGAGCTGGGGCGGGACCTCGGCAAGAGCGACGGGCAGATCGGCCGGGCGATCGAGGCCGGACTCGGCGCCCTGAGGGAGTTCCGGCGCAAGGCCGAAGCGCGCGGCCGCGAGATCATGGAAGGGCTGGGGGAGGATCAGCGCGCCTTCATCGTCGTCGGGCGGCCCTATACGACCTACGATTCGGCCGTCAATATGGATATCGGCAAGAAGATCCAGGACCTGGGCATCCTTTCGATGCCGTTGGAATTCCTCCCGGTCGACGAGGAAGACGTCAGCGACGCCTGGCCCAACGCTTACGCGCGGCAGATACAGAAGAAGCTGGCGGCCGCTCGGCTCATCGGCAGCGATCCCAGGTTGCGAGCGGTGGTGTTGACCTATTTCGCCTGCGGCCCCGACTCCTTTGCCAACCCGTTCTTCAAGGATGAAATCGGCGAGCCGTGCTACGTCATGCAGATCGACGAGCACACCGCCGACGCGGGTGTCATCACCCGCATGGAGGCCTTCGCGGACACGGCCGTGGGAGGGGACGGCTCCGGCCCCGAGGTGGTGATCCGGACCGACACCACGCCGCTGCCAGAGCTGGGCGAGCGAAGGCTGTGGCTGCCCCGCGCTTCCGACGCGGCCGATGCCCTGGCCGCGGTGCTGCGCGAGTGGGGAATCGACGCGGCGCCGCTGCCACGGTCGGAGGATCCGGGGCTCAACCTGGCGCGGAAGGTGATTTCGGAGGACGTCTGTCTGCCGATGCTGGTGACGACGCAGGACATCCTCGAGCGCACCGCCGCGCCGGACTTCGACCCCGAGCGGGAGGCCTTCTTCCAGGCGCAGTCAGAGGGGCCCTGCCGGCTGGGCATGTACTACATGATGCAGCGACGCATCCTCGACAGCATGGGGCTGCACGCAGCGCCCATGGTTACCCTCGGCAGCAACTTCGCCGAGGGGGGCGTCGGGCTGGACCTCCTCCTGGCGGGATGGAGCGCCTCCGTCGCGCATGACATCCTCGAGAAGCTCCGCATGCACACCCGGCCCTATGCGGCCAGTCCGGGGCAGAGCGATGAGCTCTACCAGCGGTACCTTCGCGAGTTCTGTGAAGACGCCATCCCGGCGCAGGCCCGTCTGATGAAGTCCAGAAGTGGACGCCTTCGCGCCTTTCTTGGGCAGCACACCGAGCCGCTGGTCGAGCTCCTGCGGCGGGCGCAGCGCGACTTCGCCGCCGTGCCGCGCACTGATGGAGCGGAAGGCCGCCCCCTCGTCGGTGTTGTCGGCGAGTGGTTCGTGCGACTCCACGACGGGGCCAATCAGTCCGTCATCAGGAAGCTGGAGCGTGCGGGCGGCGAGGCGTGGCTTGCGCCGTCGAGCGAGTTCTTCGCCTACTCCATTTGCATCGGCGGCATGCTGGCACGCGAGCGCTGGCAAGACACGAGGGATGCGGCCGAACTGAAGCTGGCGTTGACTCGGGCCGTGCTCACCCGGGCGGCGATGCGGGATGAGCACCATCTGTTCCACGCCACACTTCCGTATCTCGACGGGCTGGATGACATCGGCCCGCGAGAGGTCATCGAGGAGGGCTCGCGCTACGTGCATCCCTCCTTCGGGGGCGAGCCGATCTGCAGCATGGGCAAGGCGCAGGACTTCTGGAGGCGGCGGCTCGACGGGATCGTCAACGTCATCCCCTTCAACTGCATGCCGGGGAATGTGGTGGTGATGCTCTCACAGGCCTTCCGCCGCGAGCACGACAACATCCCGTTCCTCAACCTCGACTACGACGGCTTCGTGGACGCCAGCCGCGACGCGAAGATCGTCTCCTTCATGTCACAGGTCAAGGAGCGCCGCGCCGCCCGGCGCGAGCGCACGGGGGCCTCCGACTAGCATCCCCCGGAGCGCACGCTCACTCTCCTGCGTCGTCCACCCCCGACGCCTGCTGGAGCGCGTAGAGCCTGCTGTACTCGCCGCCCCTGGCCAGCAGTTCTTCGTGCGCTCCCGCCTCCACGATCGCGCCGTCAGCCAGCACGAGGATCCTATCTGCCTTTCGAATGGTAGACAGGCGGTGCGCGATCACCAGCGTGGTCCGACCCTTCATGAGCCGTTCGAGCGCCTGCTGGACCAGCGCCTCCGATTCGGCATCGAGAGAGCTGGTCGCCTCGTCCAGTATGAGGATGCGCGGATCCTTCACCAGAGCCCTGGCAACGGCCAGGCGCTGGCGCTGGCCGCCCGAGAGCTTCACGCCCCTCTCGCCCACCTCAGTGTCGAATCCGTTGGGCAGCCGTTGGATGAACTCGTGCGCGTTGGCCGCCGTCGCGGCCGCCATCACCTCCTCTGCGCTTGCCTCCTGGCGGCCGTAGCGCATGTTCTCCTCGATGGTGCCGCCGAAGAGGATGGTCTCCTGGGGAACCAGGCCGATCTGGGAGCGAAGTGAGCGGAGCGTTGCCTGGCGGATATCGCGCCCGTCTATCTCGATTCGGCCTTCAGTGGGATCGTAGAATCGCATGATCAGGTTGGCCATGCTGGTCTTCCCGGCTCCCGACCGGCCGACCAACGCGACCACCTGTCCGGGCTCGATCTCCACGTCAACGCGCTGGAGCACTTCATCGCCGCCGGCATATCCGAAGCTCACCCCCTTGAAGGCTATGTGACCGGTGACAGGCGGCAGCTCTTCGGCGTCCGGGGCCTCGCGGATATCGGCCTCGCGATCGATGATCTCTCCCACCCGACCGAGGGCGGCCAGCGACTGCTGCACCCGCAGGTGGAGGCTGCCGAACTTCACAAAGTACATTCCGACGCGCTGCATCAACACGAAGTAGCCCATCAGCGCGGAGAATCCGATCTGCTCCCGGATCACGAGCAGCCCGGCGAAGGCAACGATCACGACGAACACGGTGGTGGACACGAACTCGATCAACTGAGGTGCGAAGGCGTCGAGGCGGGCCACCCGGATCGCCGCCTGGAAGGTGCTCTCGCTGAGCCCGCGGAACTGCTCGCTTTCATAGTCCTCGCGGGTGAAGGACTGGATGACTCGCATCGAGGCCAGCCGCTCGTGGAGCCGGGCGTTCAGGTCGCCCACCCGTTCCTGTTGAGTCCGCGTGAGTCGGCGGATGCGCCGGCCCATCTTCACGACGATGGCGGCCGTGAAGGGGGAGAACAGCAGCACGAGCAGCGTCAGCTTCCAGTTGATGAGAAACATCCCCACCGCGCCGACCGCGACGATTGCGGGCGAGACGAGATACCAGGTCATGTCGGCGGTGATGAGCTGCTGCACCAGCGCAACGTCGTTTGTCAGGCGGGACATGAGGTCCCCGACTCGCTCCGAGTCATAGAAGGCCAGCGACAGCTTCTGCAGGCGGTCGAACAGCTGCATGCGGAGATCGATAAGCGCGCGGCCGCCGAGATACTGGCCCAGATAGATGCGCGAATAGGTCAAAGCGGCCCTCAGCAGCGCGGCCGCCACGATGGCCGCGGCCAGGAGGAGAAGCGTGTGCAGGCGCGTCTCGGGCGCGGCCGCGAAGAAATGATCGAGGCGCCTCGCCAGCGGCTCGAGGAAGCTGTACTTGAGGTCGACGGACTCGTGCTCGGGGGAGAGCACCTTGATGAGCGCGGCGAAGAGGCCGGGCAGCAGCGCCACCTCGACGATCGTCACCCCCACTATGACGAGGAGCAGGAGCTCGACGCGCCGCCGCTGGGGCGCGAGCAGTCTGCGCAGTAGGCTCAGAACGGGCATGGCCGCACCGGCCCGCCGCGGGCCGCTATGGGTGCTTGGAAGCCGCGCGGCGCCGGGCGGAAGCCGCGGGGAGCATAGTGGAATAGAAGCCTGGCGTCAACCGGCCTGGCCGGCCAGCGCCGAGGCGAAGCGCTCCGTCGCCGAGCGGAGCGAGTCCGATTCGCGACCGGTCACGATGGCGCCGATCATGATGGCGTCGAGGCCGATGTCGACCAGGGCGGAGATGTCTTCCGGCTCGATGGCGCGCTGCGTTGGGACTATGATCGGAAGCGTGGTGGCCTTGCGCACGCGGCGATAGGCCATGAAGTCGGACGCGTTCAGGGGCTCGCCGTAACCCTCATGGGGCACGATGGCGGCCTCAACCATCTCGAAGCCAAGGGCCGCCAGCTCCGAGATCGCTTCCATCGGCGCCGCGTGATCTATCGCGACGGTCCTGGTCATCCCCTCCAGCCGAATCATCCAGGCCGGCATGTCGTGTGCGTAGAGGTCGAAGAAATCGATGCCCATCTCGGAGAGCTGATCCATCTCCTCGGGTGTGGGAAGGGATCCCGCCACACCGGGTACGATGCCGGTAGGCAGGCCGGCCGCGAGTATCTCCTCCAGGTTGCCTCGCTCTTCGGAGAAGCTGCCGAAGTGGGTGCCCGAGGCGTCGTGCCTCACGTTGAGATGGACCTTCAGCGCGTCGGCGCCGGCTTCGGCGGCGGCGCGGGCGAGATCCGGCGAGTTCCGCGGCAGGCTGACGATGAGCCGCGGGCGCTCAGTCAGCAGAGCCAGGACCTGGCCGGCCACCGGCTATACCTCCCCGGCCCTCTTCATGTTCTCGAACTGCATCGCCACCACCACCGGCGGCAGGTCGAGCACGGAGGCAAGCCGCTCGATCGCTCTGGCCAGGGCGCGCTCGTGAACGTCTTCGTCGAAGTTCTCCTGATAGCGCAGTTCGTCGTCGTTCGCGGCTATCCAGCTGAGAGCCTCCCGCAGATAGCGCGCCTTCGACTGGGGGTACTGCCGCTTGGGAAGCTGCTGGTACTGGCGGTGGATGCGCTGGATCACCTCATCCCAAGGGCCCTCACCGACTGTCACAGAGGACCGTGGTTCAGCGGCGCGCGTACCTGCCCGCGCTCGGGAGGCGCTCTCCCGCGCCTTGACCTCACCCGCCTTCAGCGCCTCCCACTCCTCCACAGTGGTGCCGTCGATGATGCGGAAGTCGAGCCGTTGGCCGGAGGTTAACTCCAGTGCGTTGACGATCGCGTTGCGGTTCGCCGCGGTCTGCATGTGTCCGGCCAGGTGCCGCTCACTGCCGGGCATGGTAATCACGAGCAGGTCATCGTCCAGCGTGATGGGAACCGCGGCCTGCATCGCCTGGTTGAGCGGGCCGAACCGATCCGAGCGGATGAGAACGACGTCGGTGCTCTCCCGCCAGATCTTCTCCGGCGTCGGGTGGCGGAGCGGATAGCTCTTCTGTGGGAGGGTGCGGTCATACTGATGGCGCCTCTGCGGATCGCTCAGAACACGGTAGGCCTGGCTGATGAGAGCGAACTTCTGCGCCTTCTCCGGGTCCTCTGAGGCCACGTCCGGGTGATGCTCCCGGGCGAGCTTGTAGTAGGATGCCTTTATCTCATCCGGCGTCGCGTCGCGGTCCAGGTCCAGCACGTCGTAGTACGTCACTGGCCCCTGCTCCCCCGATGATCGTGCCGCCGGCCGTCGCCGCTCCTTGCTCTCTTCAGACATCGGTCTCTCCCTTGCTCCCGCCTTCGCGAGGCCCGGTGCTCAGCCGCTGAGCGCACGGGCCCGCCTCGCCGGCTCCGCTCCCCCCGGGCTGACCAGGGCCACGAGCAGCTCCATCATAGTGATGAGGTCGAGGCGGTTATGGTGGAAGATTGGCGCAATGAGGCGAGCGTCCTGCTCGCGTACGAAGTCATGGTATCGCTGGGGAATCTCTTCCCCGGGAATGTCGCCGCTTCGCCAGCGGCCACACAGGTAGCGCTCCAGAGTCTGCAGCTTGCAGTTCGGGAGCTCCGAGCGCCACCGCCGGCGCGAGGGGTGCAGCAGGTCCAAATGATCGAAGGCCGGCTTGCAGGCCAGCCTGTGGTAGACCATTCGATCCCGCACGAAGGGCCAGTCGAAGGCCTTGCCATTGAATGAAATCAGCAGCTCCACCTCGGGCAGAGCCGAGGCGAACTTGTCGAGCAGGCCGGCCTCCTCGGCGTAGCTTCGGGCGAAGTACTGGGTGAGGATTAACTCGTCGCCCAGGTGGCGGACCATCCCGATCATGAACAGCGGCCGGCCGTGGAAACCTGCCGTCTCCGTGTCGATCAGCACGGTCCTCTCGGGATCGGCGCCGGCCAGCGGTTCGAGGAAGGCTGCCAGCTCCTCCCGCCGGGCCGCCCTTCGCGCCTTCTTGAAGGCTGCGAGATAGCGCCGCCGCAGGCGCCGGCTGGCCGAGTAGATGTCGCCCAAAGGAGTCTCGCACGCGAACACGTCCCCTCGGTCCGTGCGGCAGATTGATCCCTCGGGGAACTGGTGTGCGAGATCACCATCTGCGCCGCCGCCGATCCGTCCCTTCGTCCGGCTCGGCCGCGGCGAAGAACCCCCCTTCTGAAGCATGGAGATACGTCGCTTGAGTTCGTCGGAAACCATGGAATCCAACCCGCGGAGTCCAGTTTATCTGCGGGCCGCAGGCACGTCAAGCCGAGGCTCAGAGCCCCACGCGAGGCCGGCGCACGGACCGCAGACGCCGCGCCACCTGCTCCGACACGGACACGGACTTGGGCGCGCCCTCCGCCGCGGCGGGGAGGGATTCCTGCGGCTCGGCCGAGTCGGCGCCGCGTCGCCGCCGGCGGCGCTTGCGCGGTACGTAGGGCTCGCGCCCAAGCACATGGTGCAGGAGCACCAGCGCCGCCTCCTTGTCGGGGATCGGATACCCCCGACCCAGGTCGGGGTCTCCCTGCTGGGGCGGCTGGGTCACCGGCAGCCCCACGCAGGACGGGCAGCCCTCATCGCAGGCACAGTTCTCGATGGTCGCAAGGCATTCTTCCATCAGGGACTCGAACAGCTTGTAGCCTCTCCCCGCAAAGCCGAGGCCGCCGGGGTAGCGGTCATAGACGAAAAGCGTCGGCGTACCGAAGTTCGTGGCGTCCACGATCCCGCCGACATCCAGCCGGTCGCACATCGCCAGCAGCGGGAGCATGTTTACCGCCACATTGCGGATGCCAACCAGGCCCTCGATGGGTTTGAGCGAGTGCTGTGAGACCAGTGACAGCGCCTCCTGTGAGGGCGAGAACCAGCAGGACGCCGTCTCCAGATGCTGCGCGGGAAGCTCGAGCCGCGAGTAGCCGACGTTCTCCTGGGTGTAGAACTTGATCTTCTTGAAAGCCGTCGTCTTCCAGGTCACGGTGGCCTCGCCATAGCATAGCTGCCCGCCGCCGTACTCCTTCTCGGCCTGGCGCTCTCCCGCCCGGATGCTCGAATCGAGGATCGCCTGCGTGTAGTAATCGACGTGCTGCCGTTCGACATAGGCAGCCCGCGCCTCCAGGTCCAGCTCCCGCACGAGATGCGTGCTTCCCTCGTGCAGATACACGCCGCCGGGGTACACCGTCTCCGGTGCGCTGATCGCGTCCACCATGCCGATGACCTTGT
This sequence comes from Candidatus Hebobacteria bacterium, assembly GCA_029821885.1. Lineage (GTDB taxonomy): Bacteria > Armatimonadota > Hebobacteria > Hebobacterales > Hebobacteraceae > Hebobacterum. The sequence goes on from JALGXV010000020.1 coordinate 10,606, forward strand.
TCCCGTCCGAGGTGTCCATGATGGTGTAGGTGTTGTCCGACTGGGTCCGCAGCGCGACCTCGGCCGCGGGGTAGTCCGTGCTCGACCAGTACCAGGCCGCGTCGATTCGGTTCACCTGCCCGAGGTCGTCGAGGATCTCGAGGATCGGCACGACCTGGCCCCCGAAGTGCTCCGCATCCCCCTCCCGGAGCGGCAGCTCGAAGGCCGCGCAGCGGATGTGCCCGGCCAGCAAGTACGGATTCTCTGGGTCGACCACCGCGTGCTCGGGCGACCGGCCGAATAAGTACTCCGGGCGAAGCATCAGATACTGGTCGAGCGGGTCGTTGTAGGCGATGAGCGCGACGAGCGCCTCATCGGTGCCGCGGCCGGCCCGGCCGGCCTGCTGCCAGGTGGAGGCGATGGTGCCCGGATAGCCGACGATCAGGGAGGCGTCGAGGCTGCCCACATCGATCCCGAGTTCGAGCGCGTTCGTGCTCGTCACCCCGAGTAGCTCCCCCGAGAAGAGCTGCCGCTCGATCTCTCGCCGCTCCTCCGGCAGGTAGCCCGCCCGGTAGGGCCGCACCGCCTCGGCCAGCGATGGGTTGAGCTTCTCCAGCGCCTCCGCCGTGTACTTGTAGAGCAGCTCGGCCACGATGCGCGTGCGGGCGAAGGCTATCGACTGGACCTTCTTCCGCAGCAATGAGACCAGCAGCCGGTGGCCCTCCTCATTGCTGGAGCGCCGCTCCATCTTTCCGGTGTCGATGTACGGCGGGTTCCACAAGACGAAGCGCTTCGGCCCGCGAGGGGAGCCGTCCTGATCGACAAGCTGAACCGGCATGCCGATCAGCCGCTCGGCCAGCTCGGCCGGATTCGCGATGGTGGCCGAGCAGCAGACATAGGTGGGCGACGAGCCGTAGTGGCGGCAGATGCGGTTCAACCGCCGCAGCACATTGGCGACATTGGACCCGAAGATGCCGCGGTAGCTGTGGATCTCATCAACGACCACGAAGTCGAGATCGGCGAAGAAGCTGCCCCAGCGACTGTGATAGGGCAGGATGCCCTGGTGGAGCATGTCCGGATTGGACATGATGACATTCGCCTCGCGCCGCAGCTTGCGCCGCGTCGGGCCCGGCGTGTCGCCATCATAGGTGCCGCAGCGAACCAGGTCGGCCAGCTCGGGGTGCGAGTCAGCCAGCCGCCGCAGCCCTCGCACCTGATCCTGGGCCAGCGCCTTCGTCGGGAAGAGATAGAGCGCCTTCGCCTCCGGGTTCGCCAGCAAACGCTCGAGCACGGGTAGGTTGTAGCAGAGAGTCTTGCCGCTGGCGGTGCCGGTCACAATCGCGGTGTGCTGTGCGGCGCGGATGCTCTCGATCGCCTCCGCCTGGTGGGAATAGAGCCGCCGGATATCGAGCGACGAGAGGGCCTCTTGAATCGGCCCCGGCGGCGGCTCGGCCAGCTCTCCGTAGGCCGCCTCCCGGGCCGGTATCTCCTCCACATGCACGATCTGCCCGCCATACCCGGGCGCCGATGTGATCTCTTCGAGGAACTTCGAGAAATCCGCCGCCACTATCCCTGCCCCAACTGGAAATGCGGGGGATTATAGCACAAATGTTTGCGTCTGGAAAGTGTCTGCTCGGGGCCTTGGTTGGCCTGCCAGCACGCCCTACTTCTTCCCTACGTACTTCACCGCCGCTTTCACGAACTCCCGGAACAGGGGGTGGGCGCGGTTGGGGCGGGATTTGAACTCGGGGTGGAACTGGCTGCCGAGGAAGAAGGGGTGGTCGGGGAGCTCGATCAGCTCCACCAGCTTCCCATCCGGGCTCACGCCGGCGGTGACCAGGCCCTTGTCCTCCAGCTCCGGGCGGAACTCGTTGTTCACCTCGAAGCGGTGGCGGTGTCGCTCGCTGCCGCGGGCGGAGCCGTACACCTTGCGGGCCATCGTGCCCGGCATGATCCGCATGGGATAGGCGCCCAGCCGCTGGGTCGCGCCCTTGTCGGTGACGCCCTCCTGCTCGGGGAGGAGGTCGAGCACAGGGTGCTTGGTCTTGGAGTTGAACTCGGCGCTGTTCGCGTCCTTCCACCCACACACGTGGCGGGCGAACTCGATCACCGCGCACTGCATCCCGAGGCAGAGCCCGAGGAAGGGGATCTTGTTCTCCCGCACGTGCTTGATGGCCTGGATCTTCCCCTCGACCCCGCGGTCGCCATAGCCGCCCGGAACGACGATGCCGTGCACGCCTTCGAGCAGCTTCTCCGCGCCGTGTTCCTCGATCTCCTCGGAATCGACCCGCGTGATCTCCACCGCGGCCTGATTCGCGATGCCGCCGTGCTTGATCGCCTCGGTGACACTGATGTACGCGTCCTGCAGTGCCATGTACTTGCCGACCATGGCGACGGTGACGGAGCGCTTCGGCTTGCTGATGGCCTTGACCACCTTCTCCCATTCGGCGTGGTTGGGCTTGCCGTCGAGGCCGAGGCGCTTGGCGACGAGGCTGCCGAAGCCTTGCTTCTCGAGGGTGAGGGGCAGGGTGTAAACGGACTCCGTGTCCAGCCCCTCGATGACGGCCTCCGGCGCGACGTCGCAGAAGAGGCTCAGCTTCTCCCGCATCTCCTTCGACAGCGGACGGCGCGAGCGGCACAGGAGTATGTCGGGCTGGATGCCGATGTTGCGCAGCTCCCGCACGCTGTGTTGGGTGGGCTTGGTCTTGCTCTCGCCGGAGGGGCCGACATAGGGGATGAGAGTGACGTGGAGAAAGAGGCTGTTGTCCGCGCCCAGCTCCCGACGCATCTGCCGGATGGCCTCCAGGAACGGCTGCCCCTCGATGTCGCCGACCGTGCCCCCGATCTCGATGATGGCGATATCGGCCGCATCTTGCTTGGCGATGGCCCGGATCTGTGACTTGATGTGGTCCGTCAGATGAGGGATGACCTGCACGGTCTGGCCGAGGTACTCGCCGGCCCGCTCCCTGCGGATCACCGCGCCGTAGACCTGTCCGCTCGTCACATTGCTGAGCTGGGTGAGGTTGATGTCGACGAACCGCTCGTAGTGCCCGAGGTCGAGGTCGCTCTCCGCGCCGTCGTCGGTAACGAACACCTCGCCGTGCTGGAAGGGGCTCATCGTTCCGGCGTCAACGTTCAGGTAGGGGTCGATCTTCTGGATCGTCACCTTCAGGCCCCGGTCCTTCAGGAGGCGGCCGAGGCAGGCAGTGGTGATGCCCTTTCCAACCGATGAGACCACGCCGCCCGTCACGAAAATGAACTTCGTCATGAGTGCTTCCCCGTGTCTGCGACCCGTGCCGCCATGGTTGCTCTCTCTCGCCTGAGTTGTGTTGCTCGGTCTGAGTTGTCTTACTGCGGGTGTAGTACGAGCGCTCCCTTCCCGAGCGCGAGCGCGTTCTCGATCAACCCCTGGAGAAATGACCTGGCCTCGCGAACTGCATCGGGCATCGAGCGGCCGTGCGCCAGGTGGGCCGCAATGGCGGCCGACAGCGCGCAGCCGGTTCCGTGGAAAGGTCCGCCGGGGATTCGAGGTGACGTGAGGGCCTGCTCGCCATCAGGACCCAGGAGCAGGTCTACCACCTCCGGCCCGCCGAGATGCCCGCCCTTGACAAGCACCCAGGCGCACCCCAGGTCACGCAGCTTCGCCGCCGCCGCGGGAAGGTGCTCTTCGGAGGCGATCCTGAGGCCGGTCAGCGCCTCCGCCTCGGGGATGTTCGGTGTGACCATCGCCGCCGCGGGGAGCAGATCATCGCGGACGGCCGCGATGCCGGCCTCCGAGAGAAGATGGGTGCCGTCCTTCGCCACGACCACCGGGTCGACTACTAACGGCGGCGACGATCCCTTCCTCGTCGCCTCGACAACCGCGCGGACCACGACCTCCGAGGAGAGCATGCCGGTCTTCGCGGCCCTCACCGGCAGGTCGTCGAGAACGGCCTCGATCTGTGACCTGACGAACTCCGCCGGAGTTTCGCAGGCGGCCCGCACGCCGGCAGTGTTCTGCGCGGTGAGGGCCGTGATCGCACAGGCGCCGAACACCCCCAGCGCCGAGAACACCTTGAGATCCATCTCGATCCCCGCTCCCCCGCCGGAGTCGGAGCCAGCAATGGTCAGCGCGACCGGGGGTGGTGTGCTCATATCGGGCCCTCGCTCGGGGGAATGCGATCCTGAAGGAGGTCGGGAACCTGCTCCATACCGTCGACGATCCACTGCGGTCGGCTGGCGGCCGGCAGGGCCTGGGCCTCCTCGGCCGTGCTGATGCCGGTCAGCACCAGACACGTCAGCAGCCCCGCTCGCCGGCCCATCTCGATGTCGGTCTCCAGCCGGTCGCCGACCATGAGCGCCTCCTCGGGCCGCACGCCGGCCTGGTGGCAGATCAGGCGGCCGGCTTCGGGCGAAGGCTTTCCGATGACCAGTGGCTCGGTCTCCGCGGCCGTCGCGACGGCCGCGACGATGCTTCCGCCGCCCGGGATGACATTCCCCTCGACAGGATAGGTCGCGTCTCGATTGGTGGCGATGAACTTCGCCCCGGATCGAATCGCCTGCTGGGCCTCGTGGAGCTTGCGGTAGGTGAACTTCCGGTCCATGCCCACCACGACGTAGCCGATGGGGCGCTTGCCTCGGCGGCGCACCACTCGCACCCCGACGCTTCGGAGTTCCTGAGGGAGTCCCTCCTCGCCCACCACCAGAACCGTCGCCGGCAGCAGTCCGTTGTCGGCGAAGTAGCGCGCGGTGAGAGAGGCCGAGGTCACGATGTGATCGACGTCGGTGGCCACGCCGTAGCCGGCCAGCAGCTCGACGTAGCTCTCCCGCGTCTTGGTGGAGTTGTTGGTGAAGTAGTAGACCTGGTAGTCGTGCGCGGCCAGCCACTTCGTCACGTCGCTGGCGCCTGGGAGGGGGGTATGCCCCCGGTAGATCACTCCGTCGAGGTCGAGGATGACGACCTTGATCTGCTCTGCACGTGCTGTCATCAAGTACCGGCCACACTGCTCCCAGGGCAGGCCATCAGCGGGGAAAAGCAAGCGCCCGCCCGGGAACCGGGCGGGCCTCATCAACCGGCCCCGCTACTCTATCACGGCCTTGGCCGCGATGTCAAGGATGGGTCGCCGGGCGGGCCCGGGGAGGGCGTGGGGCCTCGCCTGTCGAGGGTCGGCTTCGCCCGTAACTTTCGGCGGCTCCGCGGCGTCTAATGGTTCAGAGGAGGGAGACAATTCGAAGTGCCGCGGCGGAGTCGAGCCTGTTGAGCGAGAGCGATCTCGGCACACAGGCGCGGGAGGCGGCGCCCGTGCTCGTCGGCCGTGCGCGGCGGGGCGATGTCGAGGCTTTCGATGAGCTCTATCGCTTGCACAGAGACAAGGTGTACACCCTCTGCCTCAATCTGTGTAGGAACCGTGAGCAGGCCGAGGACCTCCTCCAAGAGACCTTCGTGCGAGCCTGGCGGGGCCTGCGGAAGTTCCGCGGCGCCTCTCAGTTCAGCACCTGGCTTCACCGGATCGCCATCAACGTCTGCCGGGACGCGGCGCCGCGGCGAAATCCCCAGCTGGAGCTGCTCACCAGCGCCGAGCCGGACGAGGAGACCGTCGACCGCGTCCGGGCGGCCCTCGGCCGCCTGCGGACCCCGCATCGGGTCGTCCTCGTGCTGCGATACACTCTCTCCCTGTCATATCAGGAGATTGCCGAGACACTGAACTGGTCGCTGTCCAAGGTGAAGGTGACGCTGCATCGGGCGAAGGCCGCCTTCAGAGACGTCTATTGCGAGGAAGATGGGATTGAGCCATGAAGTGCAGAGAAGTCCGCAAGAGGTTAGCCGAGCAGGTGGCGGGGGAGTTGTTTCCCTCCGAGCAGGAGGTGATAGCTGCGCATCTGGCGCAGTGCGCCGCCTGCCGAGCCGAGGCGTCCGTGCTCGAGCGCTGCGAGCGGGCGCTTGGCGTGCTCGGCGCGGTGGCGGAGGCGCCCGATCTCAGTGAGGACTTGAGACAACGGATCGCGGTGCCCCTCCCCTGGCGGCCGCGCTGGGGCGTGGCCGCGGCCGTCGCGGGCGCGGCCCTCGCGGTGACGGCTATGGCTGTGCTCTTGCTGGGGCCACGGAAGGCGCCCGCGCCGGGCGTGCCGATGGTCCGCGAGGACGTGACCGAGCCGGCGGTCGTCTCGATGCCACATGCCCTCGACGTTACGCTGGAGACCCCGGCCGAGACGTCGCCTCCGGCCCGGTCGCCGCTGGTGAGCGTAAGCGCGCCACGCCCCGTGCCGGCCGAGGTGGTGCTGCAGCAGGCCATCATACCAGCAGTCGTCTCCGTCCCTGGCCAGGGGCAGCCGGCCGGATTGGCGGAAGAAGCGGCGATCGAGGCGGCCCCGCTCATGGCTTCGCTCACGACTCAGCCGGAGCGGGGCGGCGGGGTGATTCTCCTGCTGGGACAGCCCGAGCCGGTGCGGCCCGCTTCGAGCTGCTACCTCGAGGTCTCGCTGCCGAACGGCGCAAGGTCGGTATTCGAGAGAGTTGCGAAGCCCGACGTGGCCGGTCGGCCGCGAGCGATCAGTATCTCATATGAGGAGACAACGCCGGAGGGTTCGACGGCGCAGCAAGGAGGTTAGGAATGGGAGCGCGAACATCGTGCGTGCTTGCGGTACTGGTTCTCGGGATGATGGGTGTGTCCGGCCTGTCGGCTGACACGGCCGCTGTCGAGACCGCCTCTGTTCATCAGGAGGGCGGTGAGGATTCCGAGTGGCAGTTTCGTTTCTTCGTATTGCTGGCTCGCGTGGAGGCTACTGACGCGAGGCTGCGCGAAGTCAGGCGGGAGGCCGAAGAGGGCCGCGCGACCCAGGACGACGTCAAGGCAGCAGAGCGGGAGTATCGTAAGGCGATGGAAGCGCTGGAGCGAGCGTCAGAGGGGCCTGACGCTGGCGGCCCGAGGATCACCGTGGAGCTGAAGGAGGCCACGCTGGAGGAGGCGTTGCGGGTGCTCTTCAGGGACACTCCGTACTCGTATGTGTTGAGCCCCGAGATCGGGCGCCTCTCGCTCGATCCCCTGACTATCAGTCTGAAGGAGGTCGATCTGCAGACGGCCGTGCGGGTGATCTGCGACACCTACGACCTGCTCTACAGGAAGGAAGACAGCATCTACTACTTCTTCCCCCGCTCCGACGTTGTCACCATCGGCGGCCGCCGAGTGCCCTTGCTCGGCACGATCGAAGTGCCCGAAGCGCCCCAGGGGGCAGAGTTCAGGTTCTCAACTTCCCCCGGCGAAGTGGCACGCGGCACGATCATCAGAACCAGCCCCTGGTCTACCGAAGTCCGCGAACATGACCTCAATCTCGCGCCAAGCACGACTCAGAAACCCATCGACCTGCAGCTCGACAACGTGCCCATCAGGGAGGCGATGGCGCAGCTTGGGAAGGCTGCTGACATGGAGATCGTGGTCCACGAGGCTGTCCCAGAGGACATACGCATTACTGCCAAGGTCTACCGGGTGTCGGGATTTCGGCTGCTGACTGAGATCGCTGATCAGGCAGGACTGGCCGTGGCGCAGGAGCGGGTCATAGAGGTGACCGACCCGGAAGGCCATGTGACTCGGCACACTCCCCCGTTCGATGAGCTCCACCTGCCCGGTCAGACCGGGTTCAGCAAGAGGGAGTTCAGCATCTTCCACGTAGTGCCCCAGCCGGAGCTGAGTGTGTCCGGCACTGGCGGGGAACGGCCCCAGGAGAGGAGCGGCGTCCGGTTGCGGCGCGGCCCGTCGGCCTCGGACCGGTTCCTCCAATGGCAAGCTGGGGAAGGCGAGAACTTCGCGGCCGTGCCGTTGCCGCAGTGCCTCAATTGCGAGCAGCTCATCATGGGGCCAGACTGGCAGTTCTGTCCCCACTGTGGGACGAAGCTGCCGTGTGACGAGGAGGTCGGCGCGGAAGCCAGATAGGCTGGGGACTCCCTTGCATCCCCGTAGCAGCGGGCGGCCCAGCATCGGCGGGGGCCGCCCGCAGGTGTGTCAGGGGGGATTCGTCGGCCGCTAGCTGGTCTTCTCCACCACCTTCGCCGTCCTGGCGAAGTGGCGCTTGAGGGAGCGGTAGAGGCCGCGGTAGATCGGATAGTACTTGTTGTAGACGGCCGAGAGCTTCCGGTTTGGGCGGACGGGCTCCCTCGTCCGCACGGTCGCGGCGCAGGCGGCCGGGACATCCGGCCACACGCCGCCGGCCACCCCGCCCAGCAGGGCCGCGCCGAAGGCCGCTCCCTCGTCTATCGCCATCGCCACCAGGGGGGCGCGGAAGACATCGCTCTGCATCTGACGCCAGAACGCGCTGCGCGACCCGCCGCCGGTGTTGCGGATCTCGCTGAGGGGAAGCTCCATCTCCTTGAGGATCTCGAGCGAATCGCGCATGCCGTAGCAGACACCCTCCATGATGGCGCGGGCCATATGCGCCTTCCTATGGCGCAGGCCCAGGCCCATGAACACCCCGCGGGCATTTGGGTCCGCGTGGGGCGTGCGCTCCCCGGCCATGTATGGCAGGAAGATCAGGCCTTCGGACCCCACCGGCGCCGAGGCGGCCTTCTCCGCGATGATCTCATAGGGATCGACTCCCCGGCGGTCGGCCTCCGCCTTCTCCTCCCCACAGAGCTCGTCGCGGAACCAGCGCAGCGAGCCACCCGCCATGAGCATCACGCCCATTGCATGCCACTGCCCCGGCACTGCGTGACAGAAGGTGTGGACGCGGAGCTTCGGGTCCAGCTTGGGCTCGTTCATCGGAGAGAAGACCGTGCCGGAGGTGCCCACCGATACCTGGACGATCCCCTCCTCGATCACGCCGTTGCCGACCGCGCTGCAGGCGTTGTCGCCCCCGCCGCCGGCGATGGGCAGGCCGGCGGCCAGGCCGGTCTCCTCGGCCGCGGTCTGGCACACGGAGGTCGAGGCGACCGGAGACTCGTAGACCTTCGGAACCATGTCCCGCGTGAGGCCGAGCCCGCTCAGCATCACCTCCGACCAGTCGCGCCGGCCGACATTCAGCAGCGAGGTCCCGGCTGCGTCGGACACCTCGGTGGCGAACTCGCCGCTGAGCCGATAGCGGACGTAGTCCTTCGGCAGGAGCACCATGCGGAGCTGCTCGTACTTGTCGGGTTCGTTGTCGCGCAGCCAAACGATCTTCGGGGCCTGGAACCCGGTGAGAACTGGATTCAGGGTCTCCTCGACGACCTTCTCGAAGCCGACAGTGTCGTGGATCCAGTCACACTGCGCCGCCGTTCGCTGGTCGCACCACAAGATCGCTTCGCGGATAACGGCGCCGTCCCTATCGAGGAAGGTCGATCCGTGCTGCTGTCCCGACAGCCCGAGCCCGCGCACCTCATCCGGCCGCACACCCGACCTGGCCACGACCTCCTTGATGGCGGCGACGGTGGCGCGCCACCAATCGGCCGGGTCCTGCTCGGCCCACCCCGGGCGCGGGGTGTGGAGAGGGTACTCGTGCGTGGCCCGTGCCGCGACTTTCCCCGCCGCGTCGATCAGCACGGCCTTCGTTCCAGTGGTCCCAACGTCGATCCCGATGAGATAGTCTGGCATTGACGGCACAGCCTCCAATCACATGGCGGCGCGCCTGCGCCTCGGCAGGAATGAGCTCGGCCAGACGAGGACCTGCAGTGCGAGCAGCAGCATGACCGCGTCGCGCACGAGCAAATCCCAGCCGAGCTCGTGACCCCCCATGAAGGGGAAGAAGCACCCGCATTCTATCTCGAGGCCGCGCATGAGCGCGAGGAACCCGGCCCCGATGAACACCGCGAGCATCCCCGCGATGACGAGCGCGCTGCTGCGCGGGATGATGCCGATCACGAGGAAGACGCCGGCGACGAGTTCCATCCAGGGCATGGTGATGCCGACCAGGTTGACCATATCCACGTGGAGGATGCGGTAGCCGTGGACCAGCCGTGCGAAGTCGTCCGGGCGCAGCAGCTTCGGGTAGCCCGTGTAGATGAAGATCCCGCCGACGAGCAGCCGACAGACGGTCCCGACCACGGGATGGCTCACGATCGATGCGAGGCGCTTCATGGACCGGTCCCCTCGGCCGTCGCGCCCTCCGACTCCAGCCACGAGCGCCAGCCGCCCTCGAATACGTAGACCTCGGAGAAGCCGAACTCGACCAGCCGCTCCGCCACCGCGATCGAGTCCGAGCACTCCCCGCCGTGGCAGTAGACGACGATTCGGCTCGCCTCTTCGATGGGGTCCATCAGGTCGAAGAAGTAGTCGTCGAACTCGTAGGCGGGAAGGTTGAGGGCACCGGGCAGATGGGCCTCCTCGTATTCCTCCGGCGCGCGGGCGTCGAGGAAGAGCGCGGACTGGTCGTCGAAGGCCTGCTTCGCCTCCTCCAGGCCGATGCCGCTGAGTCCCGCCGGCAGAGCCAGCGCGGGCGCCTCCTCTCCGTCGCCAGTGGTCGCTGGGAGCAGGGGTATGCCGCGAGGCGAGAAGTGGTTGGCCACAAGGCCGAGGGCGGCGCTGCCCGCAAGGAGGGCGAGCGCGCCCACGAGTACGCCGGTGAGGTGGCTCTGCCCGGCGCTACGGGGACTTTGCCGTCGCCTCGCCGCCCTCTGCAACAGTCTTGGCATAGACCGAGATCTCGAATTCCTTCGTGTGCTCGAGGTCAGTGCGGACCTTGACCTTTGCTCGGGTCCGTCCGGGCTCGGTGATCGGACCGATGTCGATCGGAAGCTTGTAGCCCGGTCGGTCTTCGCCGTGCGGGATCGGATCACCGACGCGGACGAGGGAGTTGTTTGACTCGACGCTGAGGATCTTGAACTGCTGCGGCGACTCCGGCGTGATCTCCACGAAGCGCCGCTCGGCCTGGCCCACCTTGATGGTTCCCGCGTAGACCCCTCGGGGGACGATGTTGACCTCGGTTAGCACTTCGCCCTCTATCGTGAGCGTGACCCGCGGCTCCACCGGATCGTTCGAGCTCACGTACACACGCTTCACCACGCGGTTGCGGGACGATCCGGACCGATAGGTCACCTTGAGCGTGCTCTCCTCGCCGGGCGCGAGTTCCTTCCCCGCCGCCACCGCAGCCGTACACCCGCAGGTGCTCTTCACCTTCTCGATCTTGAGCGTCTCTTTCCCGACGTTCCGGAACATGAAGGTGTGCCCCACCTCTTGGTACTGGTACATCGTGCGAAAGTCGAAGAGCCTCTCGTCGAACTCGATACGGGGACCGGATCCCTCCTGAGCCGCGGCCGCGCCGGCCGCCGGGATGGTCGCGACCAGCACCACGCAGGCGGCCGCGACGGCGGCGACAAACAGGGCCAGCATGCCGAAATTCGCCCGGTACCTCACACGGCCCATCTCTCTACCCCCGCGGCGCCGCTCAATCATCGTTGCGCTCCGTCGCAGGCCCAGCGAAGTGGTCGAAGCCCTTCCCCAGGGCCATCTCTCCTCCATCCGCATCGAGCACAATCACTTCCTCTTCTTCCACTATTTCGCCAATCACCGTCGCCCGCCTGTCGCCGAGGTCAGACAGCGCGGCCTGGATCTCTCCGACCGCGCCCGGCGGGGCGGTGAACAGTAGCTCGTAGTCCTCGCCCCCGGAGACCGCCATCCGCAGATCGTTCAGGCCGAGCCGGCTGGCGACCAGCGAGCACTCCCGCGCGAGCGGGATCTTCTCCGAGCGCACGTGCGCGCCCACCCCGCTCTGCTGGCACAGCCGCGGCAGGTCGTCGGCCAGACCGTCGCTCAAGTCCATCATCGCCGTCGCCTTCGCGGTGCTTGCGATGGCCCGCGCTTCCGCGAGACGAGGATGCGGCTCGTGATGCGCTCGGATCGCCTCCCCGAGCAGCGAGCCCTCCGCCTCCTCCAGCCTCTGCTCTCGTGCGGCCAACCCCGCCGCGGCGGCCCCGAGGTGTCCGGTGACGAGGAGCGCGTCCCCCGGCCCGGCGCCGCGGCGGAGCAGCAGTCGCTCGCGCTCGACCCACCCCATGATGGCGACGTCAACGGCCACCGGACCCGGCGATCCCACCAGGTCGCCGCCCACCAGGGCCGTTCCGTACCGCGACGCGGCCGCCACGAGTCCCTCCGCAATGCCGGCCGCCACCTCCTCCGAGAGATCGCCCGGCGCGGCCAGGGAGGCCACTGCGGCGGTAGGTTCGCCTCCCATGGCGGCAATGTCGCTGAGGTTCTGCACCATTGCCTTCCAGCCGACCTGGTGGGGCGAGGCCCACTCCCATCGGAAATGTACATCCTGGACCATCATGTCACATGTGAGCAGGAGGAGCCTGCCCTGCCCCGGGTTGATGACGGCCGCGTCGTCTCCAGGGCCGACCACGATCTCGGATCCCAGAGTCCCGGACGCAAGGGCCCGAAAGCGCGACACGACGCGGTTCTCTCCCACGTCCTTGATCGGCCGGTTATCCAATTCTCGTTCACCCCTCGTTAGGCCGACGGTTCTCAGCTATCAGCACGGAGTCGCACTCGCCTACTTGCGAGCTGCGACTGGTTTCCCCAGCAGAGAGAAGACGCAGTAGTCGCCGCACATCGAGCAGGCCGCTTCCGAGCTTCCGGCCGGCCGGTGGCGCGCCCGCGCCCGTTCCGGATCGATGGCCAGGCGGAACTGCTCCTGCCAGTCGAGATCGCCTCTGGCCCGGGCCATTCGGTCGTCCCATTCTCGTGCGCGAGGGCCCACGCGCACCACATCTGCCGCATGGGCCGCGATCCGCGCCGCGATGACGCCATCTCGCACCTCCTCCGCCGTGGGGAGTCCCAAATGCTCGGCCGGCGTGACGTAGCAGAGGAAGTCGGCCCCGGCCATTCCCGCGACCGCTCCCCCGATGGCCCCGCTTATGTGGTCATAGCCTGGGGTCACATCTGTGACAAGAGGCCCGAGCACGTAGAACGGGGCCTCGTGGCAGAGGCGCTTCTCGAGCACGACGTTGGCCGCGACTTGATCCAGAGGAAGATGCCCGGGCCCTTCGACCATGGCCTGGACCCCGGCCTCGCGGGCCCGGAGCATGAGATCGCCGAGCACGGCCGTCTCCGCGATTTGAGCGCGGTCGCTGCCATCTGCCAGGCAGCCGGGCCGCAGCCCATCGCCAAGGCTCAGCGTCACATCGTGCCGCCGGCATATCTCGAGCAGATCGTCGAACCGCTCGTAGAGTGGATTCTCTCGGTCGTTCGCCCGCATCCAGCAGATGGTGAAGGCCCCGCCGCGGCTCACCACTCCCGTGATCCGACTGCCCTCCAGCGCCAGGGGCGCGGTCTCTCTCGTGACGCCGCAGTGAACC
>JALGXV010000174.1 GCA_029821885.1 Candidatus Hebobacteria bacterium
GGGAGATTGAAGGCGACGTCCTGGCCGGTGACGGCGTTGAGAAGCCACGCCTGGTCCTCGACGATTGGGTGCCCGGCCGCGCTGTGGGCGCGGCGGTTCTCGAAATCAGGCTGCGTCCAGATGACGGTATGGGCGCTATAGACGAGCCACCGCTGGCCAGGGAGCCAGGGGCCGGGAGCGAACCCCCACCCGAGGTACGTCTTGAGGCGGCGCTTGCTGGAGCCGTCTGCGTCCATAGCCCAGACCTCAGTGGCCAGGGCCTGGGCCTCCTTCCTGCTCACGATGTAGGCGATGTCGCCGAAGTCGGATTCGATGTCGGTGCGTCCGTAGTACCACTCCGCGGCCGACGCGCGATTGACGACTTCGCCCTCACCCGGCGGCAGAGCGGCCACGAGGAGAGCGCGGCGGCCTGACGTCACCTCGGCCTCGCCGTGGCTATTGGCGAGGCGTACCTTGCCTTCGAGGACGGTGACGGCGACGCTGCTCTCATTCTGCACGTGGGCGTCGAGTGTCGTGCCGAGCAGATGGATACGCCCGGCATCGGTATCGATCCGGGAGACCTCGCCGGCGCGCGTGCGGCAGTAGAGGCGGCCAGCGACGAGTTTCGCTGAGTGCGCGCTCTCAAGCCAGAGCGCACTGTGGGGCGCGAGAGTGAACTCACTACCGCGCCGCGTGATGAGCGTCGCGCGCGCGTCCGGTCCAGTGCGGACGGTGGTGCCGATGGGGAGCCTGCGGCCCACAGCGACGGGCTCGCCCTGCGCGTCCACGACATAGCCGCGGGCGGCGATGACCGCCACGAGCGGGCCGCCATCTTCCGGAGTGAGAGCCGCGCTGGGAAGCGCGGCCAGCACGTCGGGCGAGGAGAGCGGCGGCGGGGCAACGTATCGAACCTGCGGGCCGCGATCTCCGAATAGATGCCAAGCGCCGATGGCGACTGCTGCGAGCCCGACTCCGGCGGCAACCGCCGTCACCCACCGACGCACGGCCCGGCGGGCCCGACGTGCCACAAGGCGTGTCGTCCGCGACAAGAGGGCATCGCGGTAGGTGGTCTGCATTGAGGCCTGCTGGTATCCGTCCGCGAGCAGGCGGGCGATATTGGTTTCGTGATTCTCCGATTCACTCACGGTTCTCACCTCCTGAACCGTCTTTCAGCAAAGCGCTGAAGGCACACCGAAAGGCTGCGCGGGCCCGCGAGAGCAACGATTCGATGGCCTTCGGCGTTGAGCCCATTTGGGCGGATAGCTCCTCGACCGTATGCTGGGCGACGTACTTGCCTATGAGCGCCGCAGCCTGGCGCTCGGGCAGGGACGCAAGCGCGCGGTTGACAACCGCACGCTGGAGCGCGGCATCGCTGGCACAGTCGGACACCGAACTTGCGGAGTGGGCCTCCATCGTCGCCACATCGGGAACCAGCGGCACCTCAATCCGGCGCCGTCGGCAGAACCGCGCCAGCCTGTGCCGGGCGAGCCCGAGCAGCCACACGTCGAGCGTACCGCGTCTGCTGTCAAACCGCCCGATCGACCGAGCGGCGGCCATCATGATGTCTGAGCAGAGGTCCTCCGCCTCGGCATGGTTCCCGGCCAAGTGATGGTAGGCAAAGCGGTAGGCCCAGGGAGCGTAGCGCTCAAAGAAAGCTCCCCAGGCCGCGACATCTCCCGCTGCGATGCGGCGCGCAATGGCTGCGTCGTCACCCGCGCCCGACGGGGCCCTCTTCGCTGCGCCGATCGCCTCCGCGGTCGAGTCCATGCGCCCTCTTCCCCAGAGTTTCTGCGCCCTGCCACAGAGAGGTTGCCATCTGGCGTGCGAAATCCTTCGCGGCCCAGCGATTAATGGAGGGGATTCTGGAGTGCCCGCTGCACCTTGCTACCTACTGGGAGCCAGCGCCAGCGCGCACCAGGCCGATTCTCACTCGAGCGCCTGCGACCCGACACTCGGCTGAGTGGGCTTCCTTCGGGACCTCCGCGGCGGCCAGACTTTCGGCAAGCGTCTCCGCGCGTAGGTACGCGGCATGCTGGGCGACAGCCCTTTCGACGTCGCTCGCTGCGTCGGGCTCAACCCATAGATTGACACGCTCCGCCACACGCAGCCCCGAGCGCTTGCGTAGGTTCTGAACGTGTCTCACGAGATCGCGCGCGATGCCCTCGAGTCGGAGGTCTCGGTCTATGCGTGTGTCAAGACCTACCGCCAGGCCGGCTTCCTCGACGACCGCATCGCCGAGATCGGCGCGGTCGGCGACGAATTCGATTCGCTTGACATTGAGCTCGTCCATTACGTCTTGCTCGAAGTGCGGTAGCGGCCGCTCACCATCGTACGCAGACGTCAGGACGAAGACGGATGCGAGCGGCTGCCGAACCCGGATGCCCGCCTGCGCCCTCGCGGCGCGGCCGAGGCGGATGGCGGCACGCGCCCGGGCGCACTCGTCTAACAGAGCCTGATCCGCCACGAACTCATCGCCGCGAGGGAACGCACACAGGTGAACGCTCTCCGGCAGTTTCCCGGAGAAGGGCGCGGCCAGCTTCTGATAGAGCGCCTCCGCCGTGAAAGACACCAACGGGGCGACGAGTCGGCTCACGCAGTGCAGAGCCGCCCAAAGGGCCGCGTAGGCGGCCTGTTTGTCCTCGCCCTCGCCGCTCTTCCAGAAGCGCCGCCGACTCCGCCGGACCCACCAGTTCGACACATCGTCCAGCAGCGAGAGGATCTCCTTCGTCGCGCGAGCCGAGTCAACCGACGTCAGCGCTCGATTCACCTCGTCGACTCCGGCGGCAAGGCGGGCGAAGAACCACCGGTCCAGCGGTGCCGCCTGTTGCGTCCGCGCCTGCGTCCGCGGGAGGTCGGACACCGGCCAGCGGTCCACATTCGCGTAGGTGGCGAAGAAGCTGTACACGTTCCACAGCGTGCGGAGCCAGCCACTCGCCTCCATTGCCGAAACCGACCCGAAGCGTAGGGGCTGCACGACCGGCTGCGCCGCGCTCATCCACCGCACGACGTCGGCGCCAACTTCCTCGGCAGCTTCTGAGAAGAGGACCGCGTTGCCCTTCGACTTGTGCATCTCTTCCCCGACCTCGTCGAGGACCGGCGCGTAGCCAACGATAGTCTTCACAGGCTGTCTTCCTTCGAGCATGGTGCTCATGGCGAGCAGCGCGTAGAACCAGTTGCGGAACTGGCCGGGGAGGCACTCGACCACGAGGTCGGCCGGAAACCACTTCTCCCACTCCTCGGGGTCCTCGAAGTAACCCATGGTTGAGTAGGGCACGATCCCGGCATCGAGCCACGGATTCCCGACATCCGGGATGCGACTAGCTGCCTCGCCGCACTCTGGGCATTCGACCTTCACTGCATCTACCCAGGGACGGTGCGGAGCCTGGCATTCGAACTCCGCCCAGCCAGCGGCGGCGCGATCTCGCAGCTCGTCCTTGCCACCGATCACGTCGAACCAGCCGCATTCGCACTGCCAGATCGGCAGCGCCAACCCCCAGTACCGCTTCTTGGAGATCATCCAGTCGCCCATGTTGGCCAGCCAGTCCAGTTCGACCTGGCGACCATATGCGGGAATCCACTTAACCTCGCGCGCCAGTCGCTTGATCTCCTCCCGCCACGGGTCCATCGCGATGAACCATTCGTCGACGAGGCGGAACAGCAGCTCCGAGCCACACCGCCAGCAGTGCGGGTACCTGTGCCTGTACTCGTCGACGCGGTAGAGGAGGCCCCGCTCGCGAAGCGACGCGACAATCGCGTTGCCCGCCTCGGACGCTGCCATCCCTCCGTAGGGGCCTGCATCTGGCACGAACCGACCGTCCTCGTCCACCGGCACAGGCGTGGGCAGCCTGAACTCGCGCCCGAGATCGTAGTCCTCCTTGCCGCAGCCCGGTGCGATGTGAACGATGCCGGTCCCCTCATCCGCCGAGACTTCATCCCAGTCTATCACCCGGTGAGCGGCCGCGGCCTCGGCTGCGAGTGGGAGGTCATCGAATGGTCCATCGTACTCCAGTCCCACCAGCTCGCGCGCTGGTAGTTCACACTCCACTCGCCACGGTGCGCTCTGGCTGAGTACCTCCCGCACGCGCTCGGCCGCCAGGTAGTAGACGCCATTCCCCTGGCGGACCCGCGCATAGGCCGCCTTGGGGTGCACGGCGCAGGCAACGTTGGCCGTGAGCGTCCACGGAGTCGTGGTCCAGACCAGGAGATGTTCGCCCGCGCGGCCCCTCACTGGGAACTTGACAACGACCCCTGGGTGGGTGGTCTCCCGATACCCATCCTGCACCTCCTGCTGGGAGAGCCCGGTGCCACAGCGAGGGCACCAGGGCATGACATCTGCGCCCCGATAGACGAGCCCGCGCTGATGGCACTTCTTGAGGAAGTGCCAGATGGCATAGTTATTCGCCTCGGAATCGGTGGAATAGGAGTGCTCCCAATCCATCCAGCAGCCGAGGCGGACAGAGTCCTGTGTGATCAGATCGGAGAAGCGGCGGACCCGCTCCTTGCACCGCTCGACGAACTCGGCCACGCCGTAGCGCTCAATGTCGCGCTTGCTCGTGAAGCCGAGCTCGCGCTCCACCTCCACCTCCACCCACAGCCCCTGGCAGTCGAAGCCGTTCTGATAGCGTTCATCGTACCCACGCATGGCCCAGTAGCGCTGGAAGAGGTCCTTCAGCGTGCGCCCGCGGGCGTGGTGGATGCCCATCGGGTTGTTGGCCGTGATGGGGCCATCGAGAAAGGAGAAACGCGGCCCGCCGCGGTTCTTCTCTCGCAGCTTGTCAAAGATTCTCCGCTCGCGCCAGAACGCGAGCACATCCTTCTCCAACTTCGCCTGATCGGGCAGACCTGACTGCTCCTCGAACATCTCCCCGCTCCGTTCCCAGCGCCACAAACGCGAAAAGCCCACCGCCTCGTCTGGCGGTGGGCCGGAGCCTGCTGGCGCTCGTTGTGTGGGATTACCCTCCTGACGTCCAGCATCGCTCCCGGCTCACCGCCGGGTCGATAATAATGATGATGCTGGCAATCAGGATGGCTCTGCGGTTCATGTGTCTCCCTGGACTTATACCATGAGTGGCGGCCCGTCGTCAACGGGGCACGTTGGGCGGGTACTCGGCCCGCCACGCGTCCGGCGGGACAGTTGGATTGTGCCATTCAGGTCCGGCCCACTCAATGAGCTTCTGCATTTCGGGCTGAGTGAGCTCCTGCGCCGACCCACAGCAGCGGTTGACCGACATGATGGAGATCGCCAGATACCAGATGGCGAGCAGCGCAAGCGTGGGTGGGACGATGCGCCGCAGGCTCGCGCTCCACGTCGCGATGAACGGGCCGCGATCCGCCCATGCAAGGAGGGCGAAGAGGAAGGTGGTCACAAACACGAGCAGACCCGGCAAGGCGAAGAGGCTAAGTGGAAGGCCGGGATATGCCGCCGATTCCGGGAACAGGCGCGCGCCGACAAGCGCCCACGCAATGGCGAAGGTCGTGACGACGAGGAGCCACACTGCCAAGCGCCTCAACCTGCGCGCCCACTCCTCGGGCACTCCATAGCTGCGGCCGAAGAATCCCAGGAGGACGAGAAGGGCCAGCAGCGGCAGCCCTGCCCCGGCGACGAGCTGGCCGATGAACGGGAAGTAGCACGAGAGCACGAGGCGCTCGTAGGAGGTGTCATCACGGAGGTGGTCCCAATGCATGGCAGAGCGGAGCTTGGCGACCAGAAGATGGTCTCTGATCTCGTCGGCGGCCTTCTCCCCCATCTGTTCGACATAGAACTCATACTGCGGCCCGTACATGAGGCGGCCGCGCATGAGCGGCCCATCAGGGATGCCAGTGATGCTGTCACGGCACCAGCGCCATACCGGGCTGCCGGCGATCCCTTCAGTCGCGATGGCGTTGATGTGCTCGATCGTGGTGTAGGCTGACTTCGCACAGCTGCGCCCCAGATGGACGGCAGCCATCCACAGAGCGACAGCTTGCTGGGGGCGCCCTTCGAGCTGCGCGCGGCGCCCCTCATACACGGCAATGCGCACAAGAGACCGAAGCTTGCTCAGGCACCACAGGCCGGTCCACACGTTGCTTGCCTCACCGACCGCGTCCAGCGGGGAGGCGCCCAGTTCCAGTGCGAGCGCGCGGACGGCCTCGCCCCGTTCGGCTCCACGGCCGGTCGCGATGGGCAAGCTTGCGGCCTCCTTCAGTGCTGCCATGGCTTCCTCGTCCCGCTCCAGAGCGTACAGCGCCCAGGCCCGAAGGGCGACGGGCATAGCGTTCTCGGGGTCGGCCTGCCGCCATCCGCGGAGCGCGCCAAGAGCCTCCTCGACTTGCTCGGACGTAGGCTCGGAGAAGCCGAGTTCGGCGTCAGACGCTAGCCTCT
>JALGXV010000021.1 GCA_029821885.1 Candidatus Hebobacteria bacterium
CCTCCGATGTGGGTGACGTAGTCCTGTCGAGGCAGGCCGCCGAGCTGAAGGCCGGAGACGCCCAGCCGCGCGGGCCTGTTCGTTTCGTGTTTGTCGGTGATGAAGCGCGCGTAGTCGGTCAGCAGCACGGGCTTGAGTGCGAGGATCGTGTGGCGGAGGAACGGGTTGTCCGGGAAGACGGCCGTGGACACGATCCGCAGAAAGCGGCTCTGGAGCTGATCGGGCGACGGCCCGTAGGTGACCTCGATCGTGACCTGTCCCTGGCCACACCGGTAGGGATTCCCGTCCGGCCGCCAATCGGCTCCCGCTCGGGAGTAGGTGAGCCGCTCGTTGGCAAGCCGAAGGCCCGCCTCTGCGATGTTGCGCAGCGCGACGACGTCGCTCTGCCGCGTGACCTGTGTGAGCTGGGAGCCGACGATCCCGGCGAACAGCGCGGCCAGCGTGGCGACGGCAAACAGCACCAGCACCGCGATCAGCAGCGCCTGACCGGCGGCCGTGTCTCGGCGCCGCGCCCACACGATGGCGGCTACGGGCATCGCTCCCCGGGCGCGTCGGCGGCCGCGGTGTCGCCTATTCCTCATAGCGAATCTCGCGAAGAAGATTGCGGAGCTTCACCCGGCGCGTGAGGTGAGCAGACTGCGCAACTCGCTGCCCCGCGGTCGCACTCGGGTCGGCCCGTGTCACAGTCATCGTGATGTCGATCACGGATGCAGTCCGGTAATAGGCCGATATGAGATCGGGCTTCTCCTCCTCCAAAGTGGCCCCGGCCGGCACCACGCCGTTGTTCCGCCAGCGGAAGTCGACGAAGAAGGCGCACGCCGTTGGCTCGACCCCTCCGGCGAGATACTGAGGCAGCCGGAGCCAACCGTATCGGAGCATGTCGAGGTCGAGGGGGCTCTGGACATCTGGAACGTAGAGCCCGAGCTGGAACTCATCACTGTTCTCCCGCGGCGGCCCGAAGACCTGCGTGAGCGTGCGGTCGGGCACGCCGTCGCCAACGGTGTCCACCCTGACCTGTATGGACTCGGGCTGGAGGAACATCGTGAGCGCATCGCCCGCAGTCCTACCTGCCCAGTAGTCCGTCAGAGGCCTCACGTATACACTCCGCGACACGGCCGTCAAGGGCAGGAGCGTCAACTCACTACCGAGGAACTGAAGCGGCTCCTCGTTGTGCATGGAGGCCGCATCCGCCAGCGGCGGGAAGTCACAGCGCAGCGACCCATCGATCCAATCGACATCGAAGGCGAAGGCGGCCGCCGGACTGCGAACTGGGTAGTCCATCGCATCGTAGATCTCGTCCCCGGTATTCGCATCGATGATCTTCATATTGCGGCTGCGGGGGTCAAAGACTCCCACCGCGCGCAGGGAGTAGGCCCAGGTGCCCGCGACTTCCGGCTCGTAGCGGTAGATGAGCAG
The DNA here is from genome assembly GCA_029821885.1 of Candidatus Hebobacteria bacterium. Taxonomy (GTDB): domain Bacteria; phylum Armatimonadota; class Hebobacteria; order Hebobacterales; family Hebobacteraceae; genus Hebobacterum. The sequence continues at coordinate 1,417 of JALGXV010000021.1, forward strand.
AAACGGGTCTCGCGCCCACGTGAGCAGGCGAAGCACCTGGTCGATGAAGGGATCCTCGCTGAGCTGAGCCCATCCGGTGTAGCGGGCGCCCAGCCGCCAGAGCGGATAGCGAGCGCGGTATCTCGAGTAGTCTCTCGCGGCCGGCCCCTCGACGGGGCGCAGCCACTCCCCCGCCACCGCGGTCGGGGTGAACTCGAGCTGCGGGATGTCGTAGTCGACAGCATGGGGCGTCAGCGCCACGACATAGTCGCGGTACAGGCGCGCTGCCTCCGCCTGGCCCATCCCCTCTTTCTTCGCCTGCCACTGCACCCACAGGTAGGGAAAGCCCGGCTGCAGCGTTGCGTTGCGCCGACCGAAGCTGGCGCCCTCGAATTGCCAGTCGAGGTCGGTATGAACCATCCGGTTGATGGGAGCCCAGTTCGTGATGCCCTCCGCCCCAGCGGCCGCTTGCTCCATCGCCCAGTCGGTGTTCCACCGATTCCACGGGTCATGGCTCGCGAACGGCGCGTGCGGCTCGTCAGCGGGGAGCTCCTCGCCGGGGAGCTGTTCGATGGTCGTGCGGGCGAGGAAGAGCGGGTTGGTGGGGCCGAGCTGAGCCTGGGGGTTGTAGTTTAGGGTGGGGTCGTGCAGGGCCCGCCAGTAGCGCACGGCTCTTTCCCAGTTGGGACGAGGAGGAGTTACTATCTCGCTGTTGGGATCATCCGGGTCGACGCGCAGGGGCGGAATGAATGCGATCATCGAGCTATCGTACATGTCGAGCTGGACGTACATCGCCTCCGTCAGCTCGCGCGCCATTGCGTCCACTGCGATGCGAGCCGCCGTTTGGGCATCCACTCGCGCGGTTGCCGACCGGAAGTAGCCGAGGCTGCTCACAACGGGCACCAGCAAGAGCGCGATGACGATCCCGAGAAGGCCAAGGGTGATGATCACCTCGATGAGCGTGAAGCCTCCCGCGGACAGGAACGCACTTGTTGTTGCCGCGGTCCTCCGTGTATGTCTGGACCTCATCACTAGATGGGCGCTCTCGTCAGATAGGTATCAACGATCACCTGGTGCCAGGTCTCACCGAGGCTCGGGACCGCGCGCGCCGGCGGTGACTCGGTCAGGGCGGAGACGAGGTCCTGGAGTGTGGTCGCCCGGCCCGGACTCACCCACATTGCCCGCACTCGCACGCCGATGCCTCGCACTGCCACCGGCCCCCACTCATACGGCTCGTGCGCCAGCGGTTGGGCCAGCCGGCAGACCCACTGACCGAGGTCGGTGACATTCGGCTCGCCGATGGCGTGCACCTCGCCGTCCACGAATGTCAGATCACCGGTGTCCCAGTCGAAGTAGTAGTAGTCGATGGCAACCGTCTGACCGTACTCGCTCAGCGGGAAGTAGACCTGTCGCGCATCGATATCCGGTTGCCAGCTATAGGTCAACAGCGCGTCTGACCCGCCCACTTCTTCGCCGGCCGGCTCTCCCCCTGGGATCCCGGTTCCCGAGAGACCGTACCGGCGAGCCGTCACCATCAGCTGCACCGCCCAATCGTCCTCCGCGCGGCAGAAGATGCGATACGTACGGCCGGACCGATTGGGCGTGTCGATATCCGGATTGAACTCGTAGACCTCCCAGTCACCGTAGTTGAAGTCGAGGAACCCGTCCCGGTAGTTCACCAGGAAGCGGCTTCGACGCTCGTAGGCATTGGCCGGCCACTCCTCTCCCTCTTGGTCCGTGAGGATCTCGCCACTTTGCCGGTCGACCGCCACGACATAGGCCCACGTGGTGGGATTGGTGGGATCGCGGGCCTCCGGCGTCCCGCGCCAGTCATAGTAGCGCGTGATGCCGCGAGCGGCCTCCTGGGGGCGGGGCTGCCGCGGCGGATTCATGAACGACGGGCCCTTGATCCGCCCGACAGGCAGCCGCACGATGCCGTTGGCGGGCACCTCGATGTCGAAGCCCAGGATAGACCAGTCGTGGACCCGGTAGTCGACTTTCACCAGAGAGATGTCGGTCGGCTGAGGATCGATCTGCAGGATGAGCGGGAACTCGATCCGGCCGCTGATCGTCGTCTCCGGGTTGACGTAGAAGATGTTCCGCCGAACCGCCGGGTCAGCGGGATCGGTGATGCCCAGCAGGCTCGGATCAGGCACCTGGATGAGGCGCTCGTGCACGAGTATCGTGTCGGGGTTGACGCCAAGCGGCAAGGTGGGAGCTCCCTGCGTCATGCCCGCAGGCACGGTCACCGTCAGGCCGAGCACGCGCTGGAACGTAATGGGGTCGGTGTAATCCACCTTAAACCGCCGCGGCTGTGCCGGGGGCGAGTCCGTGGGCCCGAAAAACAGTGTCCCATCTGCCGGATTCACCGTGAACTGCCGCTGTATCAGCTCGCTCGCCCCGTAGGGGACATACGTCCAGGCGTGCGCGTCGTAGATATCCACGTATACCTCGAGGGATCGGTCCTCCTCAGGGGTCAGTGGATCGTCCTCCAGGCGGAGCGGGGCGAGGGGGGCATGAGAGAGCAGGTAGAAGGGGAAGCCGAGGGCCGTGCGCCCGAGCCGGCGGATGTCGATGCGCTCTCCGATGACGGTGCGCGGCAGGTAGAGGCTGTTGGGCTGCCAGTTCGGATGCGGCGTGCTGGGGCGCGTGCTCCCGCCCGGAGGCATCACGGCCTGCGCCGCGTCGAACTGGCTGGGCGTGAGATCGAGCGGGCCGTAGACGAGGGCCTTCGCGTAGAAGTCGAGATTGTCCACCCCCACCTCGCCGATGGGCAGCGCCAGACTCCGGTAGCTGGTCGAGCCCGGCACGAGTGCAACCGTCCCGCTGTCCACGAGGATGCTGGCCAGAGAGGTCGCGTTGTTGACGATGGTGGCCTGAATCAGGTTGCCCTCGAGATCAGTCGCGATCACGGCATCGGGCAGCGACTCCGGGTGGAGCTTCCATCGCGCGATCTCCGCCTCCGCGAGCTGTGCCGCGATCGTCCGCTGCTGGCCCACTTCGACCGCGGTGAAGCCTCGAGGGAAGATGCGAAGCATCCCGTAGATTCCGATGAGCAGCACCACGAGCGTGAGCAGCAGCTCGATCAGGGTGAACCCGCCCGCACCCCTGCCGGTGGCGCGAGACCTCCCGCGCTTTGACTCCAGATGTATCATGTCAGGCACCATGCGCCCTGCGATTCCCCATCACATGATTGGCCCTTCAGGCCAGCCTGCATCAGGACTCGGTTCCTCCCACATGCGGTTCTGCCGCCGAGTTGCCATGCGCCGCACGGTCCCGTCAACGAAGAGCACGAGATCTTGATCGCCTGGGTTGGGAAGGCTCTCGACACCTGGCCCCGAGGGCGGGCTGGAGTTGCGGTGGTGTGGACACCATGTCACGACGGTGTCCGCCGGCGGATAGGGCTTGAAGAGATTGCGGTTGTCAGTCACGCCCGCCAGGGGTGCTCCGGGGTGCCAGAAGTTGCGTCGGTAGAAGACATCGTAGTTGTTCCACCGGCGCAGCGATGGCAATTGCGAGCGCTGCACGAGATGCTCGGCGAGGAGCTCTGCCTCATTGCTCGGGCAGTGGTACGTCTCCATCTCCGTGATGTAGGCGCTCCCCCGGAACCAGGCCAGCCCGTTGAGGCCGCGGCCGCCCCGTTCGAGATCGGAGCGAAGGCGGACCAAGGACGGATCCAGAGACTCCGGGTAGTCGCGGATGCGCGAGTCCGAGGACAGCGGAGGCGGCTGGGCCGAGTAGGCGCCGAGATAGTACAGCGTGAACAGACCCAGGCCCCGGACGCCGGTCTCAAAGGGCGTGCCATCGGCGTGATAGGCCGCGCCGATGAGGGTGCCGACGCTGTGGTCGCCCGGGGGATCCACGCCGTAGAGAGCGCGGTATGACTCCACGGCCTCGAGCGTCCACACCCACTCCGTGGAATCGGGAGGGAAGCACTGGTAGTCCTCGCGGAAGAGAGCCAGCCCCTGAGCAAGGGCCTTCATGTTGGCCGCGCAGGAGGCCCGCTGGTTGTTGGCGGACAGGGCCCGGTAGCTGGGCACAATGATGGCCATGATCGCCACCATGATGGCGATGACGACCATCAGCTCTACCAGTGTGAAGCCCGATGCCGTTCTCTGTCCCGCCTGAGAGACTGCCGGGCCCGAGCGGCCGCTCCGTTCTCTCGATTCCAGACTCATCTTGCCCGAGTCTCTGCCAAGCCAGCCCCCGAGATGCCGCGAGCCGATGGCCGCGCTGTGTTCAGCAGATGTAGATGAAACGCTACTCCGTCTGCGTCGGCTGGACCGCCCAGTCGTAGTTCAGACCGGCGATCCAGTCGGCTGACCCGCCGAGTCTGAGGGCAATGTCCCGGGGCGAATCGCCGTACACGATCTCCTCTTCGTAGCCAGGCGGGCCGCCGCCGCCGCGCGAGCGTGGCCCCCGTCCGCCGCCCCTCCCGCTGCCTCTGATCGGCGTCCGTACCACTGTGTACGGCCGGTGGTGAATGCAGCGCGTGATGAGGGTGTTGTCGGGAGCGTTGCGGTTTATCAGACCCGGGAACACGGGGCTCGGAATCCCGTACGGCATGTAGTCGTATGACATGGGGCCGGGGTTGCCCGGGTCCCACAGGCCGCGATGGAGGTTGTCCTGCAATCGGATGCCCTCTTGCAGGTCCCAGGGATCATAGCCTCGCCAGTAGGTCTGCTGAGCGAGGTGAAGGTGGAGATAGTACTCGACCATTGCATAGGCGGTGGCGTCGCTCCACACGCGGAGCTCGTCGTCGGGGTCCCACCGATGCCACGCGTACCAGAAGCCGAGGTTGTCGCCCGAGTTGAGGTACTGGGATCCCCGATCACACAGGCTGTACGTCGCGCGGTCGGCCACGTACCCGACCCAGTTGTAGAGGTCGTTGTAGCTCGAGTAGTGTTCGACGAAGAAGGCCGGGTCGTATGGAGTGCCGGACGGAGGGTCCGGCCGGCTGTGGACCCAGAGGTTGATCCAGTACTCGCCGGTCGGATCGATGTCGGTGTACAGGCTGCTGGCAGCGATGAGGAGGTCGGTGTAGGGCACCTCGACGAAGGCGTCGAAGTCGCTGTAGATCCGGACCTTCTGCGCGACGTAGTCCTCGCCGCTCTCGATCAGATCGTCGGGGCAGATGAACGCCCTCCGGTCCGAGAGGTAGGAGGGGTAGAGAGCGTTGAGGCCACCCTCGCCCGTAACAGGATCGTACGGTCCCGGGTAGTGCCCCATGTCCATGCGGTACATGCGCATGGCCATGGCAATCTGCTGGAGGTTCGCCATACAGGTGGCCTGGCGTGCCCTCTCCCGCGCGCGAGAGAACACGGGGAGCGCGATGGCGATCAGCACAATGATGATCGCGATGACGACCAGTAGCTCGACCAGGGTGAACCCTGGCCGGGCTCGAACACGTTTCATCTCTCACCTCACGCAACGGACCTGCCGCACGCAAACGGCCGTTACCGGGGCCGCCTACCTGGTCATCTATCTCATACCCCGAACGAGCGCAGGGTGAAACTGCTTCACACCGGAAAAAGGCTCAGCCAGCCCAGATAGAGCGAGCTGGACGTCGCCCGAATAGACTCCGGCGCAAGCAGCGCCACCAAAGCGGCCCCCGCCAGGAAAGGGCCGAACGGCAGGTACTCCATCCTGCGCCGCACACGCAACACCAGCAGCGCCACCCCGAGCGCCGCGCCGGCGGCGATTGCCAGCCCGAAGCTCAGCAGTGCCAGGCCGGGCCCCAACATGGCACCGATCGCACCTGCAAGTTTCACGTCACCTAGCCCCATTCCCTCTCGCCGGAACAGGAGTTGGCTGAAAGCTCGGATGAGCACGAACACGACCAGCCCGACCACGCCGCCGGCGACTACCCGCGGCAGATGCACCTCCGTGCCCGGAATGGTCACAGACAGCAGAGACGCCTGCCCCAACAGCACGGCCAGCCCCTCGCTCATGACGGCCGCCATGACGCCAGCGATGACCAGGCTGTCCGGTATGATCATGTGGTCCAGGTCCGTGAACACGACGGCGATTATGACGGAGGCGAAAATCCAGCACGGGAGCACCTGGATGCCCCGCCCGCACGCTTCCCAGGCGCCCAAGAACACCAGGCCGGTGATCAACTCCACCGCGAAGTAGCGCCAGCCAATGGCCCCGCCGCAAGATCGGCACTTCCGACCCAGCGCGACGAAGCTCACCAGCGGTATCAGCTCAATCGCCCGCAGTCGAACGCCACACTGGGGACAGTGCGACGGCGGCGACACGACCGACCGGTCGCGAGGCAGGCGATAGATGCAGACGTTGAGGAAGCTGCCTACCGCCGTGCCCAGTGCAAAGGCCCAGATGTATAGCACGACTCTCGGGAGAGGCACCCGCGAGGGATCCCTTACCCGATATCGCCAGATTGGAGCTGGCTGATGGCGGTTATGAGCGGCATGAACATCGAGATCACGATGAACCCGACGATGAAGCCGAGAGTGATGATGAGTATCGGCTCCAAGGCGGCCGTGAGGCCGGCCAGAGTGGCCTCCACCTCGGACTCGTAGAAGTCGGCGATCTTCGACAGCATCTGGTCGAGCGAACCCGTCTCCTCACCGATGGCTACCATCTGCACGACCATGGGCGGGAACATCCCACTGCGCTGAAGCGGATCGCCTATCTGCTCACCCTCGCGAATGGCCGCTCGCGAGGCCATGATCGCATCGGAAATGATCTCGTTGTCTACGCTGCCGGATACAGTCTCGAGCGCCTGCAGGATGGGCACTCCGCTCACGAGCAGCGTGCTGAGGGTGCGCGAGAATCGCGCGATCGCGATCTTGTGGTTGAGCTTGCCAAAGACCGGGACCTTCAGCTTCACCCAATCCCAGTGGCGCCGCCCGATGCGTGTGTTGATGTACTGCGTGAAGGCCAGGGCGAACAGCACCACGCCACCGATCATCATGTACCACCTGTGCGTTAGGAAGTTGCTGATCTGTATCAGCACCCTCGTGCTCGCGGGCAGGTCCTTGATCCCCAGGTCCTCAAATACCTCGACGAACTGCGGCAAGATCCACGTCACCATGCCGATCACCACGGCGGTGGCGAAGATGAGGACGAGAACCGGGTAGGTCATCGCCGCCTTGACCTTGCGGCGCAGGCGCTCGTTCTCCTCCAAGAAGGTGGCCAGTCTGTTGAGCGTTTCGTCGAGAACGCCGCCCACCTCGCCGGCCCGGACCAGGCCGGTGAAGAGGTTGTTGAAGATCCGCGGCCACCGCGTGAGCGACCGCGACAGCGTCTCGCCTGACTCCACGGCGGCCTGGATCTCCCGTATGATGCCGCGCAGGCGAGCGCTTCCCGTCTGCTCCTCCAGCACGGCCAGACAGCGAACGAGAGAGACGCCGGCGTCGATCATGGTGGCGAACTGCCGGCAGAACACCGCGAGGTCACGTCCGCTCACCCGGCCGATGGAGGCCAGCGCTCCGGAGGAGGGGCGGGCCTGGGCCTGCTGGCGAGTGGCCGAGCGCGCCGGGTTCACCTTCTGAACCCAGTACCCCTTCTCCCGGAGGCGCCGAACGAGAATCTGCTCGTTCTCCGCCTCCGACGTCCCCGTGATCACCTTCCCCAGGGCATCCTTGGCTACGTACTGGTATGTCGCCATCCGACCGCCTCCTCGGGAATCCCCGACCCTACTCCTGGTCACCCCTGGTGAAGAGCATCTTCTTCAGCTCTTCCTGATTCATGGCCCGGCCCATCGCCTCCTCGTAGGTGATCAGGCCGCGCTGATACATATCCCTCAGGCACTGGTCCATGGTCTGCATGCCGTGGTGGGCGCTCGTCTGGATGATCGATGTTATCTGATGGGCCTTGGCCTCGCGGATCAGGTTGCGGATGGCCGGCGACGCGATCATGATCTCCATGGCCGCGATGCGCCCCGGCGTGCCGGCCCGAGGGAGCAGCTGTTGGGAGAGAACGGCCTCCAGGTTGTTCGAGAGCTGGATCCGTATCTGCTCCTGCTGCCCCGGTGGGAACACGTCAACGATCCGGTCAACTGTCTGAGCGGCGTTGTTCGTGTGCACCGTCGAGAACACGAGGTGGCCGGTCTCGGCGGCCGTAATGGCGAGAGACATCGTCTCCAGGTCCCGCATCTCGCCCACGAGGATGACGTCCGGATCCTCTCGCAGCGCGTGGCGGAGAGCCTGCGCGAAGTTGCGGGTATCGCTGCCCAGCTCGCGCTGGTTGATCAGGCTCCGCCTGTGCGTGTGCAGGTACTCGATCGGGTCCTCGATCGTGATGATGTGGACAGAGCGCTCGTTGTTGATCTGGCCGATCATCGCGGCGAGCGTGGTGGATTTCCCCGACCCCGTTGGGCCGGTCACGAGGACGAGACCGCGCGGCCTTCGGCTGATGTCCTCCAACACGAGCGGCAGCCCCAGCTCCCTGACCGTCGGAATCTTCGAGGGGATGACGCGGAAGGCGCCCGCGACTGCACCTCGATCGCGGTAGACGTTCACCCGGAACCGGGACACGTTCTTGAGGTAGTAGGAGCAGTCGAGCTCGTAGTCCGTTTCGAAGACGCGGATCTGCTCGTCAGTGAGCATTGCATAGACCATGCGCTGGACTTCGAACGCGGTAAGGGATTCGTAGTTGGTGGCATAGAGCTGGCCGTCGATGCGGATGACCGGTGGCACTCCCGCCGCCAGGTGGAGGTCCGAGCCGCGCTTCTCGACGACGAGCCGGAGCAGCTCGTCGATGTGGACTTCCTCAATGGGGCGCGGCTTCGTGACCTGCGCCGTGGGAAGCTTCTGCCCAGTCGCTGCGGCAATCGGTCTCTGGCCCTCGAGTGCGTCTGTTGCTTCCGCCATGTTCAACGCTTCCTTTCCCCCGTTGTCCGGCGCGCTAGGACGCGGCTATGAGAGGCGGAATACGGTGCGCGCGGCTCACGCTCCGCCGGCCGTGAACACCACACGCATCACCTCTTCCACTGTGGTCACTCCCTCCATCACCTTCTGGAAGCCGTCCGTCTTGAGGGTCTTCATGCCGCTGGCGAGGGCCGCGTTGCGGACCTCCGACAGCGGCGCCCTCTTCACACACAGGTCCGCGATCTCCTCACTGATGAGCATCAACTCGAAGATGCCCGTCCGGCTGCGGTAGCCTGTGTGGCGGCACTGCTCGCAGCCGCGCCCACGATAGAAGACCACATTTTCCATGTCGTCTACATTGAATCCTACGCGGTGCAGCGCCTCGGCCGGCGGCTTGTAGGGCTCCTTGCAGTTCGGGCAGATGCGGCGGCCCAGCCGCTGGGCGAGCACGCCGATGACGGAGGAGGCAATCAGGAAGGGCTCCACACCCATGTCCACCAGACGGGTGATGGAGGAAGGAGCGTCGTTTGTGTGCAGCGTCGACAGCACGAGGTGGCCCGTAAGGGAGGCCTGAATGGCCGTCTCCGCCGTCTCCAGGTCACGCACCTCGCCCACCATGATGATGTCCGGGTCCTGGCGGACGAACGACCGCATGGCGCTGGCGAAGGTCAGGCCCGCCTTCCGGTTCACGTGCACCTGGTTCAGCCCCGGCAGCTGATACTCGACCGGGTCCTCGATCGTAAGGATATTCTTCTCCACCGAGTTGATCTTGTTGAGGATCGAGTACTGAGTCGTCGTCTTGCCGGAACCCGTCGGACCGGTGGAGAGAATCATGCCATTGGGCTGGACCATAATGGACTCGAGTTGCGCCTGCGTCTCGCTGAACATCCCCAGCTTGTTGAGCCCGATCAAGACGCTGCTCTGGTCCAGAATACGCATCACGACCTTCTCGCCGAAGACCGTCGGCACGCTCGAGACACGGAGGTCGAAGTCCTTGCCCTCGTGTCGGACATGGATTCGACCGTCCTGGGGCAGCCGCCGTTCGGCAATGTTCATGTCACCCATGATCTTGATACGGGAGACAAGCGGCGCGTGCACGTACTTCGGCACTCTCATCACTTCGTGGAGAACGCCGTCGATTCGGTACCGGATGCGGACGCCGCGGCGATCCGGCTCAACGTGGATGTCGCTCGCGCGGTCCTTGATGGCCTGCTGGATGACCACGTTCACGACACGGATGATGGGCGCCTCATCCTCCATGGCCTGCGCCCTGTCGACATCCTCGTCCGTGCCGGCCGCGGCTATGTCCAGCTCGTCGGTAAGAGCGGCGCCCAGGCCCCCGTCGAGGGCCTCGAGGGCGTCCTGCAGTTCCTCCTGGCCCCCCGCGCCGTCCGTTCCGGAGATCAATGTGCCGATGTCGTCCGCGGTGGCGAGGATGGGATCGATCTCATAGCCGGTGATGAGTCGGATATCGTCGAGCGCAAACACATTGCTCGGGTCCGACATGGCGACCGTGAGGCGGTTGCCGCTGCGCCGAATGGGCACCGCGTTGTAGCGCTGGACAACGCTCTGGGGGATGGCCCGGGCCACGTCCTCATCCACGCTGGTCTCGCTCAGTTCGAGGAAAGGAATGCCCAGCTGCTCGGCATGCGCGCGGAGCACGTCTTGCTCCGTCACGTGGCCCAAGTCGATGAGGATGCGTCCGATCTGCTCGGTTGTGTTCTTCTGGACGTTCAGTGCCTCATCGAGCTGCTCCTGCGTGATCACGCCCTGCTCCAGCAGGATGTGCCCGATGAGCTTCTTCGGTCCCTGTGGCGTTGCCATGCGCTTTCCTCTCGCAGCTACTGCTCGTTGCGAGTCGGAAATGATCTATAGATGACTGCGCTGGGGCACTCCACTGGACCTGTCTTGCTCATATCATACCACAACTGAGTTACCCCCGCAATCGCCATTTCAACCCTCGCCCGACGCCGCCAACTGCGACGCAGCCAACTGCGACCCCTGGGGTCGCCCTCGCTGGCAACCCCATGCTCGTCGAGACGGTGCAGCCTACTGAGAACCACCGGCCCGCGAAAGCCGGCTCACACGGTCAACCGCCGTGCCTGGGCCCAGCACGGGTGTTCTGCCTGCGCCGCTGACATTCTTCCGTCTCCCGCGGTTGGTCACCAGCTCGGCCTGTCGCATGAGTGCCCAACAAGTATACCGCAAGAATGCGGTTCACGCCCATAGGCGGGTGTTGCGTAACGCAGCCAGAGACGGCAGCCACCCCATGCCGATGGGCGCCCGGCCCACGATCGGCCCACCACAGCGGCACCCTCACACCTTGGCCGACATGCGCGGGGACATAGCCCTCCGCGACCTGGCCCAGCGGCGGCGCATGGGCCCTTCGACCAGTCGTATCAGGCGAGTGTGGGGGGACTCGCGCTGGCTCAGGGGGCGGACGAGGACGGTCTTGAGCCCCATCCAGTTCGCTCCCAGCATGTCGGTGAACACCTGGTCGCCAATGGCACACGTGCTGGAGGCGTCTGTACCCATGACCCTCATGGCACGGCGGAAGGCCGCCGGCAGCGGCTTGCAGGCGAGTGTGACGGGCGTCAATCCGAGCTCACCCGCCACCGCTTTCACGCGCCGGCCGCGCACGGCGTTGCTGACGAGGGCGGTGCGCATGCCCCGGCCATGCGCGGCGCATAGCCACCGACGCACCTCTGGTCGCACGTACGTCTCGTTCCAGTCGACCAGGGTGTTGTCCAGGTCCAGGATCAACCCGATGATACCCTCGCCTCGGAGCGCGTCCAGATCCACTTCCCAGACCGCGTCAACCAAGAGGGAGGGGGCCAGCACAAAGCGCACGTTTCCTATTGCCCCTATACTCCGCCATCGAACACCGCGGGACTATACCATGAATCATGCTGCACGCGCGGGAGCCATGCGGCATCGAATGTGAGACCGTGCTCACCAGTCTGCGCACTTCCGGGATCGATCACAGGGAGAGCCGGAAGCTCCGACTACCGCGCCAGCCAGCGGCCATCGCCCAGTTCCCTGCCCAGGGCGAGAAGACGCATCGCCCGCTCAGCCGCGGCCTGCAGCAGCTCGCCCGCCCGGTTCATGGAATCCTGCTCCGGTATGGGACCCGGCGCGATGGGCACGACCGCGCTGATTCCGCGCTCAGCCAACTCGTCCTCTTCCTCCTCCAGGCAGCCTGTGAACACGATCACCGGGACCTCATGCTTCTGTGCCAGGAGAGCGACTCCGCTGATGGCTTTGCCGAACTCGATCTGGCGATCGAGCTTGCCCTCCCCCGTGAGCACGAGATCTGCCGATGGCAGGAACTCCTCGAACTGCAGCAGCTCCAACACCAGGTTCGGCCCGGAGCGTATCTCCGCTCCCGCGAAGGCCACCAGCCCGGCGCCCAGCCCGCCCGCTGCTCCCCCGCCGGCCAGGCCTCTCACCTCCGCTCCGAGATCGCGCTCGATCACCGCGGCCAGGTTCCCCAGGGCCGCCTCGAGCGTCCGAACCATCTGCTCGCTCGCACCCTTCTGCGGACCGTAGACCGCGGCCGCCCCCTCCGGACCACACAGCGGGTTATTCACGTCGGAGGCCGCGTAGATGGTGGTCTGCTGCAGTCGCGGGTCGAGACCCGACATGTCTACCTTCTCCAGGCTGGCAAGTCCGGCCGCTCCTCTCGGCACCTCGGCCCCGCCGGGCCCAAGCAGCTTCACGCCCAGTGCTTGTGCCATGCCGGCCCCGCCGTCGGAGGTCGCGCTCCCGCCGAGCCCGACGATCAGCTGCCTGCACCCCGAGTCGAGTGCCGCCAGCATCAGCTCCCCGACCCCATAGGTGGTGGTCAGCAGGGGATTCCTCTTCTCCGGGGGCACGAGCGCAAGCCCCGCAGCCTGTGCCATCTCCACCACGCCGGTGACATCGTCGCCTAAGAGGCCGAAATGGGCCTCCACCGGCTCGCCCATCGGCCCGGTGACTTCCGCCTGGCTGATCTTCCCCTCCGTGGCGCGCACCAGCGCGTCGACCGTGCCCTCCCCGCCGTCTGCGAGCGGGATGGAGACGATCTCCGCGTCTGGGAAGACATCGCGGATGCCTTGGACGATGGCATCGGCCGCCGCTAGCGCGGTGAGGCTTCCCTTGAAGCTGTCCGGAGCTACGATGATGTTCATACGCTCACAACTCGTCCGAGCATCTGCACCCTCACCTTCGGAAGGCAGCGATGAGCGAGAACAGCAGCATCAGCAGGAGACTCAACACGATGCTCGTCGTTATGGGAAGAAGCAACGTGAAGCCTGGCCGGGAGATGACGATGTCGCCCGGCAGGAGCCGCCCTCCCACCCGTGGCCCGACAGCGCCCAACAGCAGCCCCAGACCTACGATGACAAGGCCCAGAGCCACCAGCCCCAGCCCAACCCAGATCACGAGCCTGTCCATGCCCAAGCTCACTCACTCAACCCGTCGGTGCCGCACATGCCCGGTCAACTGCTCGCCTAACCCGACGAGCCGCTCGCTCCAGGGCGCTGAAAAGACAACCGCAGTAGCTCTGTCGATAGAGACCCAGGTCCCGCGCGCGCCCGCAGCTCTCCCTGTACTCGTCCCGCAGATCGGCGAAGCGGAACTCGACGCCGGCGGCCCCGGCCGCCTCTTTCCCGACCTCCGCAATGGCGGCGAGATCCTGATAGGGACTGATCAGTAACGTACTGGAGAAGGCGTTGAATCCCTGTTCGGCGGCCTTCCGCGCGGTGGCGCGCAGCCGCAGCAGATAACATCCGGAGCAGCGAGGGCCGCTCACTCGAGCCAGCGAGAGGAGGAAGTCCGCGAGTGTCATCGCGGGCCCGTCTGGCAACATCGCCAGGTTGGCGGAGTTCGCGGCAGCGGCCATGGTGGCCGCGCGACGCGCGTGCTCCTCAACGGGGTGCACGTTGGGATTGTAGAACCACCCCACGACGGCCGTGTTCGACGAACGGAAGTGGTCGGCGGTGACAAGCGCGCAGGGGCCGCAGCAGCAGTGCAGCAGCAGCTTCAATCCGAGGGCCCCGAGCCCATCAGGCCTGCCGCCAGGGAGCTGGCCTGCGCGAGCGACTTGCGGAACGCTGTGCGAAGCAAGTCTGCGCGACGCTGCCGCTCCGCCTCCCGAGTGCGAAGGTAGAGGAGAGACTCGAAGTTCGACTGGTTGAGGAAGTTGTAGGCGAGCACGCGGTAGCGGTGCGCTGGCTCCAGCAGCGGCGAAACCTCTATCCGTTCGGCCAGGGAGGCTATGGCCTCGGAGCGGTTGTGCAGGTCGTCCATCTGCGAGCCGGCCTGCTCGTCGCTGAACTGCCCGAGCGCCTGCGCAGCGAACACGCCCTGTGCCGCTCGTGCGACCGTCTCGGCCTCCCTGTCGATCCGCGAGCACACACTCATATACTCCTGGTCCTCATAGGGCGGCTGATCCCCTGCCAGATGGTAGGCAAGGAGAACGGCCACGCCCTCAGCCGCGTACCCGCCCGCAAGGTAGAGCCGCCCAAGCTGACGCGGTTGCTGGTCGGGGGACGCCCCTGTCAGCACCACCGTTTCCTCCGCCCTCGCCAGCAGTCCCGGCAGTCCGGGATGGGCCCCGGCCAGTCCCGGCAGCGTCTTCACGAGTACCTGGTAGTACTCCTCGGCCCGCTCCGTCTTCCCCTGTGCCCGGGCCGACAGCGCCAGGCCTTCGACCACCCGGGGGTCATTCGCCAGCTCCTCCGCGGCCGCGAGGAAGGCGCTCTCTGCTTGCGTAGGCTCTCCCGCCCGGAGAGCCGCGTACCCGAGCCGGAGCGCCACCTCCGCGTCGCTGGGTCGGAGCGCAGCCAGCGTGCGCATGCGGACCACCGCTCCCGAGTAGTCTCCCAGCGCTGCGCGCGCCTGCGCGGCCGCCGCCAGGTAGTCAGCGTTTCCCGGCACTCCTATCAGCGCGGCATCGAAGTCCAGAAGCGCCTCCCGGTACATGCCCTGAGCCATCGCCGCGCGCCCGGCCGCGTAGCGCGCTTCCGCCGACCGCGCCGCGCCTCCCGGGTCTGCCGCTATGGAGGACCAGAACTCCACCGAGAGAGCCGCCACCGCCCTATCTGCGAGCTCGGCCGCATCGGCCTGTCGGTCGCCCGTGCGCGGGACGTTGATCTCGAGGCGCGCCTCCTGCTGAGAGACCGTGCCCGCTGCGGAAAGATGCAGACCAACGTCCGCCTCCCGCTCAACCACCTCCCCAACGAGGGAGGCACCAGCTCCAATCGCCACTGCCAGCGGCTCCCGCGCCGCCTCCAGATTCCCGCTTTCCAAGGCTCCTGGCGAGACCCATTCCTCGGACACAGCTAGCTGGAGGGTCGGCGAGTCGAGGTGCAGCTCTCTCACCCTATAGCCCGCGTCCGTGAGGCGGTTCGAGAGAGCGGCCGTGGCCGCTTCGGCCACTGGCTCAGAGAGCCAGTGGCTGCGGAGCGGGAACAGCAAAAGGGAAGGGCCGTCGGTGCCCGCGGCGCGCGCCGCGGCGCCCGCGAACGCGAGGATCGCGGCCAGTGCGATTGCGCTACTCAGTCCCAAGTACGTTGATTGCCGACTCACAAGTGCGCGCTCCGTGCCTGGCATCCTCCACGTTGTGCCCGCGGCGCAAGTCTGCCTGGTACTGGTCAAGCGCTCTCTCGTACTGCTGTCGGGCCGATCCCCGATCGCCGGATTCCATGTAGACCCAGGCAAGCTCTTGGCGTGGCGCTGCCGCTTGCGGATTCTCAGCCAGGTAGCCTCGGTAGGACTCAATTGAGGCCTGGTAGTTGCCCTGGTAGTAGTAGTTGCGCGCCAGTCTGGGCGCGGCCGCCCCGGGGATCGAGGCGACGCCCGCGGGATAGCGCCAGCTGGGCGTGTTGACAGTTGGCGCACCGGCTCCGCGGACACGCAGGGCGCCCCGAATGGGCGGCCTGGAGTACCCGCCTTGGGCCAAGGCGTACGGTTCACGCCCACCGGGGGACAACAGGAACGTTCCAGGGCCGATCCACTGCCCATAGGCCTGAGAGGCGGCCCGTCGTGCAGGCGCTGGAGAAGCCGCACCACGGCTCGCCGAGACCGGCCTCGGAGAGCGCGCTCGGGCGGCTCCAAGCAAATGTGGCGACACCAGCTGGGACGAAGCCACCGCCGTGTCGACCGGCCGCTCCCGTGTCTGGCGGGCACGCGCGAGGGCCTGTTCTCGCTGGCTGCGCTCTTGCTGCTCGCCGGTGAAGACCAGGGCGGCGACGAGGATGAGTGCAACGACCACGAATCCTCCCGTCGCCGCCATCCGAGCCGTTCGCGGCGAGACCGCAACCTGCTCCGGCGCCGCGGCGACGCCCATGAGCTCGTTCAGTCTCCGGCGCTCTACCGTGCTGCCAGGGCTCAGGGTGAGGACCTGCTCGTACTCCCGGATGGCCCCACCTCTGTCGCCGGTCCGCTCATACAGTGTGCCCAACAAGGAGTGCGCGGAGGTGGAGGTCGGGTTCAGTGCGATGGCCTGCTGGCAGGCGTGGACGGCGCTCTGCACCCGGCCCTCCTCGCTCATCCGGAAGGCATCCTCCAGCAGGCGCCGCGAGCGCTCCTCCGGAGACAGCACCCGGGGCGCGTGGCCGTCATCGCTGACATCGGCCAGCCGCTCACCACACACTCGGCAGAAACGCGCCTGTTCAGGGCTTTCCTTGCCGCACTTCGGGCACCGCACCTTGTTGCCTCCTCGGCCCGCTCCGACATACGGGCAGAGCGTCTCTCCGGCGGGCACAACCGCGCCCCAGACCGGCTCGCCGGCCACCACCAGGATGCCCGCGGATTGCCGCTCGGCCTCGGTCTACGGGATCACTTTATTGAGCGGATACTCGACGATCCCCTCGGCGCCGGCCTTCCGCAGTTCCGGTATCAAGTCGCGGGCTTCCCTCTCGTCCAGCACAGTCTCAACCGCCACCCAATCGTCATTCGTCAGCGCCGAAATCGTGGGTTGGCGAAGGGCGGGGATCAGCGCAATGATTGCCTCCAGGTCGGCCCGCGCCACGTTCATCTTCAGGCCCACCTTCTCTGCCGCGAGCAGAGCGCCCTGCAGGAGCATCGCGAGCGTCTCGATCTTCTTCTTCTTCCACGCGTCATCCCAAGACTCGCGGTTCGCAATCAGCTTCGTGCTGGTCTCCAGAACCGTGTCCAGTATGCGAAGGTTGTTGGCGGCGAGGGAGGATCCCGTTTCCGTCAACTCGACGATCGCGTCGACCATCTCCGGGACCTTCACTTCAGTGGCGCCCCAGGAGAACTCCACCTCCGCCTCGACTCCCTTCCCCGCGAGGTACTTCTTCGTTACGGTTACGACTTCGGTCGCGATGCGCTTGCCCTGCAGGTCTGCCGGGGACTTGATGGCGCTATCCTGCGCGACCGCCACCACCCAGCGGGCAGGGCGACGGCTTGCCTTTGAGTAGACCAGATCGCACACCTCCACGACGTCGGCGTCCGTCTCGACGATCCAGTCGAGCCCGCTCAGCCCCGCGTCCAGCGCCCCGGCCGCCACGTACCGCGGTATCTCCTGGGCGCGCATGAGAACAGGCTCGATATCGGGATCGTCCAGCGTGGGGTAGTACGACCGGCTGCCGACGCTGCACTGATAGCCCGCCCGAGCGAGTAGCTCGAAAGTGCTCTGCTGTAGGCTCCCCTTGGGCAGCCCGAGGCGTAAACTCACAGCACACCTCCGGCCTCTGTGTGCGCCGAGGCCTGCCAAGACTGAGTATATCCCTCGCCCGTAGGGGGTGTCAAGGAGTGGGCCCATCCCGATCCACCCCTCCGCATAGGGGGCTGAGAGCGGCATGACCCAGCGCCCGGCATCCTGGACGCCGCATCGAGCAGTCGCCCCTTCCGGGACTATGGAATCCGCTTGTCTGTCCCTCTAGCTTCCACCCACAAGTATGGTACATAAGTATTGGCCCGTCCAGCGCCGTAGACTCCGACTCTGAGTAAGCGAGAGCACACGCAATGAGCAGCCGCGAATACGAGGAGCAGGCAGATCGCTGCCCCGCACCTCTCGACAACGCAGGCTGTCGGCATGTGCTCGCCGCCGTCGGGAGCCAAGGCCGCGCCGGGCCGGCAGCGCGAGTCTCTCGGGCGATATGGCACTAGTTTACTAACCAGGCTGTTCTCTTCTCACTCGCGCGAGTTCAGCGCCACAGGACGGCCGATGAACGTCGCTCAATACACCCAGCGAGCCGAGCAGTTCACGGAAGCCCTCCGCCGAGAGGAATACCTCCACTTCTCCGGGATCAAGAGCGACTACCGGACGGAGGAGATCTTCGAAAAGTTTGCCGACCTCTTCTCGCGCGAGGCCGTTCTGGCCCGGCTGGGGGACCGGGAAGGCCGGGACGGGAGATACCTCGCGGAATTCGCCGCCCGCCACCACATCGAGCAGCGCCTCCGGGGGCTCACCGAGCGTATCGTGGAGGCCGAGCGCGCGGCCCACGTCGCGTATGACGGTGAGCGAATGCCCTTTCTCCGCGCACTGGGCCAGCTCGTGCAGGAGCCTGACCACGGGCGCCGCCGCGCGCTAGAGGAAGCGGTGGCGGATGTGATGTCTCACCACAACGAATGGCGGGCACAGCGCATGGCCGGACAGCGCCAGATCGCTCAAGAGCTCGGGTTTGAGGACTACCGGGCGCTCTGCGAGGATCTATCCGGGCAACCGTTGCGTGCCCTCGGACGGGAGATGGCTCTCTTGGCGGAGGACACGCAGTCGGCCTACCGCGAGCGTATCGAAGAGGCGCTGGATGGAGCTGGAATCGCCCCCCCTGAAGCGACTGACTGGGACCTGCGTTGGACGGTTCTCGCGCCGCGGCATACCCGTGCTTTTCCGCGCGAGCGACTGCTCGCAGCGGCCGAGGCCACCCTTGCGGGGATGGGTGTAGTCCTCTCAGAGCAGGCAAACGTCCAGCTTGACCTCGAGGCCAGGCCGGGCAAGTCCCCGAGGCCGTTCTGCACCCCCGTCTCAGTGCCCGGCGAGGTGTGGGTGGTCGCCTCTCCCCGCGGCGGGTGGGTGGACTTCCTCTCCTTCTTCCATGAGCTGGGACACGCGGAGCACTTCGCGTGCACCGATCGGGAACTGCCCGGGCCCTACCGCATCATGGGCGACGAAGCCCTGACGGAGGCCTTCGCCTTCCTGCTGCAGTCCGTGGTTCTCGATCGTGGCTGGCTGCGGGAGGTCCTCGGCGTGAAGACTCCACCCCAGTCTCTCTTCCGCGCCGGGCAGCTCCTCAGTCTGTGGTATGTGCGGCGCTACGCCGGGAAGATCCTCTACGAGCTCGACCTGCACGGGGGCGATGTCCAGCCAGCGGAGATGGCCCCACACTACGCCCGTCTCCTCGGAGAGGCGGTTGGCGTCCGCGTCGCTCCGGAGGCGTACCTCTTCGATGTGGACGACTGGTTCTACTGCGCGCGTTATCTGCGGGCATGGATGCTGGACGCCTGCCTGCAGCTCCACCTCCGAGAGCGGTTCGGACCCGTCTGGTTCCGGTCCCCCGAGGCCGGCCAATGGCTCCTGTCACTCTGGCGGAGAGGCACCGAGCTGCGGGCGGAGGAACTGGCGGCCGAGCTCGGACTTCAGTTCGGCATCGCGCCCCTGCGCGACCGCCTGCTAGGGGACCTCTAGCTCTGCAGGTCAGCAGGGCCGCTTCGGATCGGGTCTCAGCATGCGTCGCAGCCGAGCTGCGGCGCGGTATAGCGAGTAGAACCGCTTGTTGACGGGCTCGTAGGAGTAGCCATTCAGGTAGTCGCCGCGCAGCCGGCCTTCCTTCCGGAGCCGCTCAATGATGGCCGTGCCATCGAACAACCACAGCTCTCCGAGCGGGAACGTCAGCTCCGACAGCTTGACCCCTACCTCCTTGAGAAAACGCAGATTCTCCAGCATCTCTTCCGGGGTGAGATAGGGATCAGCCATGATGAACCCGATGCCGGGCACGATACCAAGCTTCCGAAGCTTCTGTATCGCCTGTCTGTTGTCTTCTACGGTCGCACCCTTGCCGTAGGTGTCGAGCTGCCTCTGGTTCCCCGACTCCACGCCAAGCCCGACCGTGGTCAGCCCCGCTCGCTTCAGCAGCGCGAAGAGCTCCTCCTCCACTGCGTCCACCCGACAGGACAGGAAGAACTCCAGACCGAGCTTCGCCCGGATCATCTCCTCGGCGATCTCCGCCGCCCGCTGCCTCCCTCGCTCCCCAGCCCCGATGAAGTTGTCGTCCACGAATATGAACTGGTGCACGTCGTGGTCCTGTACGAGCTGCTGGATCTCCTCCACGACGTTCCCGGGAGACCGCGGCCGCCAGACAGGGCCTTTCGAAAGGCGGTAGAAGGCCGGTGTGGAGCAGAACGTGCAGCGTGATGTGCAACCGCGAGAGGTGCTGACCGAGACCATCGCCCCTATCGATCGCACCTCCGGCAGCGTATCGCGCGCCGGGAAGGGCAGACCGTCGAGATCGTCAATGAGGGGAGGGGTCGGGTTGGACGCCACTTCCCCATCGCGCAGGTAGGCGACGCCGGGCACATCCTGCCACGGCTCATCCGCGAGCAGTCTTCTGACCAGTTCCAGGAAAGGCACCTCACCCTCGCCGCGCACGATGGCATCGATCTCGGGGAAGTCCGAAAGGAGCTTCTCGCAGCAGAAGGTGGGGAACTGCCCTCCCAACACGACGGGAACCCGCGACCCGGCCGCCCTCAATCCCTGGACTATGCCGACGGCGCCGCGAGCCTGGGCCTGCAGCGCAGAGATGCCGACGACGCGCGCCTCAGTCGGCCGGATCGCCTCCAGCGTGCGCGCCACGCCCCAGTCCAGCATCGGCGTATCCAGCAATTCGACGGAGAACCCCGCCGCGCGCAGTGTGGAGGCGAGGTATCCGATGCCCACATGGTCCTTACGCGAGGAGGGAGGTAGCCGATAGTCGCTTGGCGAGTTGATGAGGAGTACGTCACACGACTTCGCTTCCATCGAAATCTCCCCCAGCGAACGGCGCCCTGGGCCTGGGATATCACTCTCTGTGCGCAGCCCCTGCCCCACCTGGCAGCGTCTTCGGCGCGGGCGGCGCGACACCTCCTACCTCCTCACATGTGGCGCGACCGCCGGATGGCTTGAAGCCGTGGCTGCCGAGCGGAACAGATCGCGCGCCCTCCCTCCCCCCGACTCCGGCCTTCGCCCGATGGGAGCTGACCTTCAGAGGGTGATGTCGAGCTCTGTCGCACCTGACCTGCAAGGTGCGCGCGTGGATGTTGGAGACACAGCGCTGGCGGAGGCTGCTGGTGCCGTTCGGGGAGCGCTGGTCCACATCGCTGGAGGCGGCGCAGCGCTCGGGCTACCGGGGGTAGGGACTCGGACCTGTGCTCGAGGACCTGCTGTCCGAATAGACACGTCGGTGCCGCTCGGACGCAGCGGCGCCGGAACTCAGGCCGCCTCCTCCTCGGCCGCCTTCTCCTGTGCAGGAGCCCCTCCCACGGGGCGCTCCTCTCGTCTCTCCGAGATGGGGACTACGGCCCTCGCAGCCGCCTCCTCCGGGTCGCGGAGCCGCATCCCGATGAGCTTGCTCATCCCGGCCTCCTCCACGGTCACACCGTAGAGGACATCCGTCGCCTCCATCGTGCCTTTGTTGTGCGTGATGACGATGAACTGCGACTCCCGAGCGAACTCTCTCAGGAGCGCCGAATAGCGCCCGATGTTCGAGTCGTCCAG
Organism: Candidatus Hebobacteria bacterium; assembly: GCA_029821885.1. Lineage (GTDB taxonomy): Bacteria > Armatimonadota > Hebobacteria > Hebobacterales > Hebobacteraceae > Hebobacterum. Next base: position 22,930 of record JALGXV010000021.1, read on the forward strand.
AGGCGCGTCGACCTCGTCGAGTATCACGAAAGGCGACGGCTTCACCTTCAACAGAGCGAAGAGAATGGCGGCTGCGGTGAGGGCCCGTTCGCCCCCTGAGAGTTGCAGCAGATCGCGGGTCTTCTTGCCCGGCACAGTGACGGTCACGTCCACGCCGCACTCGAGGACGTCGTCGGGGTCGCTGAGAGACAGCTCGGCGCGGCCGCCCCCGAACAGCCGAGTGAAGAACTCCTGGAACTCACGTTGGATCTCCTGGAAGGCGGCGAGGAACCTCGTCCTTGCCTCGCCATCGATCTCGACGATCGCCTGGTGCAGGTCCTCCCGTGCCGCCTCCAAGTCTTGCCGCTGGCCGCCCAGGAACTCGAGCCGCTCCTTCACCCGGTCGTATTCCTCAATGGCGCCGACGTTGACGTCCCCAAGCCCCTCGAGCTTCCCCTGGAGCTCCTTGACCCTCTGCTGGGCGGCCGTTCGGCTGTCGATCGGCTGGGTGCGGCGCTCGGCTTCCTCCAGGGAGATCCGATACTCCTCCGCCAGGGTCCGCTCGCAGAAGCTAATCTCGCCCTCGATCTGCGTCAGGCGAAGCTCCAGTCTGTGGGCCCGATTCTGCATTGCCTCGATCTCGGCCCGAAGGCCGGCTGCGGCCTCCCGGTTCGCCGCGAGCTGGTCGAGGATGTTCGTTCGCTCCTCCTCCCACCGGGCGAGCTCCTCTTCGGCCTTGAGGCGCGCCTCCTTGAGCCTCTCGAGCTCTCGCGCACGCTCCTCGCAGGCCTCTTGCCCCTCCTGCTCTGCCGTCACCAGCCGGTCGACGAGCGAGCGCCTATCTTCCATGGCAGCTTCGAGCATGCGCAGGCTCTGTCTGATCTTGTCGATGCGCGCGTCGAG
>JALGXV010000439.1 GCA_029821885.1 Candidatus Hebobacteria bacterium
GCGGGATACGTCTCGGACTCGGCTGTCACCGCCAGCGCCCGGTTGCCCAGCACGTCGACGGAGACCTTCAGGAGCAGGCTGCTGTCCACGCCCCCGGAGTAGGCGACCACCACTCCCCCCATCGCCTCCAGAATCTGCATCAACCGACGGTACTTCCCTGCTAGCTCAGCGGTCATCGGGTCTTCCTCGCTTCCTCGGCGATCCCGGCGCTCCCGCGCAGGTTGCAGAACTCCTCATAGTCGATGAGAGCGGTGACGGTCGGGGCGTCGCCGCAGACCGGGCAGGCGGCGTCTCGCTCAAAGCGCAGCTCCCGGAATGTCATGTCGAGCACGTCGCACAGCAGCAACCGCCCGACCAGTGGATCGCCGATCCCAAGGATGAGCTTCAGCACTTCGGCAGCCTGGATGGTTCCCAGGATGCCCGCCACGGCCCCCAACACACCCGCCTCCCGGCAGCTCGGCACCAGGCCCGGGGGAGGTGGCTCTGGATACAGGCATCGGTAGCAGGGCCCCGCTCCTGGGGAGATCGTCGTGACCTGCCCCTCGAAGCACAAGATCCCATGCCGGTCATCACGCATGCATCGTTGACAAGGTAGCGCGTAGGGAAATTGTCGCTGCCATCCACGACGATGTCGTAGCCGTCGATGATTTCCAGGATGTTCTCCGACGTGAGGCGCAGATCGTGGGGAACGACGCACACGTCAGGGTTTATCGCCTCCATGCTCTCCTTGGCCGATACGGACTTGCGCCGACCCAGATCCGGGGTCGCGTGCAGGACCTGCCGCTGGAGATTGCTCAGTTCGACCGCGTCCGAATCGACCAGGCCGATGGTCCCGACTCCGGCTGCAGCAAGATAGAGCCCGACCGGCGATCCCAATCCGCCGGCCCCCACCACGAGGACCTTGGCGTCGAGCAGCTTACGCTGCCCCTTGCCGCCTACTTCGCGCAGTATGATATGGCGGCTGTACCGCTCTATCTGCTCATCGTCAAGGGCTGACACTACTCACACTCCATTCGGCCTTACTTCGCCGGAGTCGGGACAGGACCAACCCGGGGGCGCTACTCCAGAATGTCTCCCTCCACTGCGGTGACCTGCACGCCCTGCTCCTCGAGATACTGAATGCCGCGCTGGAGGTTCTCCTCTGTGCCCTCGAGCTCCAACACCATCTCGCCCGCGGTCTCGGTCACGCGAGCGCGGCGGATGTTGGGAAGGATGTCGAACCGCTTCGCCATCCGGAACGTGACGGGTTCTGTGATCAGCGTCTGCGGAAAGGTCAGTTTCACAGCCTTCTTTGCCATTGCCTTCTCCTCTGCGGTCGGACTCCGTCCTTGTCTCCCGCCACCGCCTCTTCCTCACATCATCGCGGGGCCGGCCCGCTGGTCCCGCCGGCGATGGCGGGAACGATGGAGACTTCATCTCCCTCCTTGAGGGCAGTGTCCTCGCCCTGGAGGAATCGAATGTCTTCGTCGTTGACGTAGATGTTCACAAAACGCCTCAGTTTCCCATCATCGCCGTAGATGCGGCTCTTGATCCCAGGGTGGCGGGAATCGAGATCGGCCAGCACGTCTCGCACTGTGCCGCCGTCGGCCTCAACCTCGGACTTCTGGCCGACAGCTGGCTGCAGCGGCGTCGGTATCCTCACCTTGACTGCCATTGTCGTCTTCACCTCCTGGTAGGGACTGCTGCCCGGCGGGGCCGGGGCGCCCCCTGGCTCATGCGAATGGGACGCTCGCGGAAGCAGCCACGCTCCTCATCGAACGTCCACGCCGTGACCTGTGCCTCGCCCACCTCCGCCACAGCTACGATGAGGTAGATGTAGCCGGGCCAGGCGTTCTCGGCATCGGTCGCCGACGGCGTCGGGGGATGATCGGGATGGGAGTGGTAGAAGCCCACTATGTCCAGGCCGCGCTGCTCCGCCGCGCGGTCGAGCTTGACAATCTCCCTCGGATCGACCTCATAGCGATCGTGCAGGCGCGTGCTGCTGAGGTTCTCGGTGGCATGCACTGAACACACCGAGACGGTCTCGCCCGGCCGCCCTATCATCACCCCACAGCACTCCTCTGGATAGCTCTGCCACGCGTGCTGCTCGAGTTGAACGAGATGCTCGGCCGACAAGAC
>JALGXV010000440.1:0-1317 GCA_029821885.1 Candidatus Hebobacteria bacterium
CGCAGGTTCTCGCTCAGCAGCCGGTGGGCCTTGGCCGCGCTGAGGTAAGAGCCGCGGCAGCGAGATGATTCCGGACCCTTGTGAGAGCACTCATAGGTGGCGACCTCGCAGCGGCCGCTCCTCCCGGCCGGCCGGTGGCGGTGGCCGGTCATGGCCGCGCCGCACCTGCGGCATCGCAGCAGCCCCGAGAGGAGATAGCGCGACTCCCGCGCCCGGCCGTGGCGAGCGCGGGCGGCCAGGATCTCCTGGGCGCGCCGCCAGGTCGCCCCATCGACCAGAGGCGGAGGCTCGCCCGGGCCCGGTCCGAGGCCGGCGCAGGTGGGGGATGAGAGGAGCTGCCTCACATCGGCGGCGGTCCAACTGCGGCGCCGCGGCGCGGCCGCCCTTCTCAACCAGCGGGCGATGGCCCCCAGCGAATCCCGCCGCTCCACCAGCCGCCGAAACACCGCGCGGACCACTGGAGCATAGTCGGGATCAGCGACAAGGTTCCCCCCCGTGATGCGATAGCCAAATGGCGCCCGTCCCACCGTAACCCCCCTCTGCATTGTGTGCTGTAGACTTTGCTGTGACAGTCCGGCCCATGGCCGGAGCCTCCCCCGGCCATGGGGGGAGGGTGCCCTCGGCTGCGAGATTACGCCCCGGTCTGTCCTCGCTTGCGGATCCGGTGCGGCCGCTGCTCGCCCTCAAAGCACCGACGGCCGCCCTGGCCGTGACTGGATCAGCTCGGCCAGTCGCGGATCTGCCGCACGACGACCCCTATGATCTCGACCGCGTCCGACACGATGCGCTCGTAGCCATAGGGATTGCGCGGCTTGAGGACAGTGCCGCTCCTGGTCCTACCCCCGTATTCTCGCACGAGTCTCTTGTTGCCCACCTGTGCGACCACCAACTGGCCGCGGCGTGCCGAGCGCGCCTTCTTCACCAGCAGGTAATCCCCAGCGCGCACGTCGGGTTCGAGTCCACCGTCTCCCTCGACGCGGATCACGTAATCGGCAGCGGCCGCGTCCTCTGGACGACAGGCGAGCTTTGGCGCGTCGTCCTTCTTGGCGAATGTCACGGTGCCCCTCTTCAGAAGGGCGAGAACGGGCAATGAGGCCTCGGTGGCAGTCAGGTGCTTGTCGGCTAGAGTCTCAGCTCTGATAGCTCCGGGCACGAGTGGCGTCCCGACCCCCGTGGGATTTGAGATGCCCTCATGGCCAGCAGCCGCGAGCCAGGGCTCGGGGTCGTCCCCCAGTCCCTCTGCCATTTGGCTGACACGATCTGCGGGCGGCACTACGCCCTGCTCGATCTGGGCGAGGTACGACGGACTCACGCCCA
>JALGXV010000440.1:1349-3983 GCA_029821885.1 Candidatus Hebobacteria bacterium
TGCGAAACGGATCTGAGTCTCACCCGCTGCCAAGCGTTTCTCCTGCACGAAGCGGCCGAACTCTTCGCTGAAGCTTCTGCGACGGACTCTCATACCGGTAGTGTAGCACATACACTAGGAATTCTTCCACATTTTATGGAAAAACTCTTGACATAAGCGAGAAGTAGTAGTAATAATCAGTGGCGAGGGGGAATCGACCAGCATGCCCACGACACAGACCAGGCCGGCACGAACGAGGCCGCCACAGCCCAAGTCAGCACAAAGCAGCCCCTCTCAGCCGAGGCCCGGACACCGAGGAAGCGCCGCGCGCCGCCTCAACCGGAGAGCAGCTAGGCGAGAACGGGAGGCGCTGCGGCGCTTCCGCCGGGCCCACGGAGTCACCCTCCAGCAGCTCTCCCAGTCCACCGGCAGGAGCAAGTCTCTCCTCAGCGATATCGAGCGCGGCCTCGCCAAGGCCAGCACGGGCGATGTTCAGGCCCTGCGCGCCGCCGTTCGGCACATCCTTGCCCGGAGCGAGACCAACCAATGAGCGCCTCGATCGCCCGCTTCTCGCGGCCGACCGCGTCGCTGCCTCGCGGCGGCGCCGGTCCTTTGCCGGCCGAGCGCCCCGGCCGCGAGCGGGACGACCTTCGCAGAAGCGCTCGGCGGACTCTCTGCCGACAGCGCGCGGCGCGCGGGCCTCATCTTCTACACAGGAGGTGCAGCCATGGCTCCCCGGCTAGCCCTTCCGCCGGCATCAGCCCCTCGGCGTGCCTCAGAGCCGCGGCGGATTGTCGGCCGGGGACACCGCAGCGCCAGACCCGGGCCGCCATCCAATGGGAGAAGCTCTGGCGTCGTCGCACCACGTTCAGGTCGCGGCCCGGGCCGCACTCATCCACCGGCGGATCGAATGCGCCGGCGTTCCCTTGCCCTCCCGGCCGGTTCGCCCGGGGCAACGCCCTCGCTCCGCGGCGGCCGGCCGGGGCACTCATCCCGCCGGGGCCCGGCCGCTCGGATGGCGAGGCACACCGATGATGTCGGCGCCGACCAGGCCCACCCCATCGGCCGAACCGGAGGCGCGTCCGCCGCTTCCGATCCGGGACGAGGGGGGCGAGATCACCGGCTATCTGATGAACGCGAGCGGAGCGCAGTGGCTCGCGCTGGAGCGCCGGGTCCTGCGCGGCATCGGACTGGAGGAGATGCGGCGTGAAGGATGACAGACTCAAGCGAATCGAGCGCGCGCTGGTGCGCGGCGCCAATCGGCGCTGGCACCGGATCGTGTGGCGCGCCCTGATGTGGCTCTTCTGAGCCGCGGCCCAGGCGACGATGGAGGCCGTGACCGAAGAGGGCCCGCCTCGGATCGAGTTCGAGGACCGGGGCGAGCTGGAGGAGTTCTACCAGGCGCTTCGCGCCGCCGTCGCCGCGCACGTGCTGCGCGGGCCGTACCTGCCGCTGGAGGCGGCGGCGGAGGTGATCCGCCGGGCGCGGTCGCTGGGGCGGGCGAGGCGCAGCATCTCCCAGCGGCCGGTGGCGATGATCGATGGGAGCGGGGGGCAGAGCGGATGAGGCGAAGGCAGGCGAAGTCCACAGCCGGAGGCCGGAGGAAAGGGGGCTTCAGACCCGCCCTGCTGCGCCGCGAGACGCCCCCGGAGGCCATCCGCTGGCTTCCCCGGAGGCTCGACGCCCAGCGCGGGCAGGCTGTGCTCCTTCCTTATATATGTGCGACCCACGTGATGGAGGTGCTCGACCGGGCCTGCGGGCCCGCTGGCTGGCAGTTCGAGATCGTGCGAGAGTCGCCCGGCAGCGACGCCTGGGTGATCGGCCGGCTCACCCTCCGCGCCGGCCCGGGCCGGGAGCTGCGCTACGAGAACCCCGGCTACCCGAGCCGGGTGAGCTACGACCGCGGCGAGCGGGAGATCGTCTCCCGCGGCGAGGAGCCGCTGAAGAGCGCGGCCACCGACGCGCTGAAGCGATGCGCGGTGCTGGCCGGGGTGGGCCGGGACCTGCGGGAGGAATACGGGCCGGTCACGGTGCGGGCGACCATCCGCACCGAGGACGGGCGGGCGCGGCTGGAGAGCCTGGAGGAGGATCCGTGGGAGGTGTGGCGGCGAGAGCGAGGGCGGCCCGCGCCCTCGCCGCAGCGGCCAGTGCCACGGCAGCGTCTGCTCGCGCTGGCGAGAGGACTATGGCCGCGGGCCACCCTCACCAACTTCCGCCGCTGGCTCGCCGACGCCAAGCAGCACCCCGGGTGGACCTACGCCCACGAGAGTCAGATCGAGCCGGCCGCCCGGCGCGAGGTCATGGCCGCGCTGCGGCAACGCCAGGAGCAGACGAGCTGATGAGTGGACTGGGCCGCCGGCCGCTGTTCACTCGGGAGATGTTGGCGGCGACGGGCTACGCCTAGTTGAGAGAGCGGACGGAAGCCGATGCGGCTGTCACCCGACCAACAGCACGAGCGACAGTACGGGGGGTGCGAGATGCAGCACGAGCTTCGAGAAGACGGCGCGGGCGAGCCGCCGGTTGAGCTACGCGAAGACGACGCAGGTGGGGTGGAGGGCCAGCTCCGAGCGGCCGGGTGGGAGATCGGCACCGATCCCATCGGCCTCGCGCCCCCGCCCTACGGCCGCGCCTGGGCGAGCAAACACCTGGACGGAG
>JALGXV010000175.1 GCA_029821885.1 Candidatus Hebobacteria bacterium
GCGCCGGCCTCTGCCATCAGCTTCCCCTCCTCCGGGGTGAAGGCGTAGGGCGTGGTGAAGAGATCCATCTCATGGGCCAGGTGGATCATCTCCACCTCCAGTGCGTATCCCATGCCGGTCTCCTCCAAGTTCTGGCGGAACATGCCGTCACAGAGTCCGACGGTGGGGAAGTTCTGCACGCCCGAGAAACCGATCTCCTTGACTTGTCGGAGGAAGACGGGCATCTGGCGGAAGGGGTCGGTACCACAGACGCCAGCAAGAACAGGCGTGTCTTCGACGACTGTGAGCACCTCGCCGGCCATCTCCATGACGATCGCGTTGGCATCCCCATAGGGCATAAGGCCGGCCAGCGAGCCCCGCCCAGCCATGCGGAAACGGCCGGAGTTGTAGATGACGATGAGGTCGACGCCGCCCGCCTCCTCGAACTTCGCACTTATGCCGGTGCCAGCGCCGGCCCCGATGATCGGCTTGCCGGCATCAATGCTCTTCCTCAACCTCTCGAGGACCTGCTGTCTGGTGAATGCCATCGACGTGCTCCTTGCTTTAGGTGCCCCGCTGCGGTGGCTCGATTCGAACTCCCTCCATCGCGCGCAGTTCCGCCTCGGGACCGGGCGGCGCATAGATAGCGAGGAGTCGCATCGGCTCCTGTCCGGTGTTGACAGTCGAGTGGTAGATGTCTGGCGGAATGTGGATCAGGACGCCCGGCGATACCTCGCGCCTGAGGCTCCTCCCGTCGATGTCTACCGTCTGCTCGCCGGTTCCCGAGAGGACGTAGAGGATCTCCTCCACCCCCGGGTGATTGTGGCGCTCGTGGCCCTTGCCTGGGTCCAGAGAGACCACGCCCGCGCTGAACCGCTCGGCGGCCGTCACACGCGGCTCGCTGAGCCAACTCAGCCTGCCCCACTCGAAGACTTGTGTCTCGACATCGATCTCCTCCACGAACACCAACCTGCCCTCGGACATAGCAGACCTCACTTCCCCTGAGCGATGAGCGCGAGCATCATCTCGACGGCCTTGGCGGCGAACTCGGGGGCGTTGATATTAGCGTCGATCTCGACGACCTCGATGCCCTCGCGCACGTCGGCCTTGATGGCATCGAACATCGCCTGATCGGCCTCTCGGTCGCAGAACCGCTCCCCGTCGCCGTCGAGTATGGAGACGCCGTGCAGCGGGATCAGAAACGCGACCGGCCCCTTTGCTGCGTTCGCTTTCTCGGCGAAGATGCGACCCATCTCAGCGTTCTCCTCGACGTTCGTCCGCATGAGTGTCACCGATGGATTCCACTCATAGAAGGTGCGGCCGGCCTCCCGGTACTTCTCAGGGACAGTGTCCGGAGCGCCGAAGTTCGCCATGTCGACGCAGCCGGGCACGATGAGATGAGGCACGCCCATCTCGCCCGCCGCGCTCAGCCGGCCGGGGCCGGCATCGAATACGCCGCCGCAGATGGTATCGGCCCACTCCGTGGTGGTGATGTCCAGCACGGCGTCGACGAGGCCCTCGCGCACCAATGACTCCATCGCCTTCCCGCCGGCCCCAGTGGCGTGGAATACGAGCACCTCGTAGCCTTGGTCGACGAGCGCCTCCCGACACGCATCGACACACTCGGTCGTGTTGCCGAACATCGAGGCCGTGATGATCGGCCGCTCCTCGGCCGCGGCCGGCACATCCGAAGTCACCATCCCGCAGATGGCTCCCGCCGCGCGGGCGAAGATGATGCGGGAGACGCGGTTGATGCCCGCCACATCGACGATGGAGGGGATCATCGTGACGTCCTTCGTGCCGACATAGGAGGAGGTGTCGCCCGAGGCTGCGGTCGAAACACAGACCTTCGGGACACCCAGAGGGAGCACGCGCATGGCCGCGGTCACAACGGAAGAGCCGCCCGTGCCGCCCATGCCGATGATGCCATCGAACCTCCCTTCGTCATGGAGGTGCTTCGCCACTGCAGCCGCCCCGGCGGCCATCACCTTCATCGCCTCGCCGCGGTCCTGTCGTTCGCGGATCTGGGAGAGCGGCGTACCACCGGCTTCGGCCACCGCTTCCGCCTCTACGTCCACCGGAAACAGGTCCGTCGTGCCGAGGGTGCCGGTGTTGATGGCGATCACGTCGACCCCGTTCTCCAGCATGCGATCCCGGAGAAAGTCGTATTCCGCGCCCTTGGTGTCGAAGGCCCCAATCATCGCTATCGTCTTTGCCATCGGCGTCTACCTCCAGTTCCCCCATCGGGCGATATCAGAGTCGGTTCGCCGATCCATCGAAAGTCGGCCTGCCGACCACAGGATGCCGCGGCGGAGCACCTCCTGAAAGTGCTCGTTCGAGTAGGTGTCGTCGTCATGACCTGCCTCGTAGCAGAAGACCCGCGCGCTGCGATGTCGCCGGGTCCAGGTGCCGCGATTATTCGCCGCTGAAACCGCTGTAGCCTTGCTCTGAAGACATCTGCCGCGGTCAACAACCCCCGAAACCCGGCTCGCCATTGCCCTGAGGGCGTTCGCCGCGTATGGTGAGCGTCCCGCCGTAGCGGATGATGCACCCGCGTGTAGTGGTCAGACGTCCATGGAACCGCCCTGAGAACCGCTCCTGTACTGTTGGCGGTGCTTGTACAGCCGACGGGATCGACCCAGGAGGCATAGGACGCCGCGCCTAAAGTGGGGGCAGAGGATAGCCCACCGAAGAGACGCCACGAGCCGAAACAACCTGCTAGTGAGGTGTACCGGGCCAATGCCTCCCAAGGGATTCGACAACGAGAAGTACCTCGAGGAACAGACCGCGGCCATCCTGGAGCGAGTGGACCGCTCCGAGGGTAAGCTGTACCTGGAGTTCGGCGGCAAGCTCACATACGACCTCCATGCCGCGCGCGTTCTGCCCGGCTACGACGCCAACGTCAAGATGCGCCTGCTGCAGGGGCTCAAGGATCAGATCGAGGTCATCTTCTGTGTCTACTGGGCCGACCTGGAGCGGGGCCGCATCCGCGGCGACTTCGGCATCACCTACGATCTCGCAACCCTCAAGTCCATCGACGACCTCCGCGACTGGGACATCGAGGTCTCTGCCGTTGTCGTGACGCGGTTCCACGAGGGTACCGCCTCCGAGCGCCTCATGCAGCAGTTGGGGCGCAAAGGCATCGCGGCGCACACCCAGCCCGAGATCCCCAACTACCCCAACGATGTGGACCTCATTGTCTCGAGCGACGGGTACGGGCGGAATCCGTACATCGAGACCCACGCCCCCATTGTCGTGGTGACTGGCACCGGGCCCGGCAGCGGGAAGCTGTCCACCTGCCTCTCACAGCTCTACCATGACCATCGCCGCGGCATCGCCTCGGGCTATGCCAAGTTCGAGACTTTCCCCATCTGGGAGCTTGCGGTCGACCACCCGGTTAACATTGCCTACGAGGCCGCCACTGCCGACCTGGGTGACATAGTCATGATTGATCCGTTCCACCTCCAGGCCTACGGCGTCACCGCCACCAACTACAACCGCGACGTGGAGAGCTTCCCCATCCTCAAGGCCATCATGGACCGCATCGCGGGTGATGGCGGCGGAGCGCTGCAGTACCAGTCGCCCACCGACATGGGTGTGAACCGGGCTGGTGCGGGGATCACGGACGACCGCGCGGTGCGGGAGGCCGCCACGCAGGAGGTCATCCGGCGCTACTACCGGCACCTCTGGGAATGGCATCGCAGCCTCTGTCCCCGCCAGCCCGTCGAGCGCACCGAGAACCTCATGGCCCGGCTGGGGGTCTCACCCACCGATCGGCCCGTCGTCCAGCCGGCGCACGAGGTTGCAGCGGAGGCCCAGCGGAGCAAACGCGGGAAGGACGGCTTCTACTGCGGGGCCGCACTGCAGCTCCTGGACGGCACCATCGTCACCGGGACGAACTCCCACCTCTTCCATTCCGCCTCCGCCGCCATCATCAACGGGGTCAAGCACCTCGCTGGCATTCCCGCCACCATTCACCTGCTGCCCGGGAACGTCATCCAGAGCCTCACCGATCTGAAGTCCAACTACCTGGCCTCGAGCTCACCCAGCCTCAACGTGCAGGAGGTCCTCGTCGCCCTCGGCATCAGCGCCGCCTCCAACCCGGCGGCCAAGGCCGGTGTGGACATGCTGCCCAGGCTCCGTGGCGCCCAGATGCACCTCACGCACGAGCCCGGGGCCGGGGATGAGACGGGCCTCCGCAAGCTCGGCATCTCGGTCACTACCGACGCCGAGGCCACGTCACAGGGCTACTTCCTCCGCTAGCGCAGCCTCACCGAAACAGATCGGCGGTCCGCACGGCGTCGGCAAACGGCCACGAGCATACCGATCCTTGTCAAGCGATCCTGAGACCGGCGCGCGGCCGCTTCCGGGCGTTCTCTCCACGCATTGCTCGGCCGTCGACGTGGGGGACGACGACTGCCGATCCCACATTGGCCTGCAGGGGATGAGAATCGCGTGCGCTCGAGGGCAGCGGTCTCAAGCCCACGGTTGATGAGCCACATTGCCCGTGTCAAACGGCAATGGGACGCCCTCAGAAGCCGGTCAGCGGTGTCCCATCGCCACTTAACACGTGCATGGTGTCCAGAAGCGCGCCCGCGCGGTCCGAATGGCAGGATGCCCGTTCGGTCACAGGTTGATGACGAACCACGAGCTTACCTCATGGTCGAGGATGGAGCACTGCCGGGAATCTCCACGGTGGTGCGGGTATCGGGGAGCCGCGGGCGCTGAGGTCCGGCACTGTCAGCTCTCGGCACGGCGACCGCGCCACGGTGGCGATGACCGGCAGCCCCGCCCAGTCAGGTCCTCGTTCGGCGCCCTTCTCCATCCTCTGCGCCCTCCCAGACCAGGGGTGTCCACGAGCGCAGAGAATACCGTGGGAGAGGCTGCACCAGTACCCTGGGAGCCAGACGAGTCTCTGGACACCACGGAGCAATGAACACCGACCATCCCTGCAACGGAGAAAGCCCAACACAGATCTTTGGCCTGCCCAACAGCCAACTCGAGCCCATAGTGGAGCGGATCGCAGGCGGCGAGGCCGTTGCCTCCTTCAGCGTTAGCCTTGATGACCAGCTCGAGGGGCACCAGGGATACGGCGCGGACAAGCTGCTTCCGACGTTCGCATACAAGACCTGCTGCGGCCAACACGGCCGCGAGACGGTCTTCGTCAAGTGCTTCCACAACCCCGATCAGGGGGAATCCCGGCACTACCATCAGCTGACAACTGCGAGCGCACCCATTCCCAGATGGTACGGCGCAGTGACGACCCAGGATGGACGAGAGGTGATCTTCCTTGAGTACCTGCACCCAGTCGTCGACTTCATGGGGATGCTCGAGGATGAGGAGCAGTTTCGGCAGTTCCTCTCGGTCACAGCGCACTTCAACGCTATCTCCCCTCCACCAGAGTACGCCGCCGCGCTGCTGCGTCGAGACTTCGGCCGTGAATTGGCGGCGGTGCATCCCGTGCTGGACCGCATCTGGGCGCACGCTGACTCCGGAGAGATCGGGGATGATCTACACTCGCTGTGTTCAGGGCGGCCAGACAGGCTGGACGCCCTGCGGGCGCTCGCGACAGGCCTGGTGAGGCCAATCGCTGACATGGAGGTCGGGCTCCTCCACAATGACCTCTACCCGGATAGTGTCGCGTGGCGTCGAGACACGGGTGAACTGCTGGTGGTCGACCTGGAGTCAATAGGTCTCGGGCCTCGATTCTACGATGTGGCGCGTTGGCTGGGGGCACCGGATGAGTTGCAGACCCAGGCCTTGGCACGGACGTCGTTGGCCGAGCACTATCTGGGCGGATACGAACACTGGAGCGGACGGGAGACTGACCGGGGGCAGTTCCTGACGGAGGCTCGCCTCCTATGGCTGGCGGGCACACTCACGATGCTCTTCTTCTTCCTCGACCGCTCACTTGACGGCCGCATGGACTGGACGGACGACCGAGAGGAGGGGCGTCGCCAGTCTCAGGACGAGCTCCATGGGCAACTCAACGCACTGCTCCGCGAAGCCGGACGACCCGCCTGAGATCTGGCACTGCTGCTGCGACTCGGCGGGGGGCAGACGTGTCTCACTGAGACCTCTGTGTAGTCGTCGGAGCATCACACAGGCGGCAGTGGACAACAGGTCCTAGGGGGGGGACGAGGCACACGTGCACAAGGCTCTTGCGGCCAAGCACATCAGATCCACACACTAAACGTGGGTATATCGAAGAGAAGGTTGAGCAAGGCCCAGATACTGCCGATGACGCAGTCGCCAAGAATGAGGCCCAGGAAGAAGGGCAGTGCCTTGGAGTAGGCACGCAGCCCGCCG
>JALGXV010000176.1 GCA_029821885.1 Candidatus Hebobacteria bacterium
TCAGCGTAAGCACCTCGGGCGAACCAGCCAACTCAGACTCCTGCATGGCAGCACTCAGCTCGAATGCCCGCTATGTGGCGTTTGTGTCCTATGCGACCAACCTTGTGCCTGGCGAGACCAACGACCTCCCGAACATCTTCGTTCGAGATCGGACAACCGGCCAGACGAGCCTGGTGAGCCGGACGGCCGATGGAGCGCCGGGCAACGGAGAGAGTTGTAGTCCGCACATCAGTGCCGACGGGCGCTGGATCGCCTTCCAGTCGACCGCCTCTGATCTCATTGCCGGTGACACGAATGGAACATCGGACGTGTTCCTGTACGACAACGCCACAGACACCCTCACTCGCGTGAGCGTCACCTCCTCGGGCGATGAGGCCGATGGCTGGTCATCCTGGCCCGCCATCAGCGCAGACGGCACCATAGTCGTCTATGGGTCTGAGGCAAGCAACCTTGTCGCCGGCGACACCAACACATTCGCGGACGTGTTTTTGCTTGACCGCGAAACGGCGACTGTGACGCGCATGAGCATCGCGGCCGACGGATCGGAGACGAATGGTCACAGCTTCACCCCCTCGTTGAGCGGGGATGGTAGGTACGTGGCATACAGTTCTTATGCGTCGAATATCGTCGCAATTGATTCCAATGGCGAGACCCCCGATGACTTCCTGTATGATCGGGAGACCGGGCAGACGGTTCTCATCAGCCTCTCCAGCACCGGGCAGCAGGTCGATCTGGAGGTGAACTGGCCTGTCCTTAGCGGTGGGGGACGATATGCCGTGTTCTCATCCATATCGTCGATTCTTGTTCCGGATGATACGAATGGCGTATATGACGTCTTTCGGCGGGATCTGTGGGATGGCAAGACTAGCAGGGCGAGTCTGGCATGGAATGGCGACGAAGCCAACGACAATTGCTGGTATGGCTACGCGATCGACTGGAGCGGGACATACGTCGTGTTCTGGTCCCGGTCATCCAATCTTGTGCCGTCGGATACGAACGGCCTCGAGGACGTGTTTCTGAGAGACATGGCCCGCGCCAGGACCTTCAGGGTCTCGATCGGCAGCCACGGGGAGCAGGCAGATCGAGGATCTCCGTCAGGTGACCTCGCGATAAGCGCGGATGGCCGCTACGTCGCCTTCTCGTCGTATGCGAGCTTCTCCCCCGAGGCGCCATACGGCGGTCTTTTCCTCCGCGACCGGCTCAGCTTCGAGGACGTGCCGCTCGACCATTGGGCGTTCTATGAGGTGGGCGGGTGCAACATGGCCGGCATCGTCGTGGGCTACCCGGACGGCCTCTACCGGCCCGAGTGGGAGATCACCCGGGATCAAATGGCCGTCTACATCTCCCGCGCTCTGGCGGGAGGGCACGAGAACGTGCCGGAGTTCACGGGCACGCCGACATTCCCGGATGTCCCCGAGGACCACTGGGCACTGGACTGCGTGGAGTACGCGGCCGCCAACAACGTGGTGGAGGGATACGGCGACGGCAGCTACCAGCCGAACTACGCCGTCACGCGTGGTCAGATGGCAGTGTACGTCGCTCGGTCGATCGTCACCCCCACCGGGGAAGCGGGGCTGGCCGATTACGAGCCGCCGGAGAGCCCTACCTTCCCCGACGTGCCCTCCGGCTTCTGGGCCTACAGGCACGTGGAGTACTGCGTGGAGACCGGCGTCGTTGCCGGCTACCCGGACGGCCTCTGCCGCCCCACCACCGTCGTCACCCGCGATCAGATGGCGGTGTACGTGGCGCGGGCGTTCGACCTCTCCACATAGGCCTTGTGCGGTCTTCGCGACGACGCCTCTCGCGTGCCGAGAGCCGTCCTGCTTGGCACTCGGGGCGAGTTCTGCTACCCTAGTGGCTATTCCTGACCCAGTCAGGCGTGACGGTTGGGTATCATGTCACAAGAGACCCAGCGAAGGAGGCGGTTTCGTGTCGTTGTCACTCGAGAATGTCACTCACAGCACCTTTGATGAGCATCCATATGCGCACCTCTTCACAACCTCGGACCCGGCGGGCGCGGTCCTATTCCGGACCGACGTGATGCAGCAGGTCGTGTGCTCGCCTCGCGGCGCAGAGCTGGTGAAGGCGGTCCTCTCCGGAGAGGCGAGCCCGGAGGGGCTCCCTCCCGACGTGCGCCAGGTCCTCCTTGATATGGGCGCGGAGTCGGCGGCCTCCGACCACGACCCGCGTCGAGGAGGCACCGTGAACGTGCCGACCCTGTATCTGGTCCCGACGCTGGCCTGTCAGTTGGGATGCGCCTACTGCCGGATCACGCGCAAGCAGGGACAGCAAACCGGATCTCGCCTGTCGCCCGAGGCGGCCCGCAACGGGATCGACCACGTGTTCGGGCGGGTGCCCAGTGGGGCCAGGCGGACCCTCGTGCTCTTCGGCGGCGAGCCACTGCTCGTCCCCGAGACAGTCTTCTCCGCCATCTGCCACGTGCGCGGCGGACCGGAGAGCGCCAACACCGACATCATGCTGCAGACCAACGGCATCCCGATCGATGCCGAGACGGCCGAGTTCCTGGCGGCCAATGAGGTCTTCGTGCTGCTCTCCCTCGACGGCCTGGAGGAGGTCCACAACCAGCATCGGATGTTGCTGGCCGGTGGAGGCAGCTTCGAGGCCTCCGTGGCGGGGTACCGCAAGGCGAAGGAGGCCGGTTGCCGCATGGGCATCTCGGCCACCTCGACGGTGGAGACAGCTGACCGTTTCTCCGCCTCCTTTGAGGCCATGCTGCAGGAGCTGGCCCCCGACAAGTGCGGCGCCGTGACGCACCTGCATCCCATGTCCGGCGAGCGCAGCCCTCACCAGATCGCCCCGGACGTCGCCGCTGGCATCCAGATCGAAACCTACTCGGCGGCCCGCCGGCTGGGCATCTACCACCAGCAGATGTGCGAGCGCATCGGTCCCTTCGTAAGCGGCACGCGACGGCGCTATGCCTGCGCCGGCTGCGGCGGCAAGGTGGTGGTCGCGCCCAACGGCGCCGCCGGAATCTGCGAGTACAACGCTGGCGACGGGCGCTCGTTCGTGCCCTTGAAAGAGTTCTCGACCGACACCGTGGCCGACTTCCTCAGCTGGGCCGCCCGAAGCCCGCTCGACGCGGACGAGTGCGTGCGGTGCCCGGCCCTGCCCGGCTGTGGCGGCGGCTGCGCGTATGACAGCCAGCAGATCCTGGGCGATGCGCTGAAGTTCGACCCCTGGCTGTGCGAGACGAACGTCCGCATCATCCACTGGCTGATGGGCGACCTCCTGACCCAACTGCGGGGCAGGCTGCCCGCCGGCGACTTCCATATCCTGGCGCCGGAGGACAGGGCGCTCGTGCTCGGGAACATCACGCCCGAGGCGGCGAACATCCCCATGCCTCACATCGTTCGCTACCACGACCCCGGAGCCCAGCGCTGCTGCGCCGAGTAGACTCGCAGCCCAACGCCGCGGTAGCCTGACGGCGAGCCGATTTCGTCGCCTGGGGCGGCGAGAGGGTGCCTGGGGCCGAGAACTTCGTGCTCTCCGGCCGCGTCTAATCAATGGTAGGCCTGTGCGCGGCCGCGCCGCCTTCCTGCTGGCGGCGCTCTGCGGCAGTTGAGCATCCCTCCTCCCGGCCGCGCCGAGGCCGAATCCCGTGTAGCACGTAGTGCCAAGGAGGGAAGCAATGGCACGCTGTCATCTGCTGCTCGGATTCACGGCTGCATTCATCATGTGCTTCTGCCCCGGCCGTGCCGTCGCGCTGGACCTCGTCGAGGTGTGGCGCAGCCCGTGGGGTGTTGTCACCAGCGTCTCTGTGGATCCGGATGACGGTTCCTGTTGGGCCGCCGTCGGTGACAAGGTGATACACATCGCCTCCGACGGGTCAGTGCTCAGCGAGACGCCCGGGTTCTTCTGGCCCTCCGCGGTATCCGTCAACCGCGCGGATAACTCCTGCTGGGTGGCCGAGTACGGCTATGCCTACTACAGTCACGACTGGAGCCCCCACGACGGCCTCGATCGCGTCGCACATGTCGGCGAGGACGGAGAGGTCCTGTGGTCCGGCGCTGGCTTCAACTCACCCTGGGACCTCTCGGCGAATCCGACAGATGGCTCCTGCTGGGTGGCCGATACCGGCAACGACCAGGTGGTCCGTCTCGGCGCGGACGGCTCCGAGCTCTGGCTAGGCGGAGGCTTCTCCCGCCCACTTGGCGTGTCCGTCAACTCCGCCGATGGTTCCTGCTGGGTCGCTGATACCTACAACGACCAGGTTCTCCATCTCGCGGCAGATGGAACCGAGATCTGGCGCGGATCTCGGATGGGTCCCGAACTTGTGTCAGTGAACTCGGCCGACGGAAGCTGTTGGGTGGCTTCCAGCTATGCCGTCTACCATCTGTCAGCCGAGGGGGGCCTTATCAGCATGGCCACCGTGTCGCCCACAAGCCTGAGCGTCAACCCGGCCGACGGCTCCTGGTGGATAGCAGACTTCGGGGATCGGTATTTCTCCGATGACGAACCTTGGGCAGAGGTGCGCCACTACGCCGCCGACTTCACGGAGCTCTGGCGAGGGGATGAATTCGCCCGGCCAGAGGACGTCTCCGCCAACTCCACCGACGGCTCCTGCTGGGTGGCCGATCCCGGGGCCGACCAGATCGTCCACCTGGATGAGCACGGAAGCGAGCTGCTGCGGGTCGGCAACGTCTCCTTGCCCTGGTGCGTCTCGGTCAACCCCGCTGACGCCTCTGGGTGGGTGATAGAGTGGGGCAGCCGGAACTCCATGGACTTCTCGTCGGAACTCGTTCACTATCGCGCAGATGGGGAGGAGATCTGGCGAGGCGGCAATCTCGGAACTCCCTGGTGGGTCTCGGTTGACCCCTCCGATGGGTCCTGCTGGGTCACTGACGCCGGAGTCTATGACAGCGGATCGGACCAGTACGTTGGAGGCGCGCTGGTCCATCTCGCTGCCGACGGGACGGAGCTCGACCGCATCGACGAAGTGGCTGTTCCTTGGTACCTCTCGGTTGACGCCAGCGATGGCTCATGCTGGGTGAGCGATTTCGGGGTGAGGGAGCTCGTCCATGTGGCTGCCGACGGCACCGTTCTCTGGCGCGGAGGGGACTTCTCTATGATCGGCCGCATCGCCGCCAGCCCCTCCGACGGTTCCTGCTGGGTCGTTGACTGTGGCCGCTGGCAGCTCGTGCACATCGCCGCCGACGGGACCGAACTCTGGCGCAGCGACGGCCAAGGCACTCTGTGTCGACTCGCGGTAAGCCCGGAAGACGGCTCCTGCTGGGCTACCGACAACTCCTCCGTTCGGCATTACTCCGCAGAGGGGGAGAAGCTGTCAGATTCCCCCCTGAGCTGCTGCCCGTGGGCGCTCGCCGTGGACCCACGCGATGGCTCCTGCTGGGTGGCCGCCAACAGCAGTTTTGACCTGGTTCGTCTCTCCTCTGAAGGCGTCGAGCTGTCGCGGCAGAAGATCGTGCACTTTGCCGAGTCCATCGCTGTGAATCCTGTAGATGGCTCGCTCTGGATTGCCGACGTGGGTGCCGGCCAGCTTGCACACTTGGCGTGGCCCGCGCTCCTCTTCACCGACATCGCGTCTGACTTCTGGGCCTGTGGCGAGATCGCAGCGTGTGCAGGCGCCGGCATCGTGAGCGGTTACGAGGACGGGACCTACGGTCCATCGGGCGAGGTCGATCGCGCCCAGATGGCCGTCTACATCGCCCGCGCCATGGCCGGCGGGGAGGAGAACATCCCCGAGGGTGGGCGGCCCCGCTCCTTCGTGGACGTGCCTCGAGAGCACTGGGCCTTCGATCACATCGAGTACCTCAAGGCCGCGGGCGTCGTCACGGGATATGCCCTCCGCGTCTACGCACCCGACCTGCCCGTCACCCGCGACCAGATGGCCGTCTACATCGCCCGCTCCACGGGGTGGGTGACCAACGGGGACGACATGACCGGCACCTCCGAGCTCTTCCCGGACGTTCCGGCCGGGCACTGGGCCGGAACCGCCATCCAGGAATGCCTCGACCGCGGCATCGTGCAGGGCTACGAAGATGGCTGCTATCACCCCGAGATCGTCGTCACCCGCGACCAGATGGCGGTCTACGTCGCGATGGCGTTCGACCTGTAGACGTCCGGCCTGCCGAGCCGACGCCAAGCGTATGCCCACAGCGCCCCCGCCCGAGAAGGTGGGGGCGCTCTTCGCTCGAACCCGAGGGTGTCGACAGACTGCGCCGCACGTCGCTTGAGGGGATGACAGCGTGGAGGAGATGAACCGACGCGAGTTCATCGGCGCAGCCGT
>JALGXV010000177.1:0-6266 GCA_029821885.1 Candidatus Hebobacteria bacterium
ACCGGAACTCCAGCCCCTCCACCCGGATCGCCGGCGCACGCTTCTGAGCGGGCGGCGACGGCCGATCAGATGCGCTGCTCATCGAGCAACTCCAGCCCCGTGATCCTCCACACTCCCTCTACGGGTTTCACCGTGAGCTGCGCCACGTACCTGTTCTGCCGCTGGTGGATGTGTCCCCAATGGCCGACGGACCCCGTCACGACCCACGTGCACCGCGACACGAAGCCGACCTCGCCGCCAAGGTTGGTCGTGTCAGTTTCGACCATCTCGACTTCCTGCACCTTGACGCGGGCACCTCCTTGCTTCCGAAGCACGAGTGCCCGCTGTGTCTCCAGGTAGAACTGGGTGAGCAACTCGCCCTTCGCGCTTCGCTCCAGCACATCGTAGATGGCCCCTTCGTCGCGATAGTCGAATGCGCGGTATACGTTCCGAAGCAGCGCCCCGACAACCGCCTCGGCGTCGGCCTCGGCCACCTCGGCCGGCCCGGCGAACGGAATCGGGACTGTGAAGCGTGCGAAGGGCAAGAGCGCGATCATGGCCACAGCAAGCACTCCCGCGAGGACCAGAGTGCGGGCGCGGCTCGCCGTTTCGCTCCCGAGAGCGCGCCGCAGAGCCCCGAGCATGAGCAGGCCGCACAGCGCACTCAGCAGCGGAATCGGGAGCCGGGGCGGATCCGGTGGCGGAGCGACCGCTGCCAACTCCCGGCCGCTCGGATTCTTCAGGAAGTTCTCCCACTTCAGCACGGGCCACTCAGCGGACAGTGTGAAGGGCAGCCCGCCCGCCTCATCGGTCGCCCAGGCGCGTACTTCGGGGATTCTCTCGCTGAACAGCTCCCACTCCATCGTCACTTCCTGGGGGAGTTCAGCTATTGGGTAGATGAAGATGACCCCGAGTGTCGCGGAGAGGACGTCGAGGTCCTCGGGTGGATCGACAACAGTGGTGGTCCGCAGCGTCCGGCGGACGAAGTGGATGCGGTCGAGTGCGCCCTCGACCTCTTTGCCATCTATCAGAACGCGGTTGTGTTCCGACAAGAAGTCGGCCACCCGCTGCTTCAGCTCCGCCTGGTCTTCAGCGCGGATGGTATCCCTTCCGTCGAGCCCCAGGTCTGCCCACTGCTGCAGGTCCTTGGGACGGACGATGATCTCCTTGCGCACCTCGAAGGGATCGACGTAGAGAAAGGCCATGATCGGTGCATCGTATTGCCGCCGCAGGTTTCGGTTCTCGAACCGCGAGTACCAGGGATCATCCCAATCGAGGTTGACCGTCTCTCTCGCGCCGAGGTACCTGAAGTCGGTGACGGGCAGACCCATGTGGTACAAGACGAAGCCGATGTTGGCGGCCACCGCCGTTGTGCCCTCGCGGGTGGGGGATCCGATCGTGAGCGCCTGAGGCCGGCGTGTCAAGGGCCACTCGAACTCGACGTACACCACGAGTTCCGCCTCCTCGGGTTGGATGGGAAGCGGCTCCCCTGTGATCTCATCACGTTGGATTCGTGGCCGCACGGTAAGGCTCGTCACTCGCCCGGGCAGAGGAGTGCCGTCGGCTCTGATGACGAAGTCTTCCCGAAGGAACCTCCTCAGGCGAGTGGCGTGGGGCGTCGGATCGCCGCCGAGCTTCTCGTATAGCTCATCCGGCATGAGGCTCGCGAAGGCTGGGACATCAGGTACGCCGATCTCCAACTCGGCGCGGACTGCGTCTTCGGTCACGAAGAACTCGGCGCCGGTCGTCGCGGTCATGGCCTTCGTCACAATGATTGCGTCCGCGCCCGCGCGCTCGGCCCGCGCGGACAGGCAGAAGATGACAATAGAGATCGCCCAGCAAGCCCTCAGCATCGGGATGATCCTACCATCGGCGAGTGCGGGTGACAAGGAGTATTGGCGCCCCGCGGAGCGGGCCGTTCACATCGTGTCCAGCCGTTCGCAGGTGGACGTCGCGGCGGTGAGGGTATGACCCGTCCCGAGGTGGCAGCGGCCCCGGCAGCGCGGAGAACGCGGCGGGGGCAGGCCATCTCCCCCCGCCGCGCATCGAGACGTGAAGCACCTACTCCAACGGCTGTGTGGGCGGGATGATCATGTCCTCGCGGGCTCCGTCCTTTAGCCACTGTGACATGAGGCCGGTGGCGGGCGCGCTGCGTGGCGCGGTGTCCCACTCGGTACTCGTGCCCTGCGGCCAGCAGTCATGGTCGATGCTGACCTCCCGTACCTCGATGTGGTCCTTGGTGACGTTCCAGACCGTGAGGTCGTCCGCCATCGTGAGCGGCCCATCGTACGTCTCCCGCACACCCTCGTAGATCTCGAATTCCAGATCGCGGTGATTCCAGTAGTGATAGGCGACCGCCATTCGCGGTTCGACGGCGCTCATGATCTTCCCGAAACTCTGCGCGGGCGTGTGGATGACACTGGTCACCCAGTATGCCTCTTTATAGGGGAAGCCAGAGATCTTCATCCACTGCTCCGGGGTGAAGAAGCACTCGTGCACGACGACATCGGCGCCCTTCGCCTCCTCGAGGAACCACTGATTGGGGGCGGAATCCCCTCCGAAGACGAAGCTCAGTCCGTTCCAGTCGAGACGGTAGCTCACCGATCCGTCTCGCACGTGGATGGCCGGCCAGCTTGTCACCTTGACGCCGTTCTCGTCGTAGACGACCGCGGTCTTGGCGAAGTCGAACTCATGCGCTACCAACTGGCCGCCGGCGTCAGGCAGCGTCCCCGCGCGAGACGTGACGTCCCACGCCCAGGCCTGACTAATATGGTCGACGTGTGCCTTGACCCCCAGTTCCGGGGCGGAGCTGGAGGGACCATACACGTGCAGTGGCGTGTACCGGCCGTTCAGCCAACCGGCCACCCAGAGCGAGGCGAGATCGCCCACGTGGTCGGTGTGGAGGTGGCTGGCGAACACCTTGTCCACCTTCGAGTAGTCGGGCTGTAGCGCCGCCAGGTTGTCGCTGGCTCCGGTGCCGAGGTCAAAGAGGAAGGCCTCACCGTTGCCCAGCTCCACGAAGAAGCAGGCCGCATAGTTGCTTGGGCTCTGGTTGGGCATACCGGTTCCCAGGGCGACGATGCGCATCTCGTCCTTCCCCACCTTCTCGGTCGTGGGGAAGTACGTGCGCGGGTACTCGTTGTCTACGATCTCCTGGGGCAGGCGGCCGGCGGGGAAGTTCTCTCCGTCTACCTTGTGGGGTTTGGCCCAGACGGCGCTCCCCGGGCCGACGAGATAGGCGGCGAGCGCCACTGCCAGCACCACCACGAACGGCAGCGCCAACCGCGCGAAACGTCTCCTCCGACGCGTCATCGCGATACCCTCCTTCATGACCTGATCGGCGCCGTAGCCTCCCAGGAAGTGTGGAGCCGCGTGTTCCACGGACGGTCGGTCGCTCCCTTCCTCCGGCCGGCGGGGGTGTCGCGCGAAGGACACACGCGGCCGCGGCGCGAGCCGGACACAGGGAAGAGGCGGCGCCCGAAGGCGCCGCCTCTGTCTGCCAATGCTATCCCGGCCCAGCTTCCGGCTGGGCTCCGCCGCTGTCAGCCGCGACCTTCATTGCTCCAACAACTCATCGTACGGCGCCTGAGGCGTGACGTTGTACTCGTAGTGTACCAAAACTCATCCGGGCCTGGAAATGTCCAGGTATCTCCTGGCCTTTCGGCACATTTCCCAGGGATTGACTTCCCGCCACCCCTGCGGCATCCTTCCCGCATGTTCTGGCACCTGATTCTCATCTTGTTCTCCCCTCTCTACCTGATGTTCGCACTCCTCATCCGTGGCGACCAGGCTCGGCTGGTGGTGGCTCTTTACCAGCAGGTACTTGTGCTGCAGCGACAGCTGGGCAAGCAGCCCTCGTTGATGAAGGGAGAGCGGCTGGCACTGGTGCTGTCGGGGCTGTTGCTGGCGAAGGAACGGCTCGGGGAGGCGCTGCTGATCGTGAAGCCCGAGACGCTGGTGGGCTGGCATCGTGCCATCGTGCGGCGACACTGGAGGCTGCTTTCCAGCAGGAAGCCGGGCCGTCCGCCTGAGATCACCCCACAGATGGAACAGTTGGTGCTGCGCATCGCACGGGAGAACCGGTGGATGGGCTATGGCAAGATCGCCGGGGAGATGGGCAAGCTGGGCTATTCTCGTTTCGGCCGCACCAGCGTCAAGCGAATTCTGAAGCAGCACGGAGTCACTCCTGAACGCCGACACAGCTTCGGCCTGGGCTGGCTGCAGTTCCTCAGCCACTACGGACAGTTCATCTGGGCCAGTGACTTCGCCACTGTCACCACCGCCACGCTGCAGACCTACTACCTCGTCTTCTTCCTGGAGATCGGCACCCGGCGTATCATCCACTGCAACGTCTCCACCTCCCCTGACGAAGACTGGGTGGCGCAACAGTTCCGGAACCTGTCCGTGCTCAGCGACAAGCTACCCACATACCTTATCCACGACCGGGACAGCAAGTACACCCGACACGCCGACTCTCTGCTGGAAGACGTGGGCACATAGGTGATCCGGCTGCCGGTGCGCTCCCCCAACCTGAACGCCTACGCGGAGCGGTGGATTCGCAGCCTGCGACAAGAGTGCCTGGACCGCGTCATCATTCTCAACGAAGCGCACCTGCTCTGGGTATTGAGGGAGTACGTGCGCTACTACAACCAGCGTCGTCCTCATCAGTCGCTGGGGCATCTGCCACCAGATGTCCTGGTTATTTCGCCGTGAAACCGCCGTAGCCTTGCTCTGAGGGGGCTTCCCGGTGTACCGTGGGCGCTCGTTCTCCCGGGAGGATGCACCCACGTGGAAGCTACTGGGACCCCTATCTGTCTCGTGATGAAGGCAGTGCTGCTCAGTGCCCGCTGGGCGGGGCGCAGGCGGCGACTGGCGTTGGCGCAGGCGGCGAAGGCCGGTGATGATGGGGCGGCCGCGCAGGCTGAGAACGTTGTGCTCCGGGGCACCATCGAGCTGCTGACGGAACAGCTCTCCTGCGCCCGGCGCCGTCTCAAGGCAGCCAACATCCGAATGCCCTACTCCCCGGCCGAACGGCTCCATATCCTGTGGTGTATCGAGTACTTCGGCATCCCACGACGGCAGATCCCCAAGTGCTTCGGGGTGGCCCGTTCCACGGTCTGGCGGTGGCTACGGAGGCTGCAGGACGGCATCGGGCTGTGTGGCCGGAAGTGCCAGGCTTGCGTGCGCCGCACGCCGGAGGAACTGGTCCGGCTGGTCTGGGAGATGCACGAACTGAACTTGGAGTGGGGCCGACGGCACATCGCCCTGGTGCTGGGGACATTGGGCGTCTTCCTGGCGGCCTCTACGGTCCGCAACATCTTGCTCAGGCCCAAGCCGCGACCCGAAGGGTCACCAGCGGCTGCGGCTGGGAGGCCGGAACAGACGCAGCCGCGCCAGATCGTTGCGCGCTGCCCCAACCATGTCTGGTCGGTAGATCGCACGAGGGTCTGGCGGTGGCGTATCTGGCCCACCTGGGTGCTGGTGGCAATCGACCACTTCTCCCGCAGAGTCGTCGCCTGTTGCCCACTGGAAGGACCCAATGCGGGATGGGTGGTGGGGGCACTGGAGGAGGCGTTCCGGCATCACGGGCCACCGAAGCACATCATCACCGACCAGGAAGGCATCTTCACCGGGGAGGCGTTGGCCGAGCTGCTATGGGACTGGGACATCAAGCACCGTTTCGGCGCGGTGGGAAAGCATGGCTCTATCGCAGTGACCGAGCGCGTGATCCGCACGCTGAAGTACGAGTGGCTCAGACGCGTGCCGGTGATCCGCGGCCTGGATCACCTGGGGCGACTGCTGGCCGACTTCGCTCTCTACTACAATACCTGGCGGCCGCACTCTGCCCTCAAGGGCGCGGTCCCGGAGCTGATCCATGCGGACCGCGAATGGTCGCCTCCGCCGAAGACAGCGAAGACCATTCCCGCCAACATCGAGCGCCGCTTCTTCCCCGAGACTCGCATCACTGGCTTCCGTCTCGCAGCGTAGCAGCGCCGACTGGCTAACCTCCGGTGCCCCTCGCGCTTGGCGGCGCTGCGCACGCGCACGCCAGCGGAGCCATTTCACCATCGCTATGGCAACATCGCGGTCCCATCTCCGCAGGATCCAGCATCACCCCCGAAGACGGTAGCTCCCGAGGAGACGACTGAGGGCGGTTCCAGCCTCACTTGACCACCTCAGATGGGCCGACGGCCACGCCTCCTGGGCAGCGGCCCAGAGGCTGCTCGCCATGAGCGATGACGGCGACATCGAGGGCGTCGGCACAGTCTGCGCTCCCTGGGGCACCT
>JALGXV010000177.1:6314-6829 GCA_029821885.1 Candidatus Hebobacteria bacterium
CGGTGGAGGGGTATCAGGCGAATTGCGGCGAGCCGCCTGCAGGCGCCTACTTCATGTTTAACGAGGCAATCGACTGGTATGGAGATGACACCATCGGTCGTTGTTGGGCGTCCCTGAGACCGCCTGTGCGTTTCGACCGTCCGCGAAACCGCTCTGGCCGTCTGCAGGATTCTCCTGTTACGAGGCCGTGTGCGGGACACCGTCGTGGGAATCCAGACGTCCGCGCTGCAGATCACACAGCTGTTTGTGGCGCCGAAACACCCGTTACAGGCCCAGACGGAACGTCCTCTGTACCGGTTCCATAGTCGCCCGACAGGCGCCGGTGGTCGAGGCAATGGCAGAGGCATTCCGGCAGCACGGCCCACCGTTGGAGATCATCAGCGACCGGGATCCTGTGTTCACCTGTCGCGGCTTCCGGGCTCTGCTCAGCCGCTGCGGAGTCAGGCAGCGCTTCGGCAAGCTTGGGGAGCCGGGATCGGTCGCCATCACGGAACGAGCCATCCTGACGCTGAAGC
>JALGXV010000022.1 GCA_029821885.1 Candidatus Hebobacteria bacterium
CAGCTCCACGTCCTCACCGGAACTCACGGTGTCTCGCCACGTCGGCCGGTCGCCGGGACACGTGGGCAACACATCAGCCCCAGCGGGATCACTCCGCGCCTTCCCCGGGAGTTCCTTCGATCCCAGCACCCCCCGTGTCAAGTTCCGCGTCGCCGCTCGCCTCGGCGGCGGCCTCTGCAGGCTCCGCGCCGACGGCCAGTGCGCAGCCCAAGGCCACCTGTCCGGCCACGGTGTCGGCGAGAGCACCGAGACAAGTATCTGTGTAGAGAATCTCCGGGTCCACCGGCAGCACGTCGTAACCCTCGGCATGTTCGGCTATGCGCGTCTGCCACAACTGCCCACCGTCATTCACCGAGAACAACGCCGCTTCGATATCGATGGCCGCCCGGACGGGCGTGCCCGCCAATTCGGTCTGCCCCGTTTCGATGCTCGAGACCTCGTGGACGGTCACGAACAGAAGGTACTCGGCATCCCGACTGCGGGCTGCCTCCAGAGGATCTCCGATGTCTTGCTTGTACATCAGGTCATCCCCAGCGATCTCGAATCCGAGGGGGGCAAACCTCAGGTGCAAGTGCTTCGTGGCATTCTTCCGCCAAGCGCCCTCCCAGCGACCTCCGGCGGGGTCCAGGATCCTAACGGCGAGACGCCTGGGCGGGTCGAGGGGCTGCAGCCCTCCAGTCAGGTCGCGCTTGTGCCGCGGAGACGGTAGCGGGATCTCGATCTCCTCCGGTTCCTCACCGCCGATGGCCGCCAGGCGATCCTCGCGGCTCGTAATGAGGGGGTGAGTCCCGTAGAGGTTGACGATCCAGGGGTGCATGCTTGGTTGCTCGCCCAGTTTTGCGAGCGCGGTAACGGCAAGGCGTGCATCGTAGCCGGCCGCCTGGGCATACTCGTACCCGGCCAGGTCGGCCTCCTTCTCCAGCGCCCGGCTGTAGTGAGTGAGGTACGCGGTCGCGCCAAGATCGCTGGCCGTCCGCCAGACGGAGCTTGCCTCGCCGCCGATCAGAATGTTGAGCAGGAGGTGTCCAATGTTGGCCTCCTGATGGCGTTTGACGCTCCTCTCGTAGTGGCGGCGGTCGACATGAGCCATCTCATGGCCCAGGACGAAGGCGGCCTCGTCCTCGCCCAGCTTCTCATAGTAGGTGCGGGTGATGAAGACCAGTCCTCCGGGGGCGGCGAACGCGTTGTACGTAGCCCAATCTTCGATGACCCAGAACCGCCACGGGAGCTCCTGGCGCTGGACGACTTCAGCCAATCGCTCGCCTGCCTCCTGAAGTGAAGGATCGGCTGTCAGCCGCATCGATCGGATCTCCGCCATCACCGCCCGGCCGACACGCACCTCCTCCTCGAGCGTAACCGCCGAGGCTGGATGTGCAGCAGCCATGGCGGCAAACACCAGCGCCAGCGCGCGGGTAAATGCGCGCATCGAGTTTCTCTCAATCTCCTGCGATCGCTCCTGCATCATGACCATCGCATGGTATCCGTCTAGCCGGGTCTGTGTCAAGCAGACTACCCAGAGGAGCCGGACAAATGTGCATGGAACTGCCCCCTCAGCCAACGGCGTGAGGATATCCCAGCATGTACGAGCTGCGCAACCTCCGAGCGGAAGACATACCTGTGCTGGCAGAGGTATGGAACGAGTGCTTCGCCGACACCCCCAACTTCGTCGAGGTGGGTGGCACCGACTTGGAGGGCCGTGCTTTCTCGCAGCCGTGCTTTGACCCGAAGGGCGTCTTGGTCGCTGTCGCGGGAGTGCGAGTGGCAGGGCTCGTGCACTTCGGCCCCCGCACCAATCTGTGGAGCCACCGGGCGGCGAGGAGACCAACTCCCGAGGAGGGACACATCTATGTCCTTGTGGCATCTCCGTCGACGCCAGATCTCGCCTGCGAACTGCTGGTTGCCGCTGAGAAGCGGCTCGGCCTCGACGGCGCGAAGCGCGTCCTCCTGGGGACGAGCTGGGTCTACGGGGCTCAGCCCTATTACAACGGCATCGCTGGCGCCTACGAGATACCCGGACTCAGCAGTACCTGGCGAGAGACGATTGGAATGGCGCAGAAGAGGGGCTACCTCCCCGTCGCGGAGTACGGCACTCCTGAGATCGACATGTCGGAGGGCGCGCTCCCTCCCGCCTTCGGACCGATGGCGGAGGAGCTGCGAGCGAGGGCGCGGGAGTGCAGGCTCCGACCCGGGACCAGGCCCGTTGAGTCATTATTCTTTCCGCCGCGGGTCTCCGTCGAGCTCCTGCACGGCAGAGAGGTCGTCGCTACCACTGCATATGGCCTCTGGCCCGAGTACCACCGGCACTACCGCCGACGCCTCTACGGGCTGACTAACGTTCATGTTGCACCGAGGTGGCGGGGGAGGGGATTCGGCAAGCTCATCGTGATCGAGGCCGTGAATGCCGCCCTGCGGGAAGGGGCAGAAGGCGTGCACCTCCACGTCTGGAGGGGGAACAAGACGGCCTGGAACCTATACCATCGGGCGCTGGGCTTCCAGCCGAAGTGCACGTGGCTCACGCTTGAGAAAAGACTGGCCTAGCCCAGCTTCCAGTTCCTGATGATACTCACAGACTTGCAGGCTGCGCACCACATGGGGCGGGGGCGTGGTGTCAACCGAAAGAGGAAAGGGTGGGGGATGAAACGCCGGTGACATCGCGCGCACTTTATCGTGGTGCCTCGCTGGACCCACACGAGCGGCCCGCCGCATCTGTTGGCCCGGCACGTCGGCGCGTGAGCGCGGCCGCATTTGGGGCACTTCCAGCCATACCGGACCTGCTGTGTGGTCTCCCGCAGCTCCGGGCTATGCCGAGAAGTCGATGAAGCCCACCCTAGGGCCACCAGAGCCCACAGGATGCCGAGAGCTGCCACAATGCCACCCACGAGGTACATCGGGCTCCCCTTTCCTCGCCCGCCCGGAGACGCCCGCAGGTCCTCACCGAACGCCTCGGCCAGTATACCACACCCGCGCCGAATGCGGAATCCGTGGCGGGCGCGTAGCCGGCCGCCCAAGGAAGTGCGCCGCCCATGACAGGGGCAATCAGCCACTGCGCGTGCTGCATCCCCGGCGGCAGGATGCCTCCCACGGTAGGAACGGCGGCGCCTCTGTGGTATAAGCTCAAAGGCCCCGGCGGCCTGGCGTCGCCATGTTGAGGAGAAAGGGAGGCGCGGTGTGGTCTGCCGGCTCTGCGGGGGCGCAAACCCACCACAGCATGCAAGCTGCATATCATGTGGGTCGCCACTCGAGCACGCACCGCAGACTCGCGGTGCACGCGCACGAGGGGGGGGGGCAGGTGCGCGTCCGGTCTGGTACGGCATCTGTCTCGCTCTGGGTGCCCTGCTCGGCCTGGCGCTGGTCCGCCTGAAAGCGGCGGGCGATGCCACCCTACAGCCTTACGCGCTCGGCGCCCTCCTGGGGGCCGGTGCCGGTCTGCTGATGGGCTGTGCGCCCGCTCCGGTGGTCCGTGTGCTCCGACACGGCTGGTCGGAGATCATGGCAGGGCTCTTCGAATGGCTCTCTGACCGCCGTCTGGCCCGGCTGCGCGGGCAATGCGAAGAGGCGCTGGAGTCGAACCGGGGCGACCAGGACGCCCGCTGTCGCCTCGCGGCCATCCTGTGGCTCCAGGGCTCGCCGGAGCACGCGGAGCAGGTGCTGAGCCGTGCCCTGTCGGGCACCGACTCACCGCCCACTGCGCGCCACAACTTCGCTATTGCGCAGGCGCACGCGGGCCGACACGCGCGCGCACTGGAGGAGCTGGGGCACGCCCGAGCGGAGGCGCCACAGAGTGCTACGCTCTACTGGAACATGGGCCTGTCGCGATGGGCGCTTGGGCAGTACAACGAGGCCGCGCAGGCCTTCTTGAACGCCCTCGAACTGGACCCCGGTCACCTCCCGGCGCGGAACGCTCTGGCGCTGGCGCGGGCGAGACTGGGGAAGCTCGAAGAGGCCCTGGCAGATCTAACGGAGCTGGCTGCCCGGCGCCGTCGCGAGCCAGACACTGTGTGCAATCTGGGGATCATCCACCAGTCGCGAGGGGAGCTGGCACTCGCGGAAGGGCGCTTTACCAGCGCACTGCAAGTAGACCCGACCCACGCTCCCGGACGCTACAATCGCGGCCTGTGTGAGGTGCTCTCCGGTCGCTATCGCGCGGCGGTCGATGACTTCTCAATACTGTCAGAGGTCGAACCCGATCACGCGTGGGCGTTGATTCAGTGTGCCATCGCACTCTACCGTCTGGGTCGCAAGGAGCGGGCGTTGGATCGAATGCGGCACGCGGTGCGGCGGGGGCCCGGCGACCTCCAGGTGCGCTATAACAGCGGGACGCTGCTGCTGCGCGAGGAGATGATCGATCGAGCTGTGAGTGAACTCGAGCGGGCCTACGAAATCGACCCGCGCCGCATCGAGGTGATCATCAATCTGGGCGTTGCGATGTACCTGACCGGACACCTGAGACATTCTCTCGACCACTTCCGAGCGGCCACCCGCATGGCGCCCCGGCACGCACTGGCCCGGTACAACAGCGTCGTGGCCAGCAGCATGTTGGAACAGCTCGACGAAGCCGAGACTGAGGTGGAGGAGCTGACTGCGCTGTATCCCGGCTTTGCGGATGCCTTCAACGCCGTTGGGGTCATTCGCCTGAGGCAGGATCGGCTGGTCGAGGCGGCCGAGCAGTTCCGCCGCGTCGCCGACATGATGCCGAGGAGCGCGGTGGCGCGCTCAAACTTGGCCCTTACTTACTGCCTGGAGGGCGATCTGTCCGCCGCGCACGAACAGGCGGGGCTCGCCCTGGGCCTGGACCCGGATCTCCCGGCCGCGCGGGATATCGCCGGGCATGTGGCCTTGGAGTTGAGCCACAAGGAGGAGGCAGTCGAGCACTTCCAGGCTCTGGTGCGGCTGGAGCCCACGAATCCGGATGCGCACTCGAACCTCGGGCTCGCGTACTACAGGGATGACCGGCTCAGCCAGTCTATCGAGAGCTATCAGAGGGTGCTGGTGTTCTCGCCGAAGTCGCCGGAGGGGCACAACGATCTCGGCCTCGCCTACGCAAAGGACAAGATGCTCGAAGAGGCGGCCAACCATCTTGCCCAAGTGGTCGAATGGCGCCCCGATAGCCCAGTGCTCCACAGCAATCTTGGTTTGGTCTACTACTTCAAAGGGGACACAGAGGATGCTGTCCACGAGTGGCGCGAGGTGACACGGCTCTCGCCGCGCTACGCGCGCCTGCGGGAGGCCACTCGGTTCTCCGCCTACGACGATCAGGAGATGTACGTCCGGCCCATGGACCGCAAGACGAGAGCGTCGCACTTGCCTCTGAAGATAGCCGCCTTCCGACACAGCTTCCAGCTGGCCTTGGACGAGAAGGGCTTCGACTTGGACATACCTTGGCCCGACATCGGTGCGGCCGCCGGATGGAAGAGACGAGCGGCCTTGGCCAGGAAGGCGGCTCGTCGCCCCTGAGCCCAGGGCAGACTGGGGCTCGTCTTGTCGAGAGGCAGTCTTTGAGCTATCATAGGCGGGAGTGGGCACCGTAGCTCAGGGGCAGAGCGAGCGGTTCATAACCGCTATGTCGGTGGTTCGAATCCACCCGGTGCCACCAGTCCAAGGGTCTGCTCCGTGAGCTCGGACGACCCCTTCACCGTGCGGTCTGCTTGACGTGGGCTTCTGCGCGATGTCCGTTCTACCGCACGAGGGCGTTCGCGTCCCACTGGAACGGGACAGAACTTGGCCGAGGGGGAAACGTGTGTAAGGCCAAGCCTACACGCGGCCTGGCCCGATGTCGGCATTCCGACACACAGCTGTCTCTGAGGGGTCGACGCGTGTCACGGTGGGCGTAGAATGAAGCTGCTGCCCTGGCCAGCAGCGGCGCCCAGTGCCCTTCGCCTCCTTGACAGGGTGGGATGAGCACAGCCCGGCCGGGGTGGCTTCTCTTCGGCCCGTGAGAGTGGCCGCGCAGGGGGTCGGGGCAGCCGCGGGGGAGAGGAATGGTCCGTCCGCCGGCGAAATTCACTCCGCCGTCCGGACGGCGGCCGGAGCTGCAAGACAATACTCGGTTTGGAGGGATGATAGGATGAAGGTACCGGTGGTAGACCCGGATCTCTGCACGGGGTGCGGCGCTTGTATCGAAGTCTGTCCGGCTGTGTTCGAAATGGGCGACGACGATATCGCGGCCGTCAAGAATCCAAAGGGTGCCGGCGAGAGCGAGATCCAAGAGGCCATCGACGCCTGTCCAGCGGAGGCGATTAGCTGGAGCGAGTAGACGGCCCGCTGGAACCACCTGTTGCCGCGCGGCTCCGCATATCGCGGAGCCGCTCGTCTTTGGCCGTCCCTTGCGGTTTAGGCCGACATAGCGTGCTCTACGCGCAGGCACGCCTTCCGCGCGCACAACCGGACGAGGCCGACGGTCGTCTCGTCGCCGAAAAGCGTCATCAGCAGTCCGCGGTCTCCGGCGAGGTTGACGTGGACGTGAGAGCGCTTTCCCTGGTGGAAGAGGACCGTGAACTCCGGCTCGCCAATCAACCTGGCAATCTCACGTGTCGACGCAAAGGCCCCCGCCGCGAGCGCCGCAAGCGATGTTGTGTCCAGTTCCTCGGTCAGGCCCCGAACTGCGAGCAAGCTTCCGTCGTCGCTGTTGACCAGGAGGACGCTGCTCGCCTTGGCGCCCGTCAGCATTTCGTCCAGGGCGCTCTCGATATCGGCAAGCTGTGCTTCGGTTATTACCAGGCCGGTCGTCTCTATCATCTGACTATCTCACCGTCCCATTCATGCTGTATGGTCTTTGACTAATTCGGCTGTGGCACGGTCCAGCTCCATCACCGTGGAACTCATCTGTTCCGCCACCGGGTCAGGCTCTGTGCTCGGATCGGTGACCACCATGAGGTAGCCCACTGCCAGCGGCCGTACCATGAACCTGAACTTGCTCGCGTCGAGTACGAGGAGACCCAGTGCCCCCTGGTCCGCCGCGTTCAAGGCCTTGGCTCCGAGCCGGCCGAGAACGGCGGCGGCTGCCGCCAGTGCATCCTCGTCCAGCTCTGAGCGCAGCCTTGCCGCCAACGGAAGGCCCTCTTCCGTAGCAACCATGCCAGCGAGCACGCCGGGGAGCTCCAGAAGGGAGGCAAGAGAGTCCTCCGGTCTCGCATCGCTCGACTTGGTGTTATCGATCATGCCCAGTCTCCCTCCTCCGCACTGTCCCCAGGGTTGTCGGCAAGGACGGCCTCGATCGCCGCGTCGACCTCGCCAATGTGGGCCTCAATAGCGATGGCAGCCAGGAGAGTCCATTCGCCGAGCGGTACGATCCGCAGGCATGACGCATCGCTGCGGATCAAGGCCGACCGTAGCCGACCTGCCCCCAGCCTCGCGAGCAATGACATTGCTTCTTCGGCGAAGGAGGTCCCCGCGGGCCCGGTACTGCCCGCCATGGTCCTCTCGCTGCTGTGTGCCCAGACCGCGCCCTCACCATCGGCAAGCGCGGCCTCTTCGATGTGGGGGGATGATGCCAGGCGCGAGACGAGGTCCTGCAGGCGCCGCTCATCCAGCCAAGCGGGCCGTTCGCCCGGCCTGCGGGAAGCTGCCTCCGGGCTGGCTGCAGCGAACTCATCGGGGAGCGGATCGGACCCACGCAGCTCGGTTAGCTTGGCGCGCGCTTCCGCCTGGTCCGGGCTGTAGATGAGAGCCGCCTCGAAGGCGGCCACCGCCCGATCCCTATCACCTCGACTGAGGTGGAGGTCACCGAGGCGGAGGTGGGCGAGCGGGTGGCCTGAGTCAAGCGTCAGGGCGTGGCGCCACTCGGCCTCCGCCTTGCCCGGGTCGCCGAGGTCGTTGTGGATGTCGCCCATCACGACGTGCCCTGTGGGATAACCCGGGTGGCGCGCCAGCCCGCGCTCGCAGACCTCGCGTGCGTCGAGGAGTTGACCCCCGCGACGAAGCAAGTCTGCATACTCGGCAAACCGAAGAGAGTCCGGCTCCCGCGCCAGAAGCCGATGATACTCCTGGAGGTCGCCTCCCGCGCTCGCTCTCGCTTCCGTCTGCTGCACTCATCCCTCCCGGCAGAAGCGTGCGCGCACGCTTCCCCGCATTCCGGACCGAGCACCACCAAGGTCGCGCTCCCCTTACGCGCCCATGGCTCACAACGGTCTGCGGGCCCGCATGCGCCTTCAAGCTCCCTTGTCGCCTTATTCCACAATCAGCGCCCTCGACGGGGCCCCTCGTCGCTGCAGGTGTCTCCGCTCCATGGGCGGGGCTCGACCAGTGTCTTGTCCAGGGGTCTAGTTGTGGAATTAGTGGCCTTGGGATAGCACCTCGTCGGGGTCTCCACTCGCCATCATCGTTCTCGGCTCGCCGTGCCTGGTGGGTGGGGAGGAGTACCTGCCTCAAAGCGGCGATTCTCCTGGAGGGATGTCATGAAACTGAAGCGACTCGGTCTGCCCAAGATAGCGGCCATCTCTGCCGCCTTCGTGATGGTCGTGGTGGGCCTCGTGCTCTGCCGCGTCAGCGGAGATCCCGAGGCGGCCGCAGCCCTGGATCACACCACGACGGCCGCGCTGGAGGCCTCGCCCGGCCTCGAGGGAACCGACACGGTCGCGGACGCACCTGAGGCCGGGCCGGCGGAGGTCGCACCGGCCACAGGGGAAGTGGTCTTCGCCCGCGATGCCGCGCCGCGGGCCCCGTCGCCCTCGTCGCCTCGCGCTGCCGCCGCGCCCGATTTGGCGCGGCCATCTCAGGCGGCGAGGCCGGCGCCGACTCGCTCACTTCCGCCACTGCCGCCGCCAAACTGGGAGGCCGTCTCCGCGCCTTCGGCGACGTTGGGCCCGCCGCCCGGGGTGCTCTGGCTTTCCGGCGTCGTCCAGGGGGAGCCGCAAGTGGCCGTGCTGCGGCGGGGCGAGAACCGGTATGTTGTCACCGAGGGAGATGTGTTCGAGACGAGCTATCGCGTGGTCGACATTTCCTCGAACACCATAACCCTGCAGCGCGGGAGTCGGAAGCAGACGCTCCGAGTCGGTCAATACTAACGTGAGCAGAGGCCCGGCGGGGCCGGGCCTCTGAACAAGTCGCACCTCGTTCCCTGCGGGATGGCCGTTACTGCCCACCCGCCTGGTTGCTGTCCGTTGGGCCTCGTGTCCCCCCTTCTTCCCGATCGCCCGCGGCGTCTGGGGAGCCCTGGCTCTGAGCGTGCTCCCCTGGCGGCGTCCCCACCGATGGAGGCTGACTTGTCACGCTTCCAGTTGCCTCGCCACCGGCAGCCGATGGTGGGGGAGGAGATGGCGGCTCCGGAGACGACGGCGCGGCGGCGCGCCGCCCGAATCCCAATCTCCGATGGGCCCACTCCGCATCGGCCCCTATACCCGTCATGATCGCCAATCCCAGGCCGAACACGACTACGGTGACGTGGACGAGGGGCCCGATATGCGGTATCTGGGATGCTATGGCGACGATGACGGCGCCGATGAGCACGCCGAGAGCTGGATGCAGGTCGGGCTTGCCGAATTGGGCGGCGACGGCTTTCCCGATGCTGAGCCAGACGGCGACGATGCCGAGCAGGACAGCGATGGCGCTCGCTGCCAAGGCCGCCAGGAAGGCTGCCGCGACCGCCGGCACCAGCAGCGCTCCCACCACCGTCACGACCAGCAAAACCGTGACAACGGCGGCGACGATACCCAGCGTCGCGAGTGCTGCCGGCGCCAGGACGAAGCCACTGAGCCCGTAGACAATCGAGCGTCCTGGGTGCAGAGGAAGCGCCTCCGCCATCGCCTCGATGCGACGGCGCAGCAGCAGCACGGCGGCCAGAGCGAGGAAGCCCCAGATGAGGAAGCCCACCACTGCTCCCGCTACGCCGCCGACGGCCCACGGCCTCGGTCCCATCACGATGGGCCAATCCCCGGGCAGCACCACGCCCGGCCCGATCTCGACGACCTCGCCGCCGATTACCGCGCCTTCGTCGCGCTGGACGCCGCCGCCCACGGCGACCGTGTCGCCGTCGATGCGCGCCCCGTCGAGGGCACGTATCCCACCGCCCACAGCCACTACGTCGCCAGTCACGTAGCCTTCGATTGTCACGCCCCCGCCTATGGCCACCACGTCGCCGTCGACTTTCTCCTCCGGCCCAACCGTGGCGCTCCCGCCTATGCGCACAAGCTCGTTACGCGTCCGGGCGTACTCGCGGGGCTCTTCGTCTGCTGCTGCTCGTCCCGCCGCTGCGGCCAGGTTCACAATCTCAACCGGGGCGACGCCGATGCCGCCTTCCCCAACTCCATCGAAGACCCGGATGGCCAACACATTGTCCTCGCCCGGCCGCAGTGCATCCGTGGGCAAGGCGTACTCCCGTCGTCTCTGCCAGGCACCTTCCCCGGTTGTCAGGCCGATCCGATGGCCGTTAAGGTATGTCCAGTCCATGTCCCAGATCTGGCCCACGCGGAGGGCGAGCTCAGCCTGCTCCCAGCCCGTGGGAACGCTGAAGCGCGTGCGGTACCAGGCGTAGCCGTTGTAGCCGCACTCCGCCGTCGCGCCCGGCCACTGGGGATTGGCCTCGGTCACGCCCTGGCTCTCCCAACTTCCCGGCACTCCAAGAGCGCCCCAGTCCAAGTCACTATAGCCGGGCTCGTGCCAGCCTTCGCTCAGGCCCAGCTCAGACGGATCGGCTCGGAACTTCCAGGATCCGGACAGGTCGATCGGGCCCGCGATGGGTTCCTCGGCTGCCTGGGCGTCCGCCGCCTCGGCGGCCTCGGTTTCGGCGACGGCGCTCACATCCTCCGAAGCGCCGGACGCGGCCTGCCCCGGCGCGCTGCTCGAGGCCGCGACGCCCGGGTGCTGGCCCAGCAGCGTCAGTGCCACAAGCGCGGACAGAGCGAGGGCCAGTATGCCCGCAACGGGACGGGGGCCTCTTCCGCTGCCTGGGCGGAAGCGACGATGTGGCGTGCCTGTCAGTCTTCGCATCTCAATCCCTTCTCTCATATCAACGTCACTTGCTGGTGCGCCCGCCGACGGCGACTTACCTGTAGTACGAAGAAGAGCGCCGCAAGGATTCCGATCTCGGCCGCGGCGTATGTCCCCAGAGTGGGAGCGGCAGCGTCGAGCGCGAGGCCCAAGCGCCGCACCAGCTCGAGCACTGCCTCCCAAAACGCGCCGAGGATGCTGGGCAACACTCCCAACCAGCTCTGGCAAGCTGCCGCGGCATCGGCGAGGGAGGTCAGTAGCGGCGCAGCCAGGCCTTGAGAGACGAGCAGGGGCAGCGCGTAGGCAACGGCCGACAGCCCTGCCAGCGATCCTGCCGCGGCAACCCCGAGCCGCCGCCAGCCGGCCGCTCTTCGCCGCGCGTCTGGGGCAGGCAGCGCGGCCACACGCTCGGCGATTATCGCCGGAATCTGCGCGTCGGGCAGCGCCTGCGGAACGGCAGCGAGCGCGGCGGCAACCTTCTCGATCTGGTGCAGCTCGGCCGCGCACGCCGGGCAAGCTGAGACGTGGTCGGCGACGACCTGCGCCTGAGGCGGGGAAAGCAGGCCCTCGAAGTACTCATCCAGCAATGCCTTCGTTCGGGAGCAATCCATAGTAGCTCTCCTCATAGCTCACCCACCATCTCGCGGACCGCCGCGCGGCCGCGAAACAACATCGTCTTCACCGTGCCCAGAGGCATGCGGAGGCTCTCGGCTATCTCGGTGAGCTTCAGCCCCTCGATGTGGCGCAAGACAAGCACCGCGCGCTGCTTCTCGGGGAGCTGCTGCACGACCGCCAGCACGCGTTTGGAGTCCTCTGCTGTCGTGACCTGGTCGGCAGGGGACGCGCTCGGCGACTCGTCGGCCGGCTCGAAACCCGACTCCAAGCGCTGGTCCAGCGAAACCGTTTCCGATCGTCGTCGTCGCAGGTGATCCATGCAGAGGTTGGAGGCGATGGCTCGCAGCCAGGCCAGAAAGGAATGTTCGGGCTTGTAGGTATGGAGGCGCGTATAGGCGCGGAGGAACGCCTCCTGCGTCACATCCGATGCGTCTTCTGCGCTCGGGAGCATGCGATATACCATGTTGTAGATCCCGCGGTGGTGGCGGGACACGAGCAGGTCGAAGGCAGGCCGGTCGCCATCGAGGCAGCGGGCAATCAGCACCGCGTCGTCCCGCCCCGCCTCACTCTCGCTCATTCTCCGCCCTCCGCCACAGGATCATACGATGGTCGAGCACGGAAGGATTCACGTGCGCAGCAGATCTTGTGTCCTGGCGCTCAGCTGGCAGCAACTCGCTCGTAGACGCCCAGAGTCTCCTTGGCCGTCAGCTCCCACGTGTAGTACCGGCTTC
Organism: Candidatus Hebobacteria bacterium; assembly: GCA_029821885.1. GTDB lineage: Bacteria > Armatimonadota > Hebobacteria > Hebobacterales > Hebobacteraceae > Hebobacterum. The sequence continues at coordinate 12,270 of JALGXV010000022.1, forward strand.
TCGTCAGGCCCGCCGCTGTGAGGTTCTCCCGCAGTCGCTCGTCCGTGAGTCCGGCCTTGAGCCCTTCTGCGATCTCCTTGGTGCTCTCCGGGTCCACCAAGATGGCTGCGTCGCCGGCCACCTCGGGCATGCTGGAGCGGTCCGATGTCAGCACCGGTACGCCCGAGGCCATGCCCTCCAGTATTGGCAGGCCGAACCCCTCGTACAGCGACGGGTACACGACGAGTCTCGCACCTCGGTAGAGCGCTGCAAGTACTTCTTCCGGCAGCGGGCCGGTGAAGATCACATGGTCACCGAGGCCCAGCGACTGCGCCTTCTGCACTGCGCGCCGTCCCCACCCGGTTTCCACATCGCCGACGATGACGAGCCGCGGAAGAGACATGTCGGCTCTCAGGCCAACATACGCATCGAGCAGTCGCTCGATGTTCTTCCGGGGATGAAGGCCTCCGGCATGTAGAAGGTATCCCGACGACATCTGCGCGGCTTGGGGGAAGGCGTCGGCCGCCGGCGGTGGCCCATCGGGAGTGAAGATGGGAGACACCCCCAGCGGGATGACAGACACCCGCTCGGGCGGTATCCTCACCAAACTGATCAAGTCCCGCGCCGTGTTCTCCGAAACAGCGATGAAGTGAGCAGCCCTCAGGGCCGAGCTGCCAAGGGCTCGGGACTGCATCCGCAGGTCTTTCCGGGAATAGGTCTGAGGGTAATGCCTGAAGGCGAGGTCATGGACCGTGACGACCGCGGGGCAGGGCACCAGGAAGGGGACGATGGTGCTCGGGAGGTGAGTCAGGTCCACCCGGTCGCGCCATAGGCGCCAGGGAAGCGCGACCTGCAGCCAGCCGCGTGGGGCGCGAATGACCTTGGTCTCGATGCCCCCCTGCTGGAGCAGGCCCTCGACTCCTCGATCCGGTAGGGCGCGGTCGGTGTAGGCGATGATTTCAGGTTTCTCGTCGAGCTTCGCCAGGGCGCGGGCGAGCTTCCTGACGTAGTTCTCGACGCCGGACTGGGTCGACGATGCAAGTGCTCTCCCATCAATACCGACGCGCACGGCCGCCTCCCACCCGCCCCTGGCTCAGCAGCAGGCATATGAACGCGAGGCCGCACAGGGCCGCTGCTGTGGCCGCGCAGAGGAGAGCTGCTGCGCACTTCGCCGCCACAGACCAGGCCAGACGCAAGCGACCTATCGACCTCGCATCAGACCCCGGAGCGAACCTGTGCGTCACCTTCGCGCCTGTGAGCAGGGCGAGGACCTCGAGCTTCAGGTGTCCGCCGAAGCGAGGGCCCCAATAGACTACCGCAGCCGCCGCTGGGCGCCGCGAACGCGCCTCTCGCAGTACCACCCCAGCCCCGCTGCCGCTCCCGTATGTAATGACAGTCTGGACGCCGGCCTCCCGCAGCCGCGGGGCCGAAACGGGAGTACCGATGGCGAACAGGTCCGCGTCCGGGATCTCGGTGCGCAGAGCTGCCAGTGCGTCGCGGATCGTCTGCTCCTCGCCGCGGCGAGCGAAGGTGAGCAGCACTACCTGAGTCCTGCTCTCGTCGCTCATGCGTCCTCTCCCGCCGAAGCGCTCAGGATCTGCTCGTCGGAAAGGATGCGCGCGCGGCGCTCCCGGGCGCGGGCGCGGCAGGCCTGCCCGAGCTGCCGGAAGGCCCACCAAAGAGCGGCCGTGCGGGGCGGCAGGCCTCCGATGAGGACATCGTCTGCCGCCCAGCGGGCCTGGGCCGCGGCCGCCCGCCGAAGCCACCTGCCCGCCAGCAGGTTCTTCCAGGCGAAGAGGATGCCGTTCTTGGCGGACATAAGTTCGATGTGAGCGGGACGGTGGAGACGAGCCATGGTGCTTCCCTGGTCGTGGTAGACGACGCTGCGAGGCTCGAACAACACCCGCCAGCCTCTTCCCCAGGCGCGGTAGCCGATGTCCACGTCCTCCCAGTAGAGCGGCCGGAACAGCGGATCGAAGCCGCCGAGCTCCCGCCACTTGTCCCGCCGGAAGGCCATGCCGCCACCGTTGGGATACAACTGCGGACAGGTCGCGGTGAGCCGCTCCGGCCGGGTCTCGTGATGAATGTAGAGCAGTCCCCCGCGCCACTCACCCGATGTGCGATTGCCGAGAGCATCTGTCAGCGTACCATTGGGGTTGAGGAACTTGCACCCGACCGCGAAGACATCGTGCTGTCCGAGGTCATCCAGGAGCGGTTGGAGGAAATCGGACGTGACGACAACATCGTTGTTGAGGATGACAGCGACCTCGCTTTCGGCCGCCGCGACGGCGGCGTTGCAGGCTGCGCCGAACCCTCCCTTTGGAAGGGCGAGGACCCTCACATCCGGGAAGTTGTCGCTCACAAACGCGACACTGTCGTCGGAGCTGGCGTCGTCAGCGACCAACACGTGGTGCTCCCCCGCCGTACGAGCGGCCGCCAGCGCGGCCGGGACGGACTGGGCGAGCAGGTCGCGGCCATTGTGGTTCACGATGATCAGGGTGGCCTTCATCGGCGAGAGCGTTCCCCGTGCTGTTCGAGTATCCACTGGACTGCCGCTGCGAGGTCGTCGGCGACATGATCGCAGGGAAGTGGCGCGCTCGCCTCGGCTTCGGCGTCTCGCCCATACCCGGTACGCACGAGCACCGTTCTGCAGCCAACCTCCCTGCCGGCGATGAGATCGCGTTGGCTGTCGCCCACGGCAATGCACCGGCTGAGGTCGAGGTCGAGCTCCTGTGCCGCCCTCAGCAGCATCCCCGGCGCGGGTTTGCGGCACGAGCACTCGCGCCGGTACCGCCCGGCGCCGGCAGTAGGGTGATGGGGGCAGAAGTAGATGGCATCGAGGCGCGCTCCCCGCTTCGCCAGTCGCTCTGCCAGCACTTTGTGCACCTGAGCGAGGTCGTCCTCAGTCAACAGGCCGCGTGCGATTCCGGACTGATTCGTCGCAACGACGACGGCAAAGCCGCTGTCGTTCAGGCGCCGGATTGCCTCGGCTGCGCGCGGGAGGAGTCGCAACCGCTCTGGCGACCGCAGGTAGTCCGCCTCCCGGACTATCGTGCCATCGCGATCCAGGAAGACCGCCGGGCGACTCACGCTTCCCTCCCTAGCTGGTGGCTTGGCTCCCTGCAGAACCCAACCGGCGACGCAGGTTCCACAGCGCCCCTTCCGCCGCAACGCTTCCCCAGACCAGACCCACGAGTGCGGTGAGAAGGAGCTTCTCGACCGCGCCGAGGACGATCCCAACGACCGCGAACAGGGGCTTGTAGGGCGCGATCCAGAAGACATGAGCGGCCCCGTCGTGCCGGAGTCCTACCCGCCTGTCCGCCCCGCATAGGAGGGCGAGCAGCTCCGCTCGGCGGTTCCCCTGACCGGCCACGATAGCCGTGTCGAACGTGCGCTCGCGAAGCGCGTTCACCAGACCACTGGTCACCCGGTACCCGCAAGCCTCCACCCCAGCGGCCGGGATGACATTGGCGCCGGTCTCGTATCCTGTCTCCTCGGCGAGCGACTCCGGCGCGAGCACCGCGATCTCGGCCGCCGGATAGTGCTCCCGAATGCGCCGGACGGCCTGACTCGTCGTGGCGAGGTCGGTCGCGCGGATGACGAGCGTCGTGTGTGGCGGCTCTCGCGGGTCCAGCCCCCAGGGTCTGACCGCTCGTCGTCGCACGAACGCCCGGCCGAGTAGTCCCGCCAGGCCGCCGGCGAGGAGCCGCGCCACCTCGCCGATCCCACCTCGGATGCCGCGAGTCTCTATGGCCTTCCCGAGCCGGCCTGCGAAGCTGCGAGGCTGCCAGGTCACGGGCTCAGATCGTGGCCCCTTCAGGCGATCCGGCGAGGACCTCGGATCGCGCGCCCATTCCGTGAGTGGGCGCAAGACGACCTCCGCGAGTCGGTTCTTGAGAAGGTAGTCGCGCGCGCGGACGGCGGACCGGCGACGTCGCGTTTGGTCTCGCGCGAGATCAAGGAGGGAGGCCTTCAAGCCGGCTGCGTCTCCCGGAGTGAAGGTGGCGCCGAGTCGCTCCTGCTCGACCATGTGGCTGATCTCCGTGCCGAGGGTCGTGACCACGGGCAGTCCGGCGCGCAACATGTCGAGTATCCGATATCTGCATCCGATGAGCATCTCATAGCTGCGGCGGTCGATGTTGATCCCGACATCGCTCTCGAAGTAGTAGTTGGGCACATCGTCGGTGGGGACCCACCCGGTGAAGATGAAGCGGTCTGCCAGATCGCTCTCGTCCACCAGCTGCCGGAAGCGGTAGAAGGTTGTCTCGTCGCGGCCCGGCATGGCGCCCCCGAGCGAGACAAAGCGCAGGCGGGGCTCTTCCCTCATCGCTGCCGCGAGGCCCGCGAAGAGAGTATCGACGTCGGTCCAGGTGTTGTAGCCCCCGGCCCAGAGCACCACGAAGTCATCCTCTCCTACGAGCGTCCCGCGGAGCACTCGTCGCGTATGGCGGTAGGGCTCGGGGTCGATCGCGTTCGGCATGTAGTGGACGCGGTCGTCTCCGTAGCTCTGACCCGTGAGTCGTCCCACGGCGGCGAGCTCCCCGATGAGAGCGAACTTCTGACGCACGGAGACGACCGAGAACTCATCGGCGCGGGCCAGCGCGGCCTGCTCCCACTTCCAGGCCTCCGCCAGCGGTGACTCATCCTGGATCACGGCCGCCCGCGCTTGGGCCTCCGTCATGGCATAGCCGTTCAGGTCGGCCCACATGGGCGCCTCCGACTGCAGGCGCGACACGACCCAGGCTGGGTAGGAGTGGACCGTGACAATCGCCTCGGGATCCACGCGCTCGCAGATGCGCTGCAGCATCCGTCCGTCCTGGAAGACCGCGTGCTCGAGAGAGTAGTAGGTGAAGTTACTTCCTCGGAAGCGAAGCGCCGGGGGACGAGTGCTCTCCCGCTCGTAGGCGCCCGACGTTCGGACGCCCACCAGCGTGACCTTGTGGCCGGCCGCCAGCATCGCCTGAGCAACGTGCCAGGTCCGGAAGCAGAGCGCACCGATCCGCCTCTCCTTCTCGAAGGGGAGCGGGGAGAAGCCGACCACGAGCACTCGCCTGCCGCGGCCGCTGGAAGCATATGGTATGCTCCCGGCGTCCGTCGCTTCGTCGCTGCGGGCAGCGGCCGCGAGGCCGATGGCCTGCCCGTCGGTCAGCACTTGGCCGGTCCGCGCACGGTGGCGGGAGCGCACGAGTTCCGGCAGCTGTCTCGCCGCGCGGAAGAACACCGGCGGGAGCTTCGGGTCGAGGCCCGGCCGCATCAGCTTCGCCCACAAAGCCCGGAAGTGCTCTTTGACGAGCCGCGAGTCGGTCAGCACCTTCCAGGTGAACAGGAGGCTGTTCTTGCCGAACATCAGATCGACGTAGGCGCCGGGGAAGTTCTCCGGGCTGTTCGTGCGGCGGTGAGCGTGCACCATGCGGCTCTTCGGCTCATATACGATCCGCCAGCCCCTCTTCTGCGCCCGGTACGACACGTCGAGGTCCTCGAAGTAGAAGGGCCGGAAGAGACGGTCGAAGCCGCCCAGCGCCAGGAAGTGGTCTCGCCGCACCGCACTGGAGCCACCACCCGCGTAGAGCACCGGCACCGGCTCGTCCGTGATGGGATGCTCGTGCTGGAGCACGAAGAAGCCGTTTTCGAACCGCGCCCTGACGAGGCCCGTCTCCTGGATCATGCCGCCCGCAACGCGACGCGGCTGCATCTCAATGCGAGCGGTTGCCGCGAAGACAGATGGGTCTTCGAAGTGCCGGAGCAGAGGCGAGAGGAAATCCGCCGACACGTGCATGTCGTTGTTCAGGAAGACGAGGACGTCCCCTTGCGCCGCGCGGGCGGCGGCGTTGTTGGCCCGGGCGAAGCGCACGTTGCGCGCCAGGGGGAGCAGCCGGACCTCCGGGTATTCACGCTGAACGAACTCGACTGTGTCGTCGGTGCTGGCGTCGTCGACGACGATGACCTCGTGATTGTCACCGGCATGAGCGGCCGCGCGGAGAACGCGCGGAAGACACGTCTCCAACAGGTGTCGGCCGTTCCAACTCGAGACTATCAAACTGGCGCGGAGTCGGCTCACGGCTGGCTTCGTCTGCCGGAACTACCTTCTTCCCGCTCGTCTTCGGTCAGCCAGATGTGCGGTGCCTTCGCACTCGGTAGTTCCAGACGCTCATCTCGCCACGGCTGAGGGCCTTTGGCGCGCGCCCACTCGGCCATGCGGCGAATCCCCTCCGCCAGGCCGAAGCGCTCCTCGTAGCCCAGAAGGTCTTCGGACTTCTGCCACGTGCAGTAGGCCTTCTTCACCTCGCGGGGTCGGTCCGGAAGGTGGACGACGTCGACGTCGGCGCCAAACTCGGCGGCCACCATCCTCAGCAGCTCGTTGATCGTCACGGGCTCCTTGCCGCCCACGTTTACGATCTGGCGGTCGAGTTCGGGCGACAGTTCGGCCGCCCGCAGGAAGGCCGGGAGCGAGTCGCCTATGTAGCTGAACGCCCTCTTCTGGTCCCCGTCGCCATACACGTATAGGGGTTCGCCGCGCATTATCCGGTTCATGAAAATGCCGACCACATTGCGGAAGGGGTCGCTCAGGCTCTGGCGCTCCCCGAAGACATTGTGAGGCCGGATGATCGTGTACATGAACTCGTGAACGTCGGCCAGGATCTCCGTTATCTCCTCCATCGCGGTCTTGTTCACCCCGTACACGTCGGCCGGCCGCCGCGGCATGTTTTCATCGAAAGGGGCTTCCTGGTCGCCGTACACGGCCATGGAGCTGTAGAGCACAACCTTCTTCACGCCGCTCCGGATGGCCGGCACGAGAACGTTCGCATAGGCCATCAGGTTCCGACCGCACACGTCTCGGGGCTGGAACTGAGAGGCCCCTTCCCGGGCGTTGGCGGCGAGATGGCAGAGGATGTCGGGTGCTTGTTCCACAACGACAGCCTCAGTCTCCTCGCCGTCCCGCAGGTCAATCACGCGGAGATCTACGCCCGGAGGGACATTCTCCTCGAAGCCGCCGCTGAGGTCGTCCAGGCCGACTACCTCGTGTCCGGCTGACATCAGCCCTTGGGCCACATGCCCGCCCATGAAACCGGCAACACCTGTCACCAGGACCCTCATTCTCTTTCCTCACGCGGCGGATGCACGACGTTGCGCCAGCACTATGTTATCTTCGGTCAACTGCGCCTCCTGCCGGCCGCGAGGCCGGACCCTGGGTCAGATCGCTCAGCCCGGCCGCAACAAGCACTGGTGCCAGGATGGCAAGCGCGAACCCGGCGGCGCAGATCTCCTGAAGCAGTTGCAGCAGCGCGCGGCCGGCCCCAGCCAGCAGGCTGTAGCTCCGGTCGAGACGGCCTTCCTCGCACAGGAGTACCTCGCGCGCGCCGGAGAGCCGGACCAGCAGCACTGCTCGCCAGTAGGCGCGCGCGGCGTAGTGATCCGCTCCGTGCGCCAGCACGGCAGTGTCGAAGTGCTGCCCCCGGAGCTTCGCGGCGACCTCGCGTCGGCCGGCCCTCCTCCAGTCCAGCGTCTCATCGGCCTCGGCGATATCTTCCGAGGCCGCCAGTGCTGTGATGTGGGCTTCCGGGTGCTGTGTGCGCAGGCTCCTCAGCAGCCGCGCAAAGACATCCTCAGGCACGAGACGCACGGCCAGCACACGCCCTCCCATGCGCTAGCCCTCCCGAGCGATGCGAATCTGCTGTGCACCCATCGCGAGGAGTTCCTCAAACCGCGCCGGGGGCACGCGCCGGCCGCGCCGAATCTCCCGCCGCCGCCTTAGCATCGGGAGCATCTGAGCCAAGACGCCCCAGGCGGCGAGCAAAAGCGTCGTCCCATGGCCCCGCCGCACGAATGAGACGGCTGAGCGGCGCAAGCCAGACCACAGCGTGGGGAAGTGGCGCAGGAGCGAGACTGCCGGCCAGTCCTTCGTCCATACGTGCACGGTATTTCTCAGACCCAGGCAGGCGGCCCGGGTGCTGCGTATTCCCCGCGTGGCGCCCTCCCGGTGTCGCACGACGGCCGTGGGCACGTACCGAGCGCGCCAGCCGGCCCATTGGGCCCGCCAATTCAGGTCGACGTCCTCGAAGCTGAAGGCAAAGTCGGGATCGAACCCGCCGATCTCCGCCAGCATCCGGCGCCGATATAGGGCGGCCCCGCCGGAGGCGCCGAGAACCTCCCGCGGCTGCCCGAACCAGTCTCTGTCCCGCTCGCCTCGGCCGATGTCGACGACCACGCCGTCCGATCCGCACGCATGGCCTGCCGAGTTCATCGTTTGGGGGTTATCCCAGTACACCATCTTCGCAGCGCAGATGCCGACCCCAGCATCGCTTCGCATGGCCGCTGTCAGCTCCTCCAGACAGCGGGGATCGGCCGCGGTATCGTTATTGAGCAGAGCGACGAACTCGCCGCTGCTGGCCGCTATGCCCGCGTTTGCGGTCCGGCAGAAGCCCTGGTTGACTCGCGATCTGACGACGATCGCCGTCGGGCACTGCTGTGAGACGAGGGCGAGCGAGCCATCAGTGGAGCCGTCATCGGCGACGATGACCTCGAAGTCCTGCAGTGTCTGCCCGCGCAGCGCCTCGAGACATGTCGGCAGCAGACGCTCGCCGTTGTAGTTTGGGACGACGACCGAGACTTCGGGCATCACTCCCGCCTCGCCCGATGTCGGCCGATCCCGACCGCACGGAGCAGTGACCAGCCAGCCTTCGCCAAGGCCTCACACCAGCGGTAGAGGCGGCGGGACGCCACGCGCTCCCATTCCTGCTTCGTCCGCTGGAGTTCGGCGCGGAGGTCGATCAGCTCCTCCTTGTCGGGATCCACCGTCCCGAACACCTCGCGCACCCACGCTCGCCCGGCCTCGGCCCGAGTCGGGTCGCGGTGAAGCGCCTCGATCTCATCCCACGCAGGCTGCTCCTGCCCGGTGAGGCCCTCCCGCACGCCGAGCGCGAAGGCGTACTCTGTGGCGGCCTCCCAGAACTTCAGGGCAGTCGTCATGCGGGCCGCGTGCGCGATCCCCAGTTCGACCTTGAGCTCGGGATGCTTGCGGTACAACAAGACCGCGGAGATCCCCGTGACGCGCTGCCTGGCGAGATGCTGCTCGAATGTCGTCGGGTGGTGGTGGTAGGCCTTCGCTCCGGGGCGGTAGACGATACGAAGTCCCTCCTTCTTCATCCGGTGGGCCACCTCCATGTCCTCGAAGGCAGCGTACTTGAAGTCCTCGTCGAACCCGCCGACTTGCTCCAGCCAGTGTCGCTGCACGGAGCAGTTGGCCGTATAGAAGTGCCAGATGGGAACGTCCTCGGGGTTCTCGACCTTCCCAAAGCCGAACTGCGGCCCGCTTTCGAGATAGGCCATGAACGGCGTCTTCTCCGACTCGGGATGCCACGTCACCAGACCTACCACACCCACATCGCCACACTCGTCCTGGGCCTTCAGATGCTGCTCGACCAGGTTGTCCGCCGGTATGCAGTCGTCTCCGGTAAAGAGGATGATCTGGCCCCGCGCTTCCAGCAGACCGCGGTTGCGCGCGGCTGCGGGGCCCTTGTTCTCCTGCCAGAAGTAACGAAGTCGCTCCTCCGGCGCACCCACGGATCCGACCGCCTCTGTCGTCGCGTCTGTCGAGCCGTCGTCCACGACGATGATCTCGTACTCGGTCGGCGAGGCCGTCTGGTTCAGCAGGCCGCGGAGTGTGCGCTCCAGGAGCTCGCACCGGTTGTGGGTTGGCACGACGACCGTGAGTTTCACCGCCGCACTCCCAGTGCCCGTAGTACGGCCCAGCCCGCGCGTGCGACGGCTGCTGAGCAGCGGTTCAGCCGCCGGGAGGTCACTCGCTCGAACTCATCCTGAAGTCGTCCGAGTTCGGCCTCGACCGTCTCCCCCCATTCTCTCATGCGTTGGGCCTCGTAGGCCCGGTCGGCGGCGAGCTTGGCAAGGTAGTCGGCGTGGGTGCGCACTGCGCGCAGGTCGGCCGCCCACCGGTCCTCGGCCGGCGTCTGCCGGTGGAGGGCAAGCGCCATGCGGTAGCCTTCCAGCGTGGCTTCGGCAGCGCGGCGCCAGGTACAGCGTTCGCGGAGGCGGGCCCCCAACTCCTCACGAGGCGCCGACTCGTAGGCAGCGAGCACGGCCTGGCGAATCGATTCGATATTCCGGGGATCACAATACCATGCCATCTCACCCAAGTACTCCTTCGCCGTACCCCGATCTGTCGACACGATGTTGCACCCGGCCGCGGCGGCCTCGAGGCTGACCAGCCCGGGAGTCTCGAACCAGCCTGGCAGAACATGCACCTTCGCTGCGGCATAGGCGCTCGCCAGCTCCTGCTGGTCCATGGCGCCGATGAAGAGCACGTTCTCGTCGGCGTAGCGGCGACACAGATCAAGGTACTCCTGTGGGTTGGGCTGGCCGACTATGACGAGTTGAAGCCCCGAGCCCCGGAGCGCCGCAACGAGTGCAAGCTGGTTCTTCCTCTTCTCGATCCTGCCCACGCATAACACGAAGCCGGATACGCCGTACTTCTCGACGAACGCCTCCGGCCGCGCCGTGAAGAAGGCCTCATCGACTGCGTTCGTCACCACGACGGTACGGCTGAGATCCATGCCGTAGGTGCTGGAAAGAAGCTCGGCCTCCCCCCGGCCGTTGGGGAGATAGACCTGCGCGCACCCGATGACGTTGCGCCGCAGTTGGTCGAGCCGCGCTCGGCGCCGAGTCTCGATAGGATCGGGTGTGGGTGCTCGTCGGGGCTCAGGGAGGCCCTCCTCTGGCGTCGGCAGCAGCCAGTAGTCCGGGTCCCCCCACTCCCAGAACTCGCCGAAGTCCCAGTAGACCGTCGACAGGGCGACGGGCTTGCCTGCCTCGACGGCGTGGCGACAGTGGCGGGAGGGGTCCTCCGGTCGCCCGAGGTTGAAAGCGTGGACGAGGTCGTATGAAGACAGATCAGGGGAATCGTCTGCGCTCACGTCCACCGCAACGCCGAGCTCCTCGAGGTGTCGCTTCGCCTCCCTCATCTGGACCGTGTCGCCCCCCGGATGCTCGAGATAGTCGGGCCTGATCCGCATGAGCACGCGGATCGGGCTGACCGGCACTGGGAATGCTGCAACGGGCTGAGCTCTGGGAACAAGGCCCTCTTCCAGCAAGCTCTTCGCCACCTCCGGCGACGTCCCGGCCGAATCCCGTATACGATCCCTTGCCGCCGTAAGGCGGCTTCCGATGTCGCCCTGCTCCAGCAAGGCCTGGCAGGAGCCGGCAAGCCACTCGGCCGTCACCTCCGGGACGTCTCGGGTGCATTCTGCGAAGCCAGTTGCTCTGGCTAATTCCTCCACGTTCTCGCTCGTCACCTCCAAGGGATTCAGAGAGCTGTTGACCACCACGGGCTCACAACCCGCGGCTGCGTCGGCAATCTCCTGTAAGGGCGACAGGTCATCGTCGTGGAGACGCTGGAACGGCAGCAGCACGGCCGTTCCGCCAAGCCGCCTGTGGAGGATGCTGAGGGTCTCGGCCGTCACGCTCACAAGCTCCCGGCGTTGGCCTTTGTCTCCCCATGGGCGCACATTGACCGCGATCCAGGGACGAGGACGGCCTGCCACGCCAAGGCGCTGTGCCAGGTCGGCGTCGGCCTCGGGCTCCACGACTATCGCCGGGTCGGCCGCAACGTGGAGGCGAGACCTCGAGACTCCACAGGAGGCGAGCAGGTCGGCCGATCGCTGATCACGCACGGTGATGGCTCTGGCGTGTCCGCAGACGAACTTCGCAACACGCTGTGGGGCGTCGGTGCGCAGCGGCCCTGCGCCGATGCTGTAGCGCATCAGCGTACGGCCGGCGGCCGCCGCCGCAGCAGCGATGCGCGCGGCTTCGTACAGCCAGTACCTCTCCGGAGGGCTGCCGAGCAGACGCGCCAGATCGGCGTCGTATCCGACGTCGTAGAGAAGCCCGCCCCCGCCGAGGATGACGAGATCAGCCTCCTCGATCGCGCGCGCCAGCTCCGACCGGTCATCATAGGAAACGGGGATCGCTTCCGAATCGCGCAGCAGGGACTGCAGTTCCGGGCCGCCGGCCACCCGAAACCGACGGCCGGGAAGGGACTCGCCCAACTGGGCGAGCGTACCCAGGAGGATGGCGTCATCGCCTACGTTTGTATAACCTGCGGCGCCGCAGATCAGCACGTGGCTCACAGCACAGACCTCAACGCGCGCTCGCCTCGGAGCTTCCTCTGCACCTCGAGGTTGACCACTACATGGGAGCAAGCGGTGAAGCACTCACAGCTTGGCAGCTGCTCACGGGTGCGCGGTAGCTCCCTCGCCTGTTGCCTTGCTCCGCGGTAGGCCTCAGAGTACCATATCTCCCGAAAGCTGTCTTCGTGGAGGTTCCCGAGAGGCCGTGAACATTGGCAGCAGAACATGACACTCCCATCGGCGGTGATGAGTGCGTACTCGTGTCCGATGTGGCACGGTATCCGTTCGTAGACGGCCCGCGTGCCCTGCGCGCTCGCGCCGGGCCGGATCCAATCCAGGTTCGTGCGCACCCCGAGCTTCCTCGCTCGAGCAAGCGCGCGATCCAGATCCCTCTGTATCAGCATCCAGTCGTCGGCCCGTGGCAGGAGGCCCTCTGCGCCCGGGACAGGCCCCATCAGGATCAGCATGAACCAGCCGGCGCGGGCCTCGTGCGCGGCCTCCACCATGTGCGGGATCTGCTGCATGTTCAGGCGGTTGAGCACGGCCGAGAACTCCACGGCGATCGGCCGCAGGCCCTCCTGCTCAGCGTAATCGGCCATGCCGCGCAGCCGCGCGATGATGCGGCGGCGTGCGCCTGCCGGCGCGCCCGCGTGAAGTCGCTGGTAGATGTCGTCCGTCGCGGCGTTGAAGCTCACATGTATCCGCTTCACGCCCAGGTCGACCAGTCGCCTTGCCCGGGCCTCGGTCAACAGGGCGGCGTTGGTGGCCAGCGTCACGTCGAAGTCCATCTCCCGCGCCAGCCCGATCATCTCCAGCGCCTCGGGATGCATCAGCGGCTCGCCATCGCCACAGATGTCGATCGCCTTGGTGCTCATGCACTTGAGATCACCCAGCAGTCGCGCGAACATCTCGAAGGACATTCGCGGCAGATCGGTGTCCCTGTGACCTCCCTCGGCCGTCGGGCTGTGGAAGGGGCAGAACAGGCAGTGGTAGTTGCAGCCCTGAGCGAGGCCGATCTGCACTATCGGCGGGCCGGTAGGGGTGTCCCCTGAGTAATGGTGGCGCAGGGCAACGCGGCCAAGCAGGCCTGGCCCCCCATGCCGGCGCTGGTCCCGCCGCAGCATGGCGCGTGTGAAGGCCCGCCACAGTGGCCCTCCCGGCAGCGGCTGGCCGGTCTCCCACTGGTAGCGATTCGCCCGAGGCGTCAAGCGGGCTGCAAGGACAGCCTTGAGGTAGCTGGATCCCACGCCATAGTCGGCGCCGCCGGCCAGAAGCACCGTATCGAACCGGCCCCGCCGGAGGCGCCGCAGGAGTCCACGCAGCCCGACGCGGCGGGCCAGGATCACCTCATCGGCCGCGTCGCCCACCTGACCTCGGCCCTCGTCGGAGGCCAGCAAGGCCGCCAGACGGATCCCGGGGAAGTCTCTGCGCAGGCGCTTGAGGAGAGCGACAAAGACGCTGGTCGGCATCAATCGAAGGAGAAGGACTCGTGTTGGCCGCCATGAGGGCCGCGGGCGCCCGGCCGCGCGAAGCCGCCCCACGAGGCCGCTCCCGTAGGCGCCCACGGCGAGCACTCCGAGCCACAGGAGCGCAATCGGAGCGAGAAGGAAGCGGTCGATCAGCGCCCAGTACATGGCGGCGCTGCCGCGCCTCAGGCCGAGCCGATACAGGTAGTCCGGCGATGGCACCAGCAAGATGTGTCTGGCGCCGCTCAAGAGTGGGATGAGCCGACTTCGCACGCTGCCCCCGCGCATCGCGACACAGGCAACATCGAACGGCATGCGGCGGGCGCGCCAGAGGTCCGTGCCCGGCCCGGCCGAGCGGAGTTCGGCCTGCGGGAAGAGTCGGCGCACCGCTCGCGTAATACGCGGGTCACCCTCCACGGGCACCAGCACGTGCCCGATCTCCTCATCGCGGAAGTCCTCTGAGGAGACGCGCTCCCGGAAGAAGTCGAGCACATAGCCGGCCGCGTAGCGGGTCAGCGTTTGCATACTCGCTCCCCGGCCGCGCGCATGAGGGTGCGTTCGAGGTGTTTGCCCAGGCGGTCGTTGTCGTGATCCCGCGTCACGAGTTCGCGGCCTGCGGCTGACAGACGCTCCGGGAGGCGCCGGTATCGCAGCAGTCGAACCAGCTCGCGCGCGAAGCTCTCAGCACCGTCGGCGAGAAGCAGTTCGCGGCCGTGAGCGACGGAGAGGCCCTGCGCGCCCAGCCGCGTTGTCACCACAGGCAGCCCGGCCGCCATTGCTTCGATGACCTTGTTGCGGACACCGGATCCAAGCCGAAGGGGCGCGGCCATGACGGCGGCCGTGTCCATCGTCGCGCCGAGGTCCGGAACGAAGCCGGCGATCTCCACAGTGGCGTCTCGCTCCATGCGCGCGAGGACGTCGGGCGCGACGCGGCTCAGCTCCTCCCGTGTGCCGCCTCCGGCGATGGTGAGTCTGGCCGCTGCATAGCTGTGGCGCACATGAGGCCAGATGTCTTGGTAGAGCATCAGGAGGCCGTCGAGATTGGGGTAGTGCTCCATGTGGCCCAGGTAGAGCACCCGGCCCGGCTCGGGCCGCCGCTGCCGCTGCTCGAGCTGCTCGCGATCGACCCCGGGCGGGACCGCCGTCACACGTCCGTGCCCCGCCGCGGCCCGCACGATTCGAGCATCGTGCTCCGACACCGCAATCACGTGATCGGCCCGCGAGAACATGGCCGCTTCGTGCCGCAGCATGCGAAGCCATTCGGCCCGCGCCTGTAGGCGTGCCAGCCCGCGCGTCAAGGCGATGCGTCGGCCGTGGGCAATGAGGGCGATGTCGAGCGCGGTCAGCACCCTCGATGCGCGCGTCGCATAGCGGCCGTACTGCGCCATATTCGTGTGGAGGAACTGCACCACGTCGGGGCGGAAGCTCTCGGCCGCCGCAGCGATATCCGCAGCCAGTTCCTCCGAGAAGAACTCCGTCACCCACCGGGGCAGCTGAGCGAACGACGAGTAACAGTGAGGTGTTGGTTTCCTCAGTCTCACGCGGACCTGCGAGCAGTGCCGAGCGATCTCCTCCGCGTTTGGCGCCTCCTCCTCACGCTCGTAGAATCCGACGAAGGCCGTCTCATGATCTGAGGATAGGCGCGTCAGCCAGCTCCAGATCTGTCGGTGGCCGCCGGCCACAGGCGGATAGGGGAGGAACGGGCTGACGAAGAGCACCTTCACCGCGCGCCGGCCTCCGCCAGTCTCTGGGCGGCCGGGGAGCGAGCCAGGTCCATGATCTTTCGGTCTGGCAGGTCGCCCCGCCGATACTCGGCCCATCTCTTGAGCATGACCCAGCCGGAAAGCGGACCGGCCCGCAGCACCGCGCGCGCCATGGTGCCCTCGCCGCGGAGGATCTCGCTCGCGAGGCGCGCGCAAACATAGGCGAGGTGCTGGGCAAGGAGTCCCCGGTCCCGCACGTTCTTCCACACAAACAGGAGGCTGTTCTTCAGGAAGGTCTCGTTCGCGTAGGCGTCGCCGAACCGCTTCCCGATCCAGGCGCGGCGTTCGTGCCAGACGGAGGCCTGAGGCTCGAAGAGAGACCTCCAACCGCGCCGCCAGGCACGATACCCGAGCTCTATGTCCTCGAAGTAGAGCGGCCTGTAAAGGGTCTCGAATCCCCGCAGGGCTTCGTACTTGGCACGGTCGTAGACGGAAGAGGCGCCGCCAGCATAGAGGATGGGCCCCGGCTCGGTCGGCGGTACGTGATACGGTTCGAGCAGCCCGGACCAGGCGGGGGCGACGTTTCCGGTCTCCATGTGCGAGCCGCGAGGCAGCTCGATGCGAGAGCATACGGCGAAGGTGTCGGCTCGCTCGAAGTGCGGCATGAGAGCGGCGAGGAATCCCTTCCGCACCTTGACGTCCGTGTTGATGAGCGAGAAGAACGGCGTGTCGGACGCAGCAATGCCAGCTCGTACGGCGCCGGCGAAGCCACGGTTGCGCGCCAGGCGGACGAGACCTACGCTGGGGTAGTTCCGCCGGACGTACTCAGCCGTATCGTCTGAGCTGGCGTCATCCACGACGATGATGCGGTGCTCATCGCCGGCCTCCGCCAGTAGAGGTGGGAGACAGAAGTCCATCATGTTCTGCTGGTTGTAGGTGGGGACCACGAACGTGACCCGCCGTGAGCCGTTGCGGCGCACCGCCTGTGACGGGTGGGGGGAAGGCACCAGTCGCCTGAGGCTGTCCATGACGAGCAGCCCCGCACAGATCCTGAAGTAGAGGGCGCACAGCAGCAGGGCGAGCGTCAGCCTGGCCCACCACTTGCCACTTCCCGGGTGGACCGGCGGACGTCGGATCTCGTACCAGCGTCCGTTTGCCCCGTAGGCAAGCGAGACGGGAGCGCCGGCCAGCACCGCCAGCATCTTCTCGCGCGTGAATCCCTCGCCGGTCAGCAGCACACAAACGACGTCGTACCTGCGCCTGCGGATCGCCCGCAGCCCGTTGACGTGTCGATCCTGCCCCGCGATGTCGATAGCCAGCGACGGGGCGCGCTGGGTCAGCTGATCCACTGCCGCGCGTGTCGCGGTCGGATCGCGCCCCCCGGCGATGAGGGCGCGTTGGCAAGAGCCCAGTGCGGTGCACGGGGCCAGTGTCGTCGGCTGCAGGAGAACGTTGCCGGCCGCCCTCGCGACCTCAGCTGCCAGGCGCATCGCGGGCCCCTGCCTCCGCCAGCGAGCGCTCCCAGTCTGCCACCGCGGCCTTGTACTCCGCGACAACCTGCTGGGCATCGCCGTCTCTCACGATGCGCCCGCGGTCGAGCCAGATTGCCCGATCGCAGACTCTCGTGATGGCAGGGAGGCTGTGCGATACGACAAACAGCGTCTTGCCGGCCAGCTTAAACTCCCTCAAGCGCTGGTACGACTTGTGCTGGAAGTGCTCGTCGCCCACACCGAGCACCTCGTCTATCAATAGCACGTCGGGTTCCATGTGAACCGCGACGGAGAAGCCCAGCCGCACGACCATGCCCGTCGAGTAGGTCTTGACCGGCGCGTCCATGAAGTCGTGGAGTTCAGCGAAGTCTACGATGTCGGCGTACCTGTCCGCGGTCTCTCTGTTGCCTAGCCCCAGGAGGCTTGCATTGAGGAACACGTTCTCGCGACCGGTAAGATCGGGATGGAAGCCCGTACCCAGCTCGAGCAGCGGACACACCCGGCCGTCCACTCGGACCGACCCCCTGGTGGGGAGGAGCACACGTGCCAGAATCCCCAGCATGGTGCTTTTTCCCGACCCGTTTGCCCCAACTATTCCCACGGCCTCCCCTGGCTCGACACGGAAAGACACGCTCTGCAGAGCGTAGAACTCCTCGTATCCCCGCTGCCCCCGCAGGAACTGCAACATCGCTTCCTTCACGCTGCGGGCCTTCACGTGAGGGCGACGGTACAGCTTCCAGAGATCATTGGCTTCGATGACGGACACGCTCTGCCTTAGCCTTGCTCAGCGAAGTAGTCGGCCTTGCGCTGGAACACCCACTGCCCAACGAGCGCGGTGACGACCGCGATGAGGGCCGCGCCCACGATGTAAGGAGTCAGAGGATACTCCGCCCGAAGCGCCTCCTGCATCCCCAGCGCCTGTGCCTGCTCCAGCTTCGTCATGGTTGGCACTATCTGGACTTTGATGGGGTTCTCGCCGCCATAGAGGAGAGCGCTGCGGTAAGCCTCCACCGCGATGGTGAGGGGGTCGAGCATGAACAGCTTCTTCAGGGCCACCAAGTGCTCATTGATGAAGATCTCGAGCCAGTTGTCCGGTGTCTTGATCCTGCCACTGAGCACGTGATGGAGCGGGTAGAGCACTGGGGTGAGGAAGAACCAGAGCCCCAGCAGGTTGCTCACGATAAACTTCACGTCCGCGTAGAAAACGCTCCATGCAGCCAGCATCGCCGACAGTCCGTAGGCGAACAACGCGACGAGGAGTGTCGCCGGGATGACCCAGAGATAATGGATGGTGAGATCCACCCGCCAGGCAGCGAACAGCCCGAGCAGCACGATGAAGGCGAAGCCCAAGTGGATGAGATTGGACACAAGGGCTGACAACGGCAGGATCGTGCGGGGGAAGTAGGCCTTCTTGACCAGTGCCATCTCCTGTGTCACACAACCGGTGCTGTCCAGAACCGTCTGGGAGAAGAAGAGCCAGGGGAGGAACCCGGTCACGAGCAGCGCCATGAAGTTCGGCTCGTCGCGGCCCAAGAGGATCTTGAACACGAAGTACCAGACAGCGATCTGCATGAGCGGGTTCAGCAGAGACCAGGCGAAGCCCAGGACGGAGTTCTTATACCGGACCTTGAGGTTGCGGCGGACGAGGTTCCAGAGCACCTCGCGGTAGCGCACCACTTCGAAGAACTCGCTCATGGCATCGATGTGACCAACCGCCTCCTGAGGGGATTATATCACTGTGCAAGAATGGGAGTCAATTTCGCCTGTCCGAGGGCGAGATGCCCGGACGCCAAGATGGCACTGCAGCATTGGGATCGGGCAGGAAGCCTCGCCTCGGCGTGGTAGGATGGTATGCGACTGCTCCCGCAGCGCGGGGGGCGGACGACTCGGTTGGCTGTGCGATCGGTAAGATGCGGACTGGAGGAAGCCAGATGGCCGTACACCGGGGAATGCTGATCCTGCTGCTGGCA
>JALGXV010000178.1 GCA_029821885.1 Candidatus Hebobacteria bacterium
CCCACAGACTTGGGAGTCGAACACTCGTCTCGCTGCTCAGACTACGTAGGTAACTTAGCCCAGTCGTCCATGCGATGCTCTCTCGCCGATTTGAGGTCTCATCACACCACTGATCAGACCTACGATCGAACTCAGGTCTGATCGGTCAGACGACGTGCCCAACTTCCACCACTCGTCCATACCATGCTCTCTCCCCGATTGACGGTCTCATCACACCACCACTCGTCGGTGGTCGAAACGCCGATCCGCCGTTCTCTCGATCTTCGTTCGTCGCTCCTTGCCGCCTGCGCTGGCGCCTGTAGCGCCGTTCTGGCGATTCGACAGTCCTGCACCCATCGGACGGATCTGGCACCCCCAACCCGCTTCTGGCCCCCAAAACGGACTTCATGGCTTCTCCTTCTCCGTTTCCATCGGACTTCTGCAATCCGTCCGATGAAGGAGAATCGTCCAGGATGCTCTTAGAATGCTCCAGGTTTGGGTGCTCAGAAACGGAGTTCGATTCCCACTCGGAGTAGGAAGCGCGACTGAGATCGAAACGGCACGGGAAGCCCGAGGCGCCCCGACCCCAGCCAGCTTGCCTTTCCTCCCCGAAGCGCCTACAATCTCACCTGAGGCGAGTGCCTACTCGTCGAGGGACTTCCACGCTGTCGGAGGGGCAGTGATGGGATGCCGGCACGCTGCCGTATCCTGCCACGCGGTGGGCGCCGCATGCCCGCGGGAACCGCATGCCACGTTCCTCCCGCAGCGGCGCGCTCGGTGCCCGTACCTCCGTTCGCAGACCCACCAGCTTCGTGTTGCGCTGAGCCGCGAGCGCGCGTGGGCCCGTTGGCTGCACGGTCCAGGGTGCCGTGCTGCCATAGCTCCGCGCCGCCTCCGACGAATGCCCATCCGGGAGGATCCACGATGATCAGGTCCGCAGGCCAGCTTCGCGCAGTCGTGTGTCTAGTCGTGCTCGCCGTGGTGTTCTGGGCAACACCCAGCCAGGGCGTCGTCGAACTCGCCGGTGTGCCTCCTGGTGGGTTCCTCGATGTCAGCTCCGACCATTGGGCCTACGACGAGATCATGGCCTGTCTCGCTGCCGGCATCGTCGCTGGCTACGGAGACGGGCTCTACCATCCCGAGTATCCGGTCACCCGCGACCAGATGGCCGTTTACATCTCTCGCGCTCTGGCCGGTGGAGATGAGAACGTACCGGAGTTCACCGACACGCCGACCTTCCCCGACATCGGGGCCGAGCACTGGGCCTTCGACTACGTCGAGTACGCGGTCTCCCAGAACGTCGTCGCCGGCTATGATGATGGCAGCTATCACCCCGAGTATGCGGTGACCCGAGACCAGATGGCCGTCTACGTTGCCCGTTCTATCTGCGACCCAACCGGGGAAGACGGCCTGGCCGGTTACACGCCGGCCGACCCGCGGGACTTCCCCGATGTGGCCTCCGACTTCTGGTCCTACACGCACATCGAGTATTGCGTTGAGAACGGCGTGGTGGCAGGCTACCTCGATGGCCTTTACCACCCCGAAATCGTCGTGACCCGCGACCAGATGGCGGTCTACGTGCAGCGTGCGTTCGAGCTGCCGATACCCGCTGGCCCACCCGCCCCCGACTTCACACTGCAGACACTAGACGGCACGCAGCAGTACCGGCTCTCGGATCTGAGGGGAATGCCGGTGGCGGTACTCTTCTGGACGTACTGGTGCCCCTACTGCGGCCCCCAGGCGTCCGATCTCGAGACGCTCTACCAGCGCTATCGCGATCAGGACTTCCTGGTGCTGGGCGTAGGGCTGGATGATCCGGTCGCGCTCCAGGAGAAGGTGGAGGCGCTTGGCCTCACCTTCCCGGTCGGGTACAACCCGTATGCCGCGGTGCTCTACGGCGTGGAATACATCCCCCACACCTTCATCATCGACCGCTCCGGCAGCATCTCGTCATCTCTGGTCGGCCTACAGCCCATAGGCACCCTCGAGGCGGCGATCATGGAGGTGCTGTGAAACCGCTCGTGGGCTCCGCGCGCAGCGGGCCTGGTGACCCGATTGCCCGGACGGAACGTACCAGCCGGACACCGTGTGCGTGTCAGATGGCGAGAGGACACGCCCGAGAGCACCCAGAACGACGGAGAGGACTCATGGTGAGCACAGGCGAGGGTATGCTGCAATGACCGACTTGGGCCTTCGGGCCGCGGCACCCGCCCCGCTCCCGTACAGACTGCGGCGGAACTGCTGAATCACACTCGCGACGCGCTACCGGAGAAGCAATAGATGCGGGCGACCATGCGCCACATCGCGCCTTACCTCGCTGCGCTGATCGTTCTGCTGCTGGCCGCCAGTCCGGCCTGCGCGCAGACGGTGTGGCCCAACCTCGTCAGCTACACATTCTCGCTCTCTTCGGATGCTACCGCGAGGTACCAGGCCAGCCTTGCGCTGTCCGGTCCCGTGGGTGAGAATCTCGGAGGGAAGCTTGAGGGCTGGTGGACTGGCGGCGGGGATGATCATGAAGCCTTTGTCGGAGATGCCTACCTGGACTATGACAAAGACATCCTCTATCTCGCAGCCGGGCGTAAGTACGTGACGTTCCGGCAGCCCGAAAGCCCAGTCGGAGTGCTCGTCTCCCCCGGCATCCTCGGAGCCGAAGTGCAGGTTCGAACAGAGCGAGTCACTTTCCAGGGGATCGTGGGCGGCCTCGCATTCATGCCTGGCACAAGCACCACCGGCTTCACCTTCGCGGGGACTCCGAGCGGTGTGTGTGGACCTTGGTGCTCCGCCATTCCCACTGCCGGTCGGCGCGATAGCCAACCCTTGGACGAAGACATCCTGGCGCTGCGGGCAGCGGGCCAGCTCACAAAGACCGGCGCGGTGACTCCGGTGGCCCTCGGCCTGAACTGGGTCGACCTGGCGGACGAAACAGGCGGCAGCGTAGATGTCTCCGTGGGCGTCACGAAATGGCTGACTCTCTACGGCGAAGCGGCCCGCTGTGGGGGTGACGCACACGTGTACGGCATCCGCCTCAGCGACACGGACTTCCGAACCGACGGCAAAGCAACCATCCTCGTCTGGTACCATCGAGATATCGCCGACGGCTTCGTGCCGGCGGCCGTCGGCGCCACCTCCTTCTTCGAAGGCCAACGCGGGTGGGTCGGTGGCCTGTACCATCGGATCAGCCCATACCGCGCAATCGGAGCGTATGCGGACGGTGAGGAGGCCGTCCTGACTTTGTTCGGGACCCGTCCTCTGTAGGCAGCCGTCGGGTCCCGGAGCTCGGACTTTCCTCAGTCGCCGCGAACGGCGGCCGCGGACGCTCAGCCCACTCCGGCTCCATTCGGCCACACCGCTCCCATCCTTGCGTCGAGGAGTTGTGGAGCGCCTCCGCCAGCGGGTCCCGACCTTGCTTGACCACCACAAATGGCTCTTCCCGTCGGCCTTTGCGGCTCGAAACACAAACCCTATCGCCAGGAGGAGACCGACCATGATCTACGTTGGACTCGATGTGCACAAGCGCTTTTCTCGGATGGGTTGCTTCGATCCTGCAACCGGGGAGCTGCATGGCCTCTCATCGAAATCGCCAGCCGCGTCCGCCTCCGCGTTGTTCTGATCCCAGGTCAGTTGCCTCCACCAGTCTTTGCCAGGGCTAGGGGTGGTAAGGCACTTCTTGTCGGTTTCGCACAGGTGGGAATGGAGCAGAAGAGCAGCTGTCTCTATCCCTGCCTTCTTTCAGTCCCGTATCCTGTAGAGGTCGGCCAGCCCCGCTCGCCGGTTCGGCCAGTCTCGCACGCACACGACGTTGGTGAGCTGGTCCACCGAGCCGACGAACCGCGGCAGCCGCTTCACTTCCTCGTCAGCCGCCTCGCCTACAGGCTGCAGGAGCTGGCTCAGAGGCACTGCTCAGCCGTGATCGGGCCGGCAGATTAGTCTTGCACACTACGGCCAGCCCGGCGTCATGAGCCCTCGGCGGGGACGAACCGGGCCAGACTGTAGATCCTAAGTGGCGCTTCGCGTCCCCTGACTGTAACCTGGTCAAGGCACACTGTCTCAACATCCCCGGGAAGACGTTCGCGTATGCTCTCGCTGAAGATGAGAGGGCACTGCAGACTCTCTGTAATGCTCTCCAGCCGTTGTGCTACGTTGACGGGATCACCCACGACTGTAGGTTCAAGATGGTGCTTGCCGACCAAACCTGCAGCCACCTTTCCGGCGTTGATCCCGATCCCGATCTCGAGTCGTGCTCCCATTCCCTCCCAGGCTCTCGCCGCTCTGGGCAGATCATCGAGTATCTCTTCCCCGCACTTCAGGGCGCACACCGCGTGACTGCGCCCTCGTGTCTCCTTCCAGAATGTCGCCAGGACCGCATCCCCCGGTGTCTTTATGATTCTCCCACCGTGCCTCGCCACAATGTCCTCGACGCTGGCGTGGTACGTACTGAGCATGGCCAAGGTGTCAGTAACGGATAGCCTCTCCGCCGTTGCAGTGTATCCGCGAATGTCAGAGAAGAGGACCGAGGCGTCCATCGTCCGGACATCCCCGGATTCCGCCGTTCCAGGTTCGCCGATGAAGGAAGGAATCAGCCGCGCGGAAAGACCTTCGAGTCGTTTTCGCCTGCTCTCTGTGGAACGAAGCTCTGACGCCACGATCCCCAGCGCCGCTCTGCTGGCAAAGAGGCCCAGTCTGCCGAGATCCTCCTCAGAAAAGGCTGCTCTTCCCTTCCTGCTCTCCACCTGGACCAGCCCCACGGTTTCATCCCCGGTCCACAGAGGACCGCAGAGGCTTGACCTGATGCCGGCTGACACAGCGCTCGCGGAATCCCGGAACTCAGCTGCCACATCCTTGAATAGCAGAGACTCTCCCTCCCCGAGAACGCGATCCGCTATGGACATGCTGATAGGCACATCTTCCTTCGCTCTGCCCGCCTCCCCACGAATTCTCGCCGCCTTCCGCTTCGCCTTGCCTGTCTTCTTGTCAATCAAGAGGATGATCGCGTGCGTCGCTTCTGAGAAGGCATCCAGCAGCGCCTCCAAGACCATGTCCAACATCTCTTCCGGGCCAGATGCGTCACCCAGCCGGTTCTCCAGTTCCTGTATCGCAAGGAGGTCGTTGAGCGCGGGCGGGTGTCTTTGCTGAGCCTCAGACAGATCGGCCAGGCTGCGCTGAGCAATCACGGTGTGCTGCTGTGCTGTCCGCGCTCGCGCAGCCGCCTCAATCTCCGGCCGTAGCACAGTCTGCCCGAGATGAATCAGACAGCCAGTATCGAGAACCGCTCTCGGATTCCTCAGATCGAGGCGAAGTTGCTTCCCGCTATAGTCCACTATCGAGCCGTTTGTGCTCCCCAGGTCCTGATAGATCCACTGGTTCTGTGACAAAGCTATTCTGCCATGATGACGGGAGATGAAAGGATCGCTAAGACATACATCATTGTCTGAGGATGTGCCGAGGGACACGGAGGACTTACCGAGGACGAATATCTGTCCTCTGTCTGCGCCTTCTACTACGAGCAATCGCAGCATCTCAGCGCCTCCCAAAGCGTGCCCAGTCCGATCTGGGTCTTCTTGGGATGCTCCCCGCTCTTGTACCACTGGGAATGAACGCGCCTGGATTGTTAGACAAAACAGCCTTTGATGTGACTCCACGGCCGTGAGCACCGCGGCCGACGCGCGGACCAGGTCCTCTGGCAGCAGGTTCGCCAGCGAACTACGGGGGCACCCCGCCTTGTAGTGATTTCGACCACGCCTGGGTCTTCTCCTGCCTATCCGCCACCCACAAGCAGCAGTGCTTGTTCAAAACGGGCCCATGCAGGGAACCCACTGACCGAGGAGACAATGCGCCCATCTGTAGGTGTCCCTTGTGGGTGTCCCTATAAGGCCGGCGCTGCCCCGCTTCGATTCCCACCGCCTCCACTCTCATCAGGTGGAGCTTCCTCTCTCGCCTTCAGGCGCTCTCAACCGAGGGCGCTTCTGCGCTTCTCCTGGCATCTCTGGCGCAGTCCCGGGCCTTTGGCACCTTCGG
Source organism: Candidatus Hebobacteria bacterium (assembly GCA_029821885.1). GTDB lineage: Bacteria > Armatimonadota > Hebobacteria > Hebobacterales > Hebobacteraceae > Hebobacterum. The sequence goes on from JALGXV010000178.1 coordinate 5,995, forward strand.
CAAGATGTGGACGGGCTACCCCTCTCTGCGCCCTAATCCCGACAGTGACGGCCTTCCGCGCCAATCTTTCTGTGACGTCACCTTGATCTCTCTCACCGGTCTTCCTTCGATATATCCCCGATATCCCTCTGGCGGCAGTTGAAACCTCGGCCCATCTTCGTCAGCCCATTCGAACCCATGTATCTTCGGGTCGTAGGTGTCCAGCGCGTGCCGTACCAGG
>JALGXV010000179.1 GCA_029821885.1 Candidatus Hebobacteria bacterium
TTGCCGACTTGTTCCCCGGCTGGCACTTCATAATGGCGGGGAATGAGATCTTCGACAGTCTGACGAATCCGCAAGACGCCGAGTGGTACGGGGTGGTGTGGTGGGGAGTGGGCGCAGTGGTCTTCGTGTTTATCGCCATCATGCGCCTGCAGTTCTTGTGGTGGCCGTTCCACCCGGTGGGGTATGTGCTCGGCCTTGGCCTTATGGCAGGTGAAGGCATCGGCGGGCTGCCCTTCGTTGTCGCCTGGCTTGCCAAGGCACTGGTGCTGAGGTACGGCGGCCTGCGGCTGTATCGGCGGACCCTGCCCATCGTCATCGGCCTCATCGTAGGTGACGTGCTGAATCGGTCGCTATGGGACATCATCTCACTCGTGACACAGGGACGCTGGTAGGAAGGCCCGGCCGTGGCGGGAACGCAGCGCGAGCAGCAGAGCGAGGGTCGACGCTCCTGCACACTGAGCCGTCCCCCAATGGCGCTGGGCCATGCTGCCCCGCGCAGATAACTCGGATCGGGCTGCGCCAGTGTCTTCCTGGACGCGTCGCAAGAGGAACCATCGTGATGCCCCTCCCCTGTGCGCAGGGAAGCGGCATCCCCTCTCCCCTTCCTATGGCAGCATTGACATGCGTCCTGGCGTCGACCGCTACCTACTGGGCAGTCGGCCCTGGGGCAAGAGGATTCATCAAGTGTTCAGGGGAATTGTATCTTCACACAGGCCAGCGATTGGGCTACTCTGGAAGGTGTAGGAGCGGAGGGTCAGCCGACGTGCCGGGCTGAGCAGGTGCGGCGTGCCGGCCAGCGGCGGCTTGGTTCTGTGAGCGGGTGCGTCGATAGCCCCTGGGCTGTCGAGGAGAGGCATCGTCAGTGATGCTCGATCGACACGGCGCGGTCGCGCACCTCGCAGTCTGCGCTGCGCGCGCCGGCGGCGGAAAGGAGGCGGGACGAGCCGGGAGCCGGTGAGGTGCGTCGTGCTGTACTGCCCCAGCTGAGTGCCGCGTTGACTGCGTGATATGTAGACTCTCAGTTGTGGGTATAGATAAGTCGTGGATCATTGTGGACCATTAAGGAGGCATGCCTGATGCGAACTCGAAGACGTGGTTTCACTCTGATTGAGCTGCTGGTGGTCATTGCGATTATTGGCATCCTAGCAGCGATGGTCTTCCCGGTATTTGCGCGTGCGCGTGAATCCGCGCGCAAGGCGGTGTGTCTTTCGAATGTGAAGAACATCGCCCTGGCCATTCAGATGTACCTGGCGGACAACAACGACACACTCCCACCCACAGAGAGCAGGCCCGAGGTGCAGGAGTGGTTCAACACCTGGGGGGATATAAACTGGCCAGACGATGAGTTCGAGTGCCTGGAGATGCCGTCGGTCGCCAACCCCTATCTCACCTGGGTGGTGTGCCTGGATGAGTACATCAAGAACCGCGACGTCTGGCGCTGCCCCAGCTCGGCATCCCCGACTGGTTCACCCAGCTGCAGGTGAATGATGCCCTGTTCCCCGACGAGCTCTGCGTGTACAACTCCTTCCCGAGGGGATGGGGCGGCGAGATCACGGACTCGTTCGCACAGCTGGCCGGGGGCGACTACGGGGGCTCGGCTCCTGCGAAGGCGTTCGTTCAGAGCATTACCGTCAATGAAAGCGCCAACAGGGGGCTGAAGCTCGTCGAGGTACAGGACCCCGTGAGGTTCGTCATCGCCGCCGACAGCTCCGCCGAGTCGAGCACCATGAACGCCGGCAACCTCGCCTACCCGGATATCTGCCACGTGGGATGTGCGAACGAGATCTGCGGTTGGGTGGACTGGGAGGTTGCCAGCGACCCTGAGTGCTGCGGGGATGCCTACCAGCTCTACGCGGACATGGCCTTCCTCGGCAACCCCGAGCTCTACAAGCGGTACTCCCGGCATCTGGGCGGAGTCAATCTGGGCTTCCTCGATGGGCATGCCGGCTGGATGAACTCTCAGTCGGTGGTGACAGCGGTGGCCGAGGGCGATCTCGCCGGAGTCGGCGAGATGTGGCCGAACTCCGCCTGCGGATTCGCTGAGGACAACCCGGGAGTGCCCACTCTGTACTAGACTGGCCAAGATCTTGCGTCAAGCAGGATGTCCCTGCATCGCATCGCAGGGTGACATAGAGCGACGTGAAGGGCGGAGCGCCGGGACTCGGCGCTCCGCTCCTCCTAGGCTTCCCGCCGGCGGCGGCCTCATCGTCGGCGATGTGCTGAACGGTTCGCTCTGGAACGTCATCTCTCTGGTGACCCGTGGACACATCTAGTGATCTAGCTTCTGTCCGGTTGACAGGAGATATGCTCACATGTCCAATCGTTAGACCGCACAGTAGGAGGTCGTTGTGATGAGTGATCGCTCGACGAAGAAGAGCGGCAGCCGGAAGAAGGTCGCGGCTGCCGCGCGGTATGAACCGACCTGGGAGTCCCTGCGGTGCCACCCAACGCCGCAGTGGCTTCGCGAGGACAAGTTCGGCATTTACACCCACTGGGGAATCTACTCCGTGCCGGCCTTCGGAGGCAATGCCACCTGGTATAGCCACCAGATGTACATGGACCCGGACTCCGAGGCCCGCAAGCACCACGAGAAGACCTATGGTCCGCTCGAGAAGTTCGGCTACAAAGACTACATCCCCATGTTCACGGCGGAGAAGTTCGATGCTGACGAATGGGCGGAGCTCTTCGAGAAGGCCGGCGCCCGCTTCGCCGGGCCCGTGGCCGAACACCACGATGGCTTTGCCATGTGGGACACCAAGTGGTCGGAATGGAACGCCGCGAAGATGGGCCCGAAGCGGGATATCGTCGGAGAGCTCGCGACGGCGATCAAGGCCCGGGGGATGAGGTTCGTCACCGCCCTGCACCACGCGGAGGCCTGGTTCTTCTTTCCCGTGTGGGACAAGCGCTACGACTGCTCGGATCCCAAATACTCCGGGCTCTACGGCATGATCCACGAGCTTGGGGAGAAGCAGTCCAAGGAGTTCCTGGAGCAGTGGTACGGGAAGACCATCGAGGTCGTCGACAAGTACGATCCCGACCTCATGTGGTTCGACTATGGCCTCTGCAGCATTCACGAGGACTATGTCAAGGAGTATCTCGCCTACTACTACAACAAGGCGGCGGCCGCGGGCAAGGAAGTGGTGGTGACCTACAAGCACCATGACATTGTGCCGGGCGCGGCCCTGCTCGACTATGAGCTGGGGCAGGCACGCGACCTGGCATGGCACGAGTGGATCACGGACTCCACCGTCGACGACCAGGGCGCGTGGGGCTATGTCAAGACGGCTGGGTATCGGAGCGTGGACTGGCTGGTGGACAACCTCGTAGACCGCGTCAGCAAGAACGGTTACCTCCTTCTCAACGTCGGCCCGAAGGCCGATGGGACCATTCCCGAGGAAGCGAGGAAGGGCCTTTTGGGCATGGGCGAATGGCTCAAGGTCAACGGAGAGGCCATCTACGGCACCTCCCCCTGGGTCATGCCAGGAGAGGGTCCCACCAGGCTGGATAGGGACGCGATGGGCTCGGGCTTCAACGAAGATGACAGGCCCTACACCTCCCAGGACATCCGGTTCACCGTGAAGGGCGACGCGCTCTACGCCACCGTCCTCGACTGGCCTGGCGAGGAGCTGGTCATGACCACTTTCAGGGCCCCCAAAGAGGGGACGGCTGACGTGGGCGTTCGGCACAATGATGACCCGTACTACCAGCTCTATGAGTCCGAGATCGTATCCGTCACCATGCTCGGGGACGACAAGCCGCTCAAGTGGAAGCTGGAGAAACAGGGCCTCGTCGTCCGTATGCCCGAGAAGAAGCCGTGCGACCACGCATTCGTCGTGAAGATTGTCCGGAAGAAGCCGTACTGATAGAGCAGGGGAGGTGGTCGGAGACGGGTAGGTGCTTCGCGCACCCGCCGGAGTCGGAGCCTGTCTCCGCTGGTTCTCCTCCAGGGGCCAGTTACAGGAGGGACACTCATGGATCTGATGCTCAAGGGGAAGACGGCCGTAATCACGGGCGGCAGTGTCGGCATAGGTCTGGCTGTCGCGGAGGCACTCGCGGCCGAGGGGGTCGATCTCGCGCTGTGTGCCAGGAACGAGGAGCGGCTGTCCGCGGCCGGCGAGGGCGTCCGGAAGGCACACGGAGTCCGAGTCCTAACCGTCCCGACCGATGTCACCAACCCGAACGACATAGAGACGATCGCTCAGCGGATTGAGGAGGGGTTCGGTGGCGCGGACATCCTGATCAACAACGCCGGGACCGGCAGTGAAGAGAAGATCATGGACGCTCCCGATGACAAATGGCAGTACTACTGGGACCTCCACGTCATGGCGGCGGTCCGCATGTCTAGGGCGATGGTGCCGCTGATGCGGAAGCGCGGTGGAGGCGCGATCATCAACAATGCCTCCATCTGCGCGAAGCAGCCGCTCGGGTATGAGCCGATATACAACACGACCAAAGCAGCGCTGGTGATGTTCTCGAAGTGCCTCGCCAACGAACTGGTCGGCGAGAACATCCGGGTGAACACCATCAACCCCGGCCTCGTCCTGACCCCGGACTGGTGGAAGACAGCGGGAATCCTCAGCGAGAAGGAAGGGATCACGGCACAGGAATACCTCGACCGCATCGCGAAGGAGAACGCCCCCATCGGGCGCTTCGCCTCGCCCGAGGAGGTCGCCAAGTTCTTCGTGTTCCTGTGCTCGCCCGCGGCCAGCTACTGCGTCGGATCAACGTACTATGTCGACGGAGGCTGGCTCAGGGTCGTGGACTGAGCATCCTTCGACACTAACAGGGGGAGGCCGTCTTACATGATAGTCAGCGATCCCGAGACACGGGGGAGGCGACAGGTCGGCCTGAGCTGAGGGAGGTTGCCGATGCCGAATGGACCTGGGACAGCGGCTGGGCGGCCCAGACCGCGGGCCGCTGTCCCGTAGTGTTCCAGAACTCATCTGTGGACATGGACGCGCCGTTCTGGGCCCACAGACTCGTGTTCTCTGGTGGCGGGGCGTAGCGTGTCGGCGAGTGTGATCAGACAGCAGCGTCATGTCGGTTCCTGGCAGGATCGGGCATTGTCCGGTGTGCGTCCCTGAGCTTCGGGCCAGAGCAGCGATCGGCGCTCACCTGGCTTCTCAGCCCCGTCAGGACTCAAGCTCAGGGATACTCGCGATGGCGAGCGGGGGTGCCAGTGCCGGGAAACTCGAGAAGGGGGCCATTCGAGGCCATTCGACCGGTGCGGCCGCCACTCGGCCGCTACCGGGCCGCTACCAGACCGCTACTCCAGACTGGGCCAGGCCGCTACCGATCCGCCACCAAACCGCTACCGATCTGCTACCCTAGTCAGCGTCGCCTCGACCATGCATCGCGGCTCCCGCGGACCCGGTTCTGCCAGCAATCATGCGGGAGAACTGCCCCTCGCTCAGGACGGCCGCCCAGCCAAAAGCACGCGAAGATGCCGCACAACCCCCTGATTTCCGCTACTGAACCGCTACCGTTCCGCTACCCTTAGGCCGACAACTCGGCTTACCGGCCCACTCCTCTCTTCTTGGCCAACGTCGCTGATCGTAGGCGGCAAGTTGCGGGACGAGCTGCTGGACCGTGAGGTCTTCGACACACTGCTGGAGGCGAAGGTGCTGGTGGAACGCTGGCGAAGGCACTACAATACCGTCCGTCCGCACAGCGCGCTGGGCTACCAGCCACCAGCACCGGAGGCAATACTGCCCAGGCTCAGACTCCTGGAGCAGAGCCCGGTATACGCCTCAGCACTAACATAACAGGTGGTAGCGCTTACGGGGGCAGGTCACTTGCAGGAACTCGAAAAGACCTGGAACTTCGACGAAAACGACTGGGTGGACCGCTACGACAAGGTGGTCGCGGACGAGACGGGCATGTACGAGCGGTACTCTGAGGTCCTGGATACCGTCCTGCAGCGCGCCCGTGTCGGCGGCGGTATGCGCGTGCTGGACATCGGCACCGGAACCGGGAATCTCGCCCTGCGGTGCGTCGCCAAGGGGGCCAGCGTGGTCGGGCTCGATCCGTCCGAGCGAATGCTGGCTGGTGCGCGCCGAAAGGCCGAATCCATCCCTGATGTCGACTTCCAGCGCGTTGAGGATCCGTTCCTGAACATCCCATTCCCCGACGCGTCCTTCGATGCCATCGTCACGACGTACGCATTCCACCACATACCGCACCGGCTCAAGCCCGACAGTGTGCGCGAAATGGTACGTGTGCTGAAGCCCGGCGCCGGGTGGGCGCTCGGTGACCTCGCGTTCGAGAGCCAGGAGGCCGAGAGGAGGGCATTGCAGAAGGGACTGCTCGGAGAGGAGGAGTATTTTGCCCGGGTCGAGGAGCTCCGGCCCGTCTTCGCCAACCTCGACACAGAGCTGTACGCCGAGCAGTTCACTCCGGTGACGTGGGTCTTCTGGGCAACAGTAGCCGGGGCACAGAACGCACACTAGTTAGTCGGCTACTACCCATCACTATCTACTAACCACTGCCCCCTCGGCCGCGGCCGAAATCATTGCAGCCACACGGCCGCCGCCGTCAGCCCCCTCTTCCGCCTCCCCATTGCCTTGCGCTTGCCCTTCGCCTTGCGCCGCACCCGCTTCCCCGCGCAAGGCCGCCTAGTCAGCACCGGATGTCATCCTTAGGCGTGAAACGCCGGGGCCCGCACCGCCACCGGCGCCCTCAGTCGCGCGACCAGGTCCTCTGATCGTCGCTCCACCCCTGGCTACGAGGCGGAATGGCTCCTGCCCATGACCGACCATGTCGTCGTCTAGCCGGTCTCTGTTCCCTTCAGCCGCGCCGATGAGTTTCTGGACAGCGCGCGGCCTCGGCTTGACCGGAGGGAACGTTTTCCTGCATGGTAATGGAGCCGCCGACCCGAGCACGACGGCCAAGGAAGAGGTAGAGCAGATGCGCCTACGCGATGAGATAGCGGCGATTAACCAGCAGCATTGGGAGAGGGTGGCTGCGGAGGACTACCGTCCCACGCTGGATCTTGACCCGACTCCGCTCCGAGACTATGGCGCCGGACGGACGCAGCAGGCGCCCGCGCGCCTGGTCGAGGGAATGCACCCCGCGGACCTGTTGGCCGGTGTCGAGGGCAAGGACGTGCTTTGTCTCGCCGCCGGTGGCGGGCGCCAGACGGCCTTCTTCGGCCTGCTCGGCGCGCGGGTGACATCGGTGGACCTGGCCGAGGGCGAACTGGAGCACGACGGCACCGCCGCCGCCCACTACGGGTATGAGGTGAGGACGATCCAGGGCGACATGCGCGACCTGTCAGAGCTGGAAGAGGAGTCCTTCGATCTGGTGTGGGCAACCGCGATGGCCTATGTGCCGGACTGCCGCGAGGTCTACGCCCAGGTGGCGCGCGTGCTCAGGCCCCACGGCCTCTACCGCGTCGATTTCACGAATCCCGCGGTCGAGTTCGCGCACGAGGAGTGGGATGGCGTGGGATATCGCATCGTCCGGCCTTATGCAGAGAAGGTCCGCCACACGCCGGGTGAAGCCATCGAATTCCGGCACTACCTCCGCGACAT
>JALGXV010000441.1 GCA_029821885.1 Candidatus Hebobacteria bacterium
GGGAGCGGCCGGACCCAGTGAGCGTCGACCTGCGCATGCTGCGCTACCAGGTTCAGTACGTGCGCGGCCGCAACTTCGAGCTGGCGCAGCAGCACGCAATCGAGTTCCGCACGGCAGAGCACACGGCCACCTCGCGTCTCGAGATCCGCGGTCCGCGCGGTGTGCTCACCCAGGTGTTCCGCGAGCACGCCTTCTACGGCAGCTCGGCCGTGGCCGTCGGCATCCTGGGCCGTCCAGCCCAGGCCCGCTACCTGAACCAATCGACCCTTCGGCTCACCGCCGCGCCGGGCCGCGGCCGCTTCACCATCCTGATCGGGAGCGCCGCGAGCTTTGATCCCGACACGGACGTGGCGGGCCTGGCCCTGGCCGAGCTGGAGGCGGCCGCCGAGAGGGGCTTCGATGCGCTGCGGACCGAGACCGCGGACTGGTGGCACGCCTTCTGGGACAAGGGCTTCGTCTACCTGCATTCTGCGGAAGGGCAGGCCGACTTCGTGGAACAGCAGTACACCTATTTCCTGTATCTCATGGGGGCCAGCTCCCGCGGCCGCTACCCGCCGCGCTTCGGCGGCATGCTCTGGTACACGGACGGCGACATGCGCCGTTGGGGCTCGCAGTACTGGTGGGCCAACACCAACGCCTACTACGGCGGCCTGATGCCCGCCAACCGCCTGGAGCTGATGGACCCCCTGTTCCACATGTACTCCGGGATGCGGGAGGCCGCGGCACTGGCGGCCCGGCAGCAATGGGGCTCGCGGGGCCTCTGGATCCCGGAGACCACGTTCTTCAGCGGGCCGGAGCGGCTGCCGGAGGACGTCGCCGCCGAGCTGCGCGACCTGTACCTGGTCCGCAAGCCGTACGAGCAACGCTCGGCCCGCTTCCAGTGGTTCGCCGAGACCAAGATGCGCCACAACAGCCGCTGGAACTTCCAGGCAGACGGGCACTGGGATCACGGCCACCTCGTCGTGCCCAGCAAGGACGCGGGGATCTTCGGCCACACCACGCACATCCTGGGAGCCGGCGCGCGCATCGCCGCCCTCTACTGGCAGCGCCACGAGTACGCCCCGGACGAGGCCTGGCTGCGCGAGCGCGCCTACCCCATGCTCAAGGGGGCGGCCGAGTTCTACCGCCACTTCCCCAACTTCGGCAAAGGCGACGACGGCCTCTACCACATCCGGCATCTGAACGACGGCGAGGGCTCCTGGAACTCGTCGGACACGCCCTACGAGCTGCGCGCCATGCACAGGGTTTTTCCGGTGGCGATCCGCGCGGCGGAGTTGCTGAGCGTGGACGGGGATCTGCGGCAGGCCTGGCGCGAGATCCTCGACCACCTGCCCCCGGCGCCGGCGCGGGACGCCCGCCGCTCGCGGCCCTACGGCGCGTTCGTCTATCCCGGCGAGGGGGCGATCGAACCCATCGGCCCCGAGCCGGAGCTCAAGCGCCGCTTCCTGGGCTTCACGCGGCTCGGAAGCTTCATCGACGAGCCCGGCATCGGCGGCGCCCGCATCTTCCGCAACCGGCTGCGCCTGCGCGAGGGGCCCGGGGCAGCGCGCCCGAGACGCCCGGCGGCGAGCCGCTGCTGCGCCTGTTCCAGGGCTGGCCCAGGGACTGGGACGCGGCCTTCAGCCTGCGCGCCCGGGGCGCGTTCGTCGTGAGCGCGGCTCAGGTCGGCGGCCGGGTCCCGTTCGTGGAGATCCGCTCGGAGGCGGGCGCAACCTGTCGCGTGGCCAACCCCTGGCCGGGAAGGGCCGTGACCTTGCACCGGGACGGGAAGCCCGCCGAGAAGCTGACGGGCGAGATCCTCAGCTTCCCCACGCGCAGCGGCGAAAGTCTGATCGTCATGCCCGAGGCCACGGCGCCGGAGGCGCTGAAGATCGCGATCCCAGCGCCACCCTCAACCGACGCATCGCCCGGTCAGTAGGTTGGCATCGTGTCCGAGTTGTCCCATGAGCGTCGGGACGTCGCTGTCTTTGGCTGTCAGGCGATCTCCGGGCGTTCGCGCTCGCGCCGAACAATATATTGATCCTGCTTGGGAACGCCGTCGCACTCGATGGCGATCGTCGTGACCGGGAAGTCGACGGGTTCGGCGGGCAGTCCGGTGAAGACCGTCCGCTGGCGATCCTGCTTGAACTCGACCCTCTGCCCGGTGGAGAGGAGTCGGGCCGAATTGACCGGCGTCTCGAGCCCGCAGATAGCGGCGGTGGCGCCTGGCCAGAAGTAGATGTTCATGAAGAGCGTGTGGCCACGGCGCGTGAACATCGCATAGCGCGAGCGCGTGAGCTGGCAGCGGTCGGTCC
>JALGXV010000023.1 GCA_029821885.1 Candidatus Hebobacteria bacterium
GAAGCCAGTCCGAAGTCGGTCAGCTTCGCCTGCCCATCCCGCAGAACCATGATGTTCTCTGGCTTCACATCGCGGTGTACTATCCCCTGATCATGCCCGTGAGCGAGTGCTTCTCCCACACTGCACACTATCTCCACCGCACGGTCCACCTTGATGGCCCCGGCGCTATCGATGAGTTGGCGGACGCTGTCCCCGTCCAGGAACTCCATCACGATGTAGAGAGTGCTCTCATCGGCGCCGAAGTCCAGCACCTGGCAGATGTTGGGATGGGAGAGGGACCGGGCTGCCCGCGCCTCGCGCTGGAACCGCTCGATGGCCTCCCACCGGCCGCGGGGATCCACGTTCTCGGGCCAGAGCACGGTCTTGATGGCCACCGTGGCACCCTCGGGCGAGAGCGCCTGGTAGACGGTGCCCATACCCCCTCGGCCGTGCTCTCGGATGATCGTGTAGCCGGCGATCTTGCGAGTAGCCACGAACGGACCTCCCAGGAGATCCAGGCGTCACAGCGCGGAGCCTCGGAGAGATCGCCCTGCCACATCGATTCGCCCCTGGTCAGCGAAGTGCCTGCTCGCATTGTCTGGCAGAGGCACACGCGGAGGCCCCTGTGGCGTCCTCTCCCGCTGTCTGCGATGGCATGTGTGCGGAGGGCCCTCGATGGCGTGTGTTGAGGTCCCATACCCGGGTCATCGCGTCCTGGGATTGCCTCGACATTGCCCTGATGGCTTTGCCTGGCCTGTAGCGGACGTCCGGTCGTTGTCGGGCGATCCTGAGACCGGCCGGAACGCCTCGAGGCTTGCGCGGCTCTTCTGGTCGCCTTCCGATCTGAGACCATTGCCCGCGTTGGCTGCGCGCCCCAAACATCTCTAAGCATATGTGGAGTCGGCCGACATCCTCGCTCTGGTCTGCGCGCGTGGGCAGGACTGGACAGCCAGCGGAAGCAGCCAAGACGGTGGTCGCAACGGGCCCCAACTAAGGACCACCGGGTGCTACGGCGGTTCAGGGCAGCGTGACCGGCACAGCTCGCCTCATTCAGTGGATGATGTTACAGACCGTTCCTCGCGATCTCACTCGAGCACGTCAAGAGGTCTGCCGCTCACAGCTGCGGGGTCGTACTCCACATCGAGCAGCTCAAGGACCGTTGGGAGGATGTCCACGGTGCGACCGGTGAGCAGCTCAGCGCGTTTGATGCCACGGCCCCAGAACATGATCGGTACCACGGACTGCTTCCGATCCAGACCACCGTGGGTGCCGGTCAGCACCTTCCTGCTGACTCCTGCCGGCGTGAAGTCCCATCCGTCCGCCGCGACGAGGTGGAGGTCCGCTGAGCGCGGTGAGCCAAACGAGTTGGCAAGTCGGTGCAAGGCGTCGGGGTAGTGCATAGTACACGTCAGATCGAGCCATTCGCGGTCGGTGAGCCAGCGCCCGGTGTTCACGTATGGCCTCAGCGTGGGAGCATCGGCGTATTCCAGCGGATCCTCTCCCCAGAGCACGTCATAGCGGTACGCCGCGTCGATCTCGTTGAGTGGGCGTTCGGTAATCCTTGACGCTCCCTCAAGCGTGTGAACCACGCACTCGTTCGGCGCCGGATGTGTGATGACGAAGCGGATGCCGGGCGAATGTTGCAGCAGGCGCTCGACGATGTTGATGTCCTCTCCACCACAGTGGTAGTTCTCCAGACAATCCTTGGTGGGGAGGATGTCCCAGCTCGACTGCACCAGGGCGCCCTGCGCATCGCGGAGCTGGCCCTTGAAGTAGAGCAGCGCGTCAGAGTTGCCCCCCCACAGCGCTACGCAGTTGTACCGCTTGTCGAAATCCCTTCGACCTCCCTTCCAGAAGTTCGACTCGAACATCCCCCATTCGGTCTTCACCAAGTACTTCAGGCTCTGAAACGTGTCGAAACGCAGATCTTCCAGCACTCGATCGATCGTCAGGTGGTTTGTGACGGGCGCTATCCCGTGGTCGGATGTCAACACAATAGTCGTCTTGCCGAGCAGGTCCCGCGAACCCAGGAACGCTGTCATCCGGCCGATGAGCCGATCGATATTGGTGTAGGCCTCGACAGCCTCTGGCGAATCCAGGTATGTCGTGTGTGAGATATGATCGATGTGAGCGAAGGTGATCACTGTCAGTCGCGGTATCCCTGGCACGCCGGTCCTTCGGCCCAGGCCGTTGAGACACATCACGACCCATTCCCAGGCCCGTTCCGCATAGTCGTCGTCAGGCTGCCCAGGCACGTACAGAGAACAACCCCGGTTGCAGACCTGCACGATCGCCACGCTGCGCGCCTCCGGGAAGTACTCGTAGATCGTCTTGACGCTGGTGGAGAGCTCGTTGTTGTGGGCAGTAATGCCCAGACCGATATAGGACATATGGTGTCGCAGGCTGCGCTCGTAGTACCGCTGGCCGACAATGCCGTTCTTGCGCGGATAAGCGCCGGTTATGATGCTGGTATTGGCGGGCACGCTCGAAGCGGGCCAGATAGTGACACCGTTGAGCGTATAGGCTCCTTCTCCTAGAAAGAGCTTACTTATATTGGGGAAGGCCCGGTTAATCTCTTCGCGGTAGCGCTCATCGTCGCGCGCTGCCTCGTCGAACAGCTCTAGAGCGCGCTCGAAGCTGCCGCCATCGACGACGATCAGCACCACGTACCGATCCTGTCCCGCCAGCAAACCGTCGCGTGCTGTGAGATGAGCTGCCAGGTATACGAGCACCGGGATCAGAAGCAAGGCCGGAGCCGACACCACGGGCGCCAGGAGCAAATGCCGGGCTCTTCGCTTCTGCCACCAGCGTCGCAATAGCCAGATGCCCGATATCCAGAAGGGGCACGTGGCTAGACCTGTGCCGGAGAGCACAAGCAGCATGAGCAACGCAGCGAGCAGATCTCGCCTCGCCACTACGAACAGGGCCGCGCCCAGCAACACCAGACCGAAGGCAATGAAGCCCCGCCAGTGCCACCAGGCCTGCGCTCTCGAATCTCCTTGCCTACTCATGGCTGTTCCTGCCGTGGGATTGGTGGGTGCCAGTCAACCGGACTGGGGGCTATATTGGACCGCCTCGGAGCAGGACTCACAGGGGGCCTGCCGGACCTCTGTGGCTGTGCTGCCCGAGGAGGTGCGGCGCCCCCCTCTACTGAGCGCTCAGGGAGGGCGGAACATGGCCAGATACACACAGACCGCCAAGACGACGGTCAGACCCGCAATGATCCCCAATATGACAGCTCGCATCGGCCCGGCCCCCCGAATCGCGATTCCGCGCGGTCGGTTCTCCATTGCCACATTCGCTGCATTATCCCTCCAATACGCCATGGGATCTTCCCATCTACTCGCCAGACGCTCTGTCCGGGCCCTCTGGCAGTTCTCCACCGGTGTTTCGCGCCATTCCGCACGTATGCAGTCCAGCAGGTGGCGTGCGACAACTGGCCGAGCAGGACGCCGGCCCTGACAGCTATGGAGGGTGAAGGGGAACTCGTTTCACTCCCAGTCGTCGGCGGTCTGCATCACCGATACTACCGGGCCGCCGCCTAGCAGCCGGGCGAATCACGCGCGGCCTGCTGGCGGCGCAATCAGACATGGCCACTCCGTGCTTCGAGAGCCAATCAGGGCTCCCCGAGAGAATCGCCCAGTGTTCCTGTGTGTGGTATCATGCATCCGGCCCAAGCTTCGCGGCGCGGGGACCGGCTTTCTAGAGAGGACAGGAGAAGGAGAGAGCGGCCAGATGGCTCTGAAGATTGGGATAGTGGGAGTCGGGAACATCGGCACCATCCATGCCGGCGTGTACCGGGACAACCCGAAGACCGAGGTCGTGGCACTCTGCGACATCGTCAAGGACAGGGCCGACGCGGCGGCGGCGGAGTTTGGAGGAGAGGCCTTCCACAGCGTGAAGGAGATGGTCGGCAGCGGCATCAAGCTCGATGCGTGCAGCATGTGCACGCGGGGCGAAGAGAACGGGGGAGACCACTTCAGGCCCACAATGGAGCTCCTGGAAGCCGGCATTCCGACCCTGGGTGAGAAGCCCATCTCCAATCGCATCGAAGAGGGCGAGCAGATGGTGACCCTGGCGAAGCAGAAGCAGGTTCCTTACGCCATCAACCTCAACCATCGCTTCACGCCGGCGGCGGGGCGGGCCCAGGAGTGGATCCAGTCCGGGCGGCTGGGATGCCTGAACCTCATCAACATGCGGATGTGGATCAACAACCCGGTGGAGACATCGCCCTGGTTCCACCTTCGCGCCCTGCATCCACATTCATTCGACGTCATGCGCTACTTCTGTGGAGACGTGAAGAGCGTAGCGTGCTTCCTGCGCAAGGGCGAGGGGCGAGTCTGCTACTCGAACGCGCAGATCCTGCTGCACTTCGAGAACGGCGTGGTCGGCAACCTGACGGGCAGCTACGATGCGGGCGGCTCCTATGGCCTGGAAGTGTGCGATGTCGTGGGCTCGAAGGGACGCTTCGTGCTGGAGGACGCGTGCGAGGATCTACGATTCTACCCGCGCAATGGCATCGAGGTGGAGAGCTACAGGTACCTTGGCGGGATGCGCTCCTTCGGCGAGACCTTCAAGAGCCGCATCGGCGCGTGGATCGACCAGATCGAGACGGCCGCCGCGTGGGACGAGATCGATGGTTCCGGCGGGGACGCTCTGAAGGCGCAGCGCATCATCGAGGCCGCCATCACGTCGTGGGAAACGCACAGCGTCGTCGATCTGTGAGCGCGGAAGGAGCAGACCGTGGTCAAGCTTGGGGTCAACTCGGTTCTGTTCGGCGGCACTGACTTCGCCACCGCCTGTAGGCACATCGCGGCGGCCGGATATGACGGTGTGGAGATCGCCGCCATCAAGGGGATGTGCGAGCACCTGGACCTCGACCGGTGGTGGGAGCAGGCGGCCGAGCTGAAGCACATCACCAGCGATTCCGGTCTGGAGTTCCTGTCCATGGAGGAGGCGGCCCTGGACGAGGACCGCTTGACCAAGGCCTTCCAGGCCGGGGCCGAGATCGGCATCCCTGTGGTCAACATCGGTCCGGGCGGCAAGAGCGGGTCGCAGGAGGACTTCGATCGCCAGACGGATCTGATGGCGAGGATGGCCGAGGAGGCCGCGCGCTACGGTGTTACGTTGTGCGTGAAGGCGCATGTCGGCGCGTGCATCCACAACACGCCCACCACGCTGGCCGCGATGGAGAAGATCGCCTGGCCCGCCTTCGGAATCGACATGGATCCCAGCCATATCTGGCGCGCGGGGGAGGATCCGCCGCAGGCGCTCGCGCCGGTGCTCAGTCGCACCAAGCACATCCACATCCGCGACTGCCTTGGCAGGGGCCCCGGCCCCGGTACGCCCCAGAACCAGGCCTGCGGCCGCGGCGACATCGACCTGATGGCCTACTGCAAGGTGATGGTGGAGGGCGGCTACTCGGGCCCGGTGTGCCTGGAGGTCATCGGCGCGGGCGAGATGGGATTGCCCGACGTCGCCATCATCGCCGCGGAGAGTTACGGATACCTGAACGCGTGCCTGAAAGCCTTGGGCGCGCGCTAGCTCGTAGGGGCACGGCCCGGCAGCGCAACGCGCCGTGGCTCCGCGCGGGAATACCACCGAGGAACCGTACAGCATGGCAAAACGAAGACCGAATCTTCTGCTCTTCGGCATGGACAGCCTTCGCCAGGATCACATGAGCCTGTACGGCTACGACCGGCTGACCACGCCCCATATGGACAAGCTCGCCGCGTCCGGGTGCGTCTTCGAGAACGCCTTCAGCCCGGCCATCCCCACCACGTCCGGCTACGCTTCCATGTTCACCGGCCGCGATCTCTTCGGCACCGACGTAGTCGCCCTGCGTCATGAAGGTCCGCTGGGCAGTCACGTGAAGACGCTCGCCGAGATCCTCGGCGATGAAGGGTACAACACCACCTGCGTCGGCTTCTCTGGCAACCAGGCCTCCCGCGGCTTCCAGCAGTATCTGGACTTCGCTGGCTGGGGGTCCTGGGAAGAGGGCCGCAGCCACAAGGCCGAGAACCTCAACGCGGTGGCGGTCCCGGAACTGCAGCGCCTCGCCGCGCGGGACGAGCCCTTCTTCCTCTTCCTGCGCCACATGGATCCGCACGCGCCGTACCTCCCGCCGCATCCCTTCGAGCGGATGTTCTACCACGGGGATGAGTTCGATCCCGATAACCAGTCCCTCGATCCTGTGATGGGCTTCAAGCCATTCTGCGACTTCTTCGCCAGCTGGTTCCCGCCGGGTTGCACGGACAAGGACTACATCATCGCCCAGTACGACGGCGCCGTGGCCTACATGGACGCCTGCATCGCCGTCATCCTCCAGGCGCTGCGCACCCTCGGCCTGGAAGACGATACACTGCTAGTCTTCGACTCCGATCACGGCGAGACGCTCTACGACCACGAGTGCTGGTTCGATCACCACGGCATCTACGACTGCACGCTACGCATTCCGCTCTTCTTCGTCTATCCCGGCAAGGTGCCCGCGGGCCAGCGCTTCGCCGACTTCGTGCAGATGAAGGACATCACGCCGACGATTCTCGATCTCATGGGCATCAAGACCAGGCTCCCCTTCGATGGTCGCAGCCTCCGCCCGTTGATGGACGGCAAGTCTCGCGTGCAGGAGCCGGAGTTCTACATCACCGAGGCCACCTGGATGCGCAAGCACGGCTGGCGCACCCCGGACTGGAAGCTCATCCAGGCGCTCGAGCCAGACTTCCATTTCAAGCTCGAGATGGAGCTGTATGATCTCATTAAGGACCCGGAGGAGAACCACAACGTTGCGGACAGAGAGCCCGAGGTGGTGAAGCTGCTGCTGGCGCGGATGAACGCGCACATCGCGAAGCGTGAGAAGGAGACGGGCCGCCGCAACCCGATCTTCACCAACCTCAACTGGTCCGGCCACGGCAAGCCGTTCGCCACCTCGGAAGAGGCCTACAACACCTTGCACATTGGCTCACCGCAAGCCGCGGAGAGGCTGCAGGCGGCCGCGAAGGAGCTGCACACCCAGCGCGGCGCGAAGGAGCTGTGACCCCTTATGCTGGTGACCGTCATCGGCCGCGGCCATTCCGGCACGCGCGTCATGTCGCAGACCTTGTCGGACAGCGGCGTCTATATGGGCGAGCCGCTCAACGAATCGTGGGATCTCATTCCGCCCGAGGATATGTACGAGGCCTGCCGGGTGATGGCCCGCTGCGTCACCCACGAGGGCGGCCTGGAGTGGGACTTCTCCCGCCTGCGCACTGGACCCATCGACCCGGCATTCACCCGCCTGATCGAGTCGTACCTCTCTTCGGTGCGCAACAGCAAAGCCGCCTGCAAGGGGTGGAAGATTCCCGAGACCACGCTCTGCTATCCCTGGATCGTTCGCATGTTCCCGGAGGCCTACTACATTCACTGGGTACGGGACCCGCGGGACTCCATCATCGGGTCGCATGTCACGGATGATCTTGCGGTGTTTGGCGTGCCCTGTGACAAGCCGGACGATATCCGGCAGATGCGCGCTATCAGTTGGAAGTACCAGCGGGATATCGTGAGGGCCACCCCGCCCCCGACGCGCACGGTGCAGGTACGCTTCGAGGACTTCGTCCTTGACCAGGACGCGACGCTGCGCCGGTTGGAGCAGTTCCTGGGAATCCCTCTGGCGAAGATCCCCGTGCGCCGCGACCCCGTCGGGCGTTGGCGGACGGATGAGGGCGTGCACTACTTCGGCTTCCTCGCCGACGACATGGCGGAACTGGGGTATGCGGAAGACGGGGATAGACTGCCATCCTGAGTCCGGCGGCGAGCGAATCTGGTAACGCGTAGCTCATGGACGCATGGGGCCCTTCCGGCCCCGACAGAGGATGTAGCATGTTGAGAGTCTGCGTCATCGGAATGGGCCCCATCGGCAATCTCCACGCGAGTATCTACCGCGGGGATAGCCTCGCGGAACTGGTCGGCGTGTGCGACCTCGTCCCGGAGCGCGCCCAGCCCGCTGGCGAGCGGCTCGGCGTGCCGTGGTTCACCTCTGCCGAGCAGATGCTCGCCGACCTGAAGCCCGACCTGTGCAGCGTCACCACCGGTGGCTACGAGTACAGCTCCGATCACTACGAGCCCACGATCCAGGCGCTGGAGGCGGGCTGCCACGTGCTGTGCGAGAAGCCCATCTGCAATGAGGTCGAGAAGGCCGCGGGAATGGTGCGCGTGGCGCGGGAGTGCGGGCGTTGCTTCGCCATCGACTTCAACCACCGCTTCACCCCCGCCGCGCGGCTGGCGAAGCAGTGGGTGAATGAAGGCCGACTGGGCGATCTGCTGTTCGTGAACATGGCCCTGTGGATCGGCCGCCCCGAGGGCTTCGACTCTCCCTACTTCCACCTCAAGGCCCTCACCCCGCATTCCATCGACATGATCCGCTACTACTGCGGGGAAATCGCCAAGGTGCAGTGCTTCGCGATGGAGGCCCCCGGTCGGAACATCTGGTCCACTGCCTCCTTCAACTTCGAGCTGTGCAACGGCATGGTGGGCCACCTTACCAGCAGCTACGACATCGCCCGCGGCCATCCGATGGCGCGGTGCGAAGTGGCCGGCACCGGGGGGCGCTTCGTGCTGGCGGACATGTGGCGCGAGGTCACGCTCTACCCCGCGGGCGACAGCGTCAAGTCCGTCTACACCAACCCCGTCTTCGGCGGGTACCGTGACTTCGACGACACCTTCCGGGAGCGGATCCACTGCTTCCTCCGGCAAGTGGCCGACGGCTGCCCCCCGGAGGAGATCGACGGCTCCGGCGCGGACGGGCTCGCTGCCCAGCGCGTCATCGCTGCCGCCATCGAGTCGCTGGAGACGGGCCGTGTCATCGCCCTCGCCTGACGCGACAGACGGCACCCGAGGGTGCCGCCCACACGTCCCATGTGGTAGGATGATCCTCGCCCGGGCACAAGCTCAGGAACCGCTCAGGGGTGTCCCATCGTTACTTAACACCCGCACAGCGCCAGACGCGGCCGGGAGAGGTCCCCTGAGGTGCGCGGGCGCTGTTCGGGACGGCTGACACGTAAGGGAGAGAACATACCATGAAGAAGTCGCTGGGCGCAAAGATCGCGATCCTACCCACGCCGGTCTGGATCGTGGGAACCTACGACAAGGACGGAAGACCGAACGCGATGGCCGCTGCGTGGGCCGGAGTCTGCTGTTCGAAGCCGCCGTGCATAGCTGTCTCTCTTCGGAAGGCGACCTACAGCTACGGCAGCATCGTGGAGCAGAAGTGTTTCACAGTGAGCGTTCCTTCGGAGCCGTACGCCAAGCAGGCTGACTACTTCGGCCTTGCCTCGGGGCGAGACACGGACAAGTTTGCATCGGCAGGGCTGACACCGGTGAAGGGCGAGATCGTAAATGCCCCCTATGTCGAGGAGTTCCCTCTCGTTCTGGAGTGCAAGCTTCTCCACACGGTCGAGATCGGGCTGCACACACAGTTCATTGGAGAGATCGTGGATACGAAGGTCGACGAGAGTCTTCTTCCCGAGAGTGGTCTGCCCGGCCTGGAGGCGCTGCAGCCCTTCGTGTTCTCCCCCCAGTGCAACGCGTATCATCGTGTGGGCGAGCGCATCGGCGAGGCGTTTTCCATGGGCAAAGAGGTCTGAGCCCTGCGCCCGCTAGAAGCCCTGTCTGTAAGTCGTCAGCGTTCGTGAGGCAGATCGGGGAGTGAGGTGGTCTGTTGACGGAGGAGAGCGCGAAGATGTCAGGCATGAGCCCCAAGGAGAACTACCTGGCCGCGATCCGGTTCGCCGACCCGGAACGCGTTCCGCTGGGCAATGAGCCCATATTCCACCACCTCCTGTTCGAGGGCAACTTCTACATGGGGGATTGGACTGATTCATGGAGAGTGCGTTGGGAGGCCGGGCTGGAGGACACCGTGCCTTTCCCCAAGGGCAATCCTCTCCCCTCGTTCGACCAACTCGACGACTATCGCTTCCCCGATCCGGACGCGCTTGTCTTCACCGACGAACTGCGCCACGGACTGGCACAGGTGGACCGCGGATCGATGCTCGTCATCGGACAGCTTTTCTACCTGCTGTTCGAGCGCGCCTGGGCCATCATGGGCATGGACAACTTCCTGGCGGGACTCCTCACACACCCCGAGGAGGCGCGCTCGTATCTGCACGGCATCGCCAGCTATGCCCGAGCGGTGTTCGACCGCTACCTTGAGCTTGGCGTCGATGGTGTCACGTTCAGCGAGGACCTGGGCAGTCAGCGTGCCCTCATGATCTCCCCGCAGATGTTTCGCGAGTTCTTCCTCCCCGAGTACGAGCACTGCTTCGAGAACGTGCTGCGGGAGGGGAAGCTCGTGCTGTTCCACAGCTGCGGCTGCGTGGACACCATTGCTGGTGACCTGGCCGGAATTGGAGTCTCCGTCTTAGATCCGGTGCAGGCACGGGCAAACGACCTGCACAAGATCAAGCAATATACGCTGGGGCGGATGGCCCTGCACGGTGGAATCGACACCGCGGTTCTTGCCATGGGTACACCTGAGGAGGTGCAGGCAGAGGTCATTCGAGTAATGGAGATCCTGAAGCCGGGCGGCGGCTGGGTTTGCGCGCCCGACCAAGCCATTCCGGGGATCCCCGACGAGAACATGAGCGCGCTCTGGGAGACGGCGCGAGAGGCCGGGCGCTACCACTAAGCTGCCTGATCGTGCAGGCCGGTCATATTCGCCGTCGTCACGCCGCCAATTGTGCCTGTTACGCGGGTATGGACCTGCGTGTCCCTGTTAGCCCTCCGTGAAGCCGGCCTGAGAGCCTTGGGGAGTTGCCGGCCCGGTGCTTGCTTCTGTAACATCTGCAGCCGGAGCACGGCGCCACTCAGACTGCCTCGCGAGCGCCTGACAGGCGCGGGCGGCCACGCTTCTACCCCGCGACCACCCTCATGGCGATGTCAGCCCATTCCCAGAGCCGCTGCGGATGGTAGCGGACGGTGCTGATGTCCTTGAGGATGAGTTCGACCGGACAGCCGTGAGGGGCGCATCGCGCCAATGTGTCTCGGAGGTCATCCGCGACGGCGGCCGGGTCCCACGGCTCGCGGGCGAGGAATGCGGGGTTGGGCTTGCGGGAGAAGACGAAGTCTCTCCCGATCTGCTCAGCGCCTCTGTCGACATCCACCCACGGGCTCATGGAGATCTTCCGGACGCGCGGGAGGTTCCTGATGAGGTCGATCTTCCCATCCAGGGGCTCGCAGCACCCGTAGTACCCGAGCCCGAAACGAGAGAACCACCTGACCGCGTAGTCCAGCCAGAATTCCTGGTGCATGGCCGGCGAGACGGCCGAGAACATCTGTGCCATGCCATAGGTCCACAGGTCTTCCGCCCGAGGGTGCTCTGTGTCGAATCCTGGCGCGGGAAGCTCGTCGGTGTGGGCTCCGGTGCAGTGGACTCTCTGCTGGCGGACCCCGAGCAAGTATTGCTCCTCGAGTTGGTCGAGCAGCGAGAGATACCACTCCGTGAGTCGGGATATCAACTGATGCATGAACTCCGGCCGCTCTACGAGGTCGAGCAGAGACTGCTGTGGGTTGTGCCACTGGACGATGGCGTCCCATGGGTTGAAGGCGGGGAACCGCCCCTGCATCCGCACCTCGAGTATTCCGTCGAACACCCCACGGGCGATCTCCTCTCGCGCCGCTGTTGCCGGCTCATCGAGGTTCAGCTCCGGCCCCGTGATCTTCTTCAGATCGGACTCCGTCTGCAGCTGGTCGATGAAGCCATGGCTGTAGACATCGTTCTCCGGGTCCAGGACAGCAGCTTCCTCCTGCACCTGTATCCCGAACCCTCCCCCGTAGATGACCTTCGGAATCTCTATGAGCGGCTCGACGACCATGTCCGCCGGCATGTGCCTCCAGGAGTAGAGGGTCCTCCGGAGCGTCGTCTCCATCTCGCGGCAGAAGTCGTCCTCGGTCTGCAGCGCGAGCTCCCCGTCCACCTCCATCTCGTGCCAGCACACCTGGTCGATCATCACCATGGGGCGAACCGGCTTGAGGCCGTTGAGCGCCTTCCACAGGGAGATCGTCTCCTGCTGTACCGGAAGCGACGCGATCTCCGCCACCTGTCTGGCTAGTTCCCTCAGGACGTTCCGGTCCTGTCTGCTCACCGCCATGGATCACGCTCCATTCAGAAAGATGCGCCGAGCTACGACCGTCAGCGCGACGTGGTGCCGCGCGCAGAGCTTCTGCGCTGAGTGGGTCTCATCCTGTGTCAGTTCAGTGCTCGCATCCGTACGGCTCGCCCTGGAGATACCGCGCGAACACAGGACTATCCTGGCGCTGCTTGAAGCGACCATCGTGAGGATCCGCCTCGCCAGCCCCAGGGTGGCACGAATCATGGGCAGGAGAAACTTGAAGTCTGGTGGGTCCGGAAGGAGCGATACCGGCCCAGTGAGGCCGGTGTCACGGCTCCCTGACAAGGACAGTTCGCGCCATGACGGCGAGACTGCGCGAGGACCATGCGGTCAGCGGTAACAACAGCCTGATGTGGCTGAGGACCTGCGCGAACAGGTCTCGAAGGTAGAGGGCCCCATGACGCCCAATACTCCCGGGTGTCGGGCACTCGCACGGCGGAACGCAGGCCGGGAGGGCCGATGAAGCTTCGAGACATCGTGCTGGAGCAGGTCCATCACAGAGAGACGAGCCCGACTCCGTTCACGCTCTGGTTCGAGGAGGGTGTGGACAAGCGACTCGACGAGCACTATGGCGGGAAGACATGGCGGGACCAGATTCCGCAGTACATCGTCTGGGTCACCACCATCGATGAAGACCGGAAGGTCGCCATCGATGACACCCACTACCGAGACGGCTTCGGCTCGGTGTGGAGCACGGCCGGTCGTCCGTTCCACTTGGTGGAGCCAGGCCTGAAATCGCCCAGCTTCGACGACTATGAGTTCCCCTCCGCCGAGACGTTCATCGAGCCCGAGCGCCGCAGGTGGGCCATGGAGGAGTGCGCGAAGCACCCGGATAGCTTCCGCGTGGCCGGATTCGGATGGGGTGTGTTCGAGCGGTCGTGGAACATCCGAGGCTTCGAGGAAGTGCTCATGGACGCGATCGTGGAGCCCGACTTCTACGAGGAGCTGCTCGACCGGATCACCGACCTGCACCTGAAGTTCGTCGAAGCGAGCGCCGAGCTGCCAGTGGACGGGATCCTGTTCTCCGACGATTGGGGCGATCAGAGAGGCGTGCTGATCGGACCGGAGAGATGGCGAAGGTTCCTCAAGCCGCGACTGGCGAAGCTGTACCAGGCAGCGCACGACGCGGGGAAGCTGACCTTGAGCCATTGCTGCGGGAACGTCGAGGACATAATGCCCGACATCATCGAGATCGGACTGGATGTTCTGGAGAGCGTGCAGCCGGAGGCGATGAATCCGTACGAACTCAAGAAGAAGTGGGGAGACAAGATATCATTCTGGGGTGGGCTCGGCTCGCAGAGCACGGTTCCATTCGGCACGCGGAGTGACATAGTCGAAGAGGTGCAGCATCTGTGTGAAGAGATGCCGCGCGGCGGTGGGTACATCCTCGCGCCCGCGAAGGCGCTCCAGCCGGAGACCTCGGACGAGAACGCAGCCGCCGTGCTGGAGGCGTTCCTGAAGTTCACCGGGCACGACGGGCTTGGATCGGCCTGAGGTGGATAGTTCCCGCGGCGGGGCCACGAGAGAAGAGCGGCCCGGCGCTTCGCCGATCACGGCGCGTGCGGTACTGCTGGGCGCGTTGAGTGTCGCCCTGCTCGCCGCGATCAACCCTCACCTCGCCTTCGTGTCCCGCACCTGGAGTGTGGGCGACGGCTCCCTTCTCAACAGCGCGGTGTTCATCCTCTTCCTCCTCGTGGCCGCAAACGGCGTTCTTGCCCGTCTTCGGCCGGGCCGTGCCCTCCACCGCAGCGAACTCCTCGTCATCTACGGCATGCTCATCGTGTCCGTGGGCTACCTCTTTGTGGGAGGCATGCCCTATCTGGTCTCGGTGACGACGTTCCCGTTCTACATGGCGAGCCCGGGCAACGAGTGGGAACATCTCATCTTGCCCTATGTCCCGGCTTGGCTGAGTCTGGGCAGCTCGGAAGCAGTTGTCTCGTTCTGGGAGGGGAGTCCCGCCGGCGTGCCCTGGGACGTCTGGCTCACTCCCTTGCTGAACTGGTTCTCCTTCACCTTTGCCATGATGGCCGCCATGTTCTGCCTGGGTGCACTGCTGTGCAGGCACTGGATAGAGCGCCAGCGGCTTGCCTTTCCCCTGGTGGAAGTGCCGCTCTCTCTGACCGGGCGCGATGCCTTCCCGACGCTCCGCAGCAGCGTGCTGAACAACCGGGTGTTCTGGATCGGCTTCGCGATACCGTGCGCGCTGGAGATTCTGGCGTTCCTTCATCGGCTGTCTCCGAGTGTGCCCTCGCCGACGCTCTGGAACATCCACATCGGACGCAACTTCGCCGCGATGGGCCTGCCGTGGAGCGCCCTTTCCTTCATGCGCCTTTCCCTGATCTTCCCGGTCATCGGCATCACCTGCCTGCTGCCGAGTGAAGTGTCGCTCAGTCTCTGGTTGTTCTATGCGCTCTATGTCGTCCAACTGCTGGTGTGGGGTAGCTTCGGGGTGGCGGCCGAAGGTGGCACGTCTTCGCTCTCGGTGAACCCGCGATCCTTCATCCACTTCCAGGAGGCCGGCGGGTTCCTCGCGTTTGCCGCACTCATCATCTACCAGTCCCGCACGGCGATCAGTCAGGCATGGTGGAGCCTTCTCGGTCGCACTCGCGGCGCGCACTCCCCCTATGCACCACTCGCGGGCGGATGGGCTCTGCTCGGGTTCATGCTTGCCAACGGCTTCATGGTGTGGTGGATCAGTCGTGCAGGAATGCCCTGGTGGTCCTTTGCCCTGCTGATGGCAGTCTTCTACGCGGTTCTGATCGGCTGCTCTCGGCTCGTCGCGGCTGGGGGCGTGATGTTCGTGAGCCACGAATTCACGATACGTGGTGTGGTGCTGTCCACCGTTGGCACGACCGCCATCGGCCCTCAGTCGCTGGTGATGTACACCTACGTGTGGCTGGCCTACATGAGCGACCCGATGAGTCTGGCGATGCCACAGATGGTGAACAGCTTCAAGCTGATCGATCGAGCCCGGGTGCGCGGGAAGCTGTTCACTCTGGCCGCCGGCCTGGCGGTGGCGACCATGCTGGCCGTCGGTCTGCCGGCACTTCTGGCCGTCATCTACCGACATGGGGCGAGCGCCATCGGCTATGCAGGCGGATGGCCGTTCCGGTCGTTCCCGAACTGGGCATTGGGGGACCTGGACGGCGCCTTAAGAAACCCGATGCCGGCGGACAACTGGCTCCGATTCGGCATGCTCCTCGGCGCTGCGATCACGGCCGGCCTGGTATGGCTGAACACCCGCTTCGTCTGGTGGTCGGTGAGCCCGATAGGGTTCCTGATCGCCAGCTCCTACGAGACCAATCGGTCCCTGTGGCTCAATGCCTTGATCGCCTGGGTGCTGATCACCCTGGTCCGACGCTATGGGGGACTCCGACTCGAACGAACGCTTCGGCCGGCGTTCCTGGGGTTGGTGCTGGGGTCCTACCTGCCTTCCGGGGTCCTCGCCATCGTCTCCGCCATCTTTGGCCTAGCACAGCCGATGGGCTAGCGTGTGCCGCCTTCCTCACTCCGCCGAAGCAGCGTTCGGAAGAGTCGCTCGCCCTCAGGACTGGCGACGTGACAGCGCAGTACATATATAAGGAAGCGCGAGTTCCGCCATGCGCAGATACGCGAGTCTGGGGAGGAGACTCGCGTCGGACTGGCGAAAGACCGCGACGGCGGGCGTCGGAACAGAGCGACGGGATGCTCCGCCCGGGAGAGGAGGTGAAGTCGAGCCAGCCGACCGTCGGCTTCCGCTGTATTGAGCAGTGTCGTTGCCTGAGATCTGAAGGCAGGAGGAGTGTTCAGTGATGACACGGAGACAGAAGGGATTCACGCTGATTGAGCTGCTGGTGGTGATCGCGATTATCGGCATTCTGGCAGCGATGGTATTCCCGGTCTTTGCCAGGGCACGCGAATCGGCCCGCAAGGCGGTGTGTCTGTCCAATGTGAAGAACCTCGCCCTGGCGGTGCAGATGTACCTGGCGGACAACAACGATACACTGCCACCGCCGGAGCACCGCGCAGAGGTGCTGGAGTACTTCGACACGATCCCGGCAAGCTCGAGACGGACGGACACCTGGAACGGGACGATAAACGGCCACTGCGCCATCGCTGTGAAGGCCAATCCCTACCTGAAATGGCCCATTATCTTCGACGAGTACATCAAGAACCGCGACGTCTGGTCGTGTCCCAGCGCCAAGATCTACGGCGGGGCCAGCTTCATCGTCGGCCCGACCGACTGGTTTACCCACCTCTTGGCCAACGAGGGCGGATGGGGTGACGAGTCGCCCCTCGGCTACTTCGGACCGTGCGACCGCAGCTTCCCCAATGGATGGGGCGGAACGGTCACGGACTCCCTGACCCAGGGGCAGTATGCCGTGCTCGTAGGCAGCACGGGAGGCTCGGCCCACAAGGCCTTCATCCAGAGCATTGCCGTCAACAGCTACCAGGCGGGGACATACGGGATGAAGCTCGTCTCCGTCCAGGATCCTGTCAACTATCCGATCGTCGGGGATGGAAGCCAGCTCGTCGACTCTATGGGCCCGGGGTTGACGGCGTACCCGGACCTGTGCAACGTCGAGTGCGCCGGGGACTTGCCCTGGTGTGGCGATGGATGGGTCGACTGGGAGATGTGTGCGAGCTGGGCCGCGGACTGTGGGCTGTACTACCATGCGCCGCAGAACGGAAGCTTCTACAACGACCGCGAGCGCCTCAAGCAGTACGCCCGCCACCTGGGCGGGACGAACATCGGCTACCTGGATGGCCATGCCGGCTGGATCAACAGCCAGCTGCTGCTGAACAAGGTGAGGGACGGCGAGATCTTCGGGCTCTACTCCAACGGTCCGACCAGCCAGTGCGCGCCCGACCCGGGCAACTACCTCTACTAGTCACACCGCTGATGTGCTCGGAGCGCCCGCCCATGGGCGGGCGCTCCGTCCTTCGCCCCGAACAGTCATGCAGGCCGCGAGCGTCTGTCAGAGGAGTTGATGATGTCTGCCCGACTGGCCGTGCACGGCGGCGCTCCGGTCCTCGACATCGAGAAGGCCGGAACAAGCGAACCGGTGGCCGGCATCACAGTGGAGCAATAGGGCGCAGTGATGCATCCAGCTCTGGGATTGACCGTTGTCTCCAGCCCTCTGGAGGTCGGCGCCGAGCAGGCTTCGGCCCTGCTGAAGCAGGCGCGTGAGGTGTTATCGCAGATAGGCGTCCGCCCGGTGGCCCCGGCAGTGGTCAGCGACGCGAGCGCGGCGCGGAAGGCAGGCGCCTCGTTTGGGGATGTCGATGCCCTGTGTGTGATCGCCGCGACCTGGTTCGAGGACTACCTCGTGCAGGACGTCCTGGCCGCCATGGGCGATTCTGCTCCCGTGATTGCCTGGGGTCTGCCCGGTCTGCACACCGGCTCGCTCTGCGGCACCCAGCAGTTGTGTTGTGTGCTCAAGGAACTGGGGTACACCTACAGGTTCGTCTACGGAGAGCTCGAGGACGAAGCGACCCAGGCTCGTGTCCTCGCCGTGTCGCAGGCCGCGGCGGCGCGTCGGACCCTACGGCGGACCAGGGTCGGGCGCATCGGGTCCCGCCTGCCGGGCATGACCGAAGTGGCGGTCGACGAAGTGGCGCTGCGCGCAGTGCTCGGGCCCCGGCTGATCGAACGACCGTTGGACTGGCTTACCAGCCGGGCAGAGGCAGCCGATGGGAAGGAGGCCGAGGAGATCTGGGCGCGGGCGAGTGGCAACGCCGGCAGCGTGGGAGTTCCCGATAGCGCCGGCCTGTTGGCCTCCCGCTACTATCTCGCGCTGCGCGAGTTCCTCCGGGCCGAGGAGATCGCTGCGTTCACTGTGGAGTGCTATCCCCAGCTCATGGGTCAGGTCTGCCTGCCGATCTCTTTGCTGGCAGAGGAGGATATCGTGGGCGCATGCGAGGGGGACGTGAACAGCGCAGTTGGGATGCGACTCCTCTCCTGGTTCAGCGGCGGCCCGGTCCACAACACCGACCTCCTCGCCGACGATCCCAAAGAGAATACCATCATCTTCTCCCACTGCGGCTCTGGAGCGTTCTGCCTGGCTTCATCCCAAGACGAGGTCGTTCTGGATTCCTGTCGGCTCATGGACACGGGGGTGACTGTCCAGTATCCCGGCCGGCCGGGGCGCGTCACGGGAGTCAACCTTGTGGGGCCGAGTGGCGACTACCGGCTCGGGCTCTTCGGCGGAGACGCAGTGCCGACCGAGCTCGTGTTCCCCGGCAATCCCCTGAAGGTGCGATTGGATGTACCGGTGCCGGATTTCCTGGAAGAGGTGGCCGAGGCGGGCCTGGGCCATCACTGGATGATCGGGGAAGGAGACGCCATCCCTGCCTTCCTCGAGTTCGGGCGCTTGACGGGCATTCCGGTGTTTCAGCCCGGCCTGCGGGGGACATGACGTTCGCGAGAGACCGAAGGTAGGAGACCATGGTCAACGTCGGCATCATCGGGCTTGGACGCAGTGGGTGGGAGCTTCACGGCGAGCCCCTCAGCAAGATGGCTGACTACCAGGTCGTGGCCGTGTGCGATCAGTCCCAGGCGCGATTGGCACCGATCGCGCAAGAGCTAGGCGCTCGCCCCTACAGCGACGGCCAAGAGCTGATCGATGACGCTGAGGTTGACTTGATGGTCGTGGCGGTACCAGGCAGACTACACTGCCCACTGACCGTGGCCGCCCTAGAGGCCGGCAAGCACGTCGTCGTTGAAAAGCCAATGGCGGACACTCTCGCCGAGGCCGAGGAGATGCTCGCCGCGGCCGAGCGCAGCGGGCGGACCCTGACGGTGTTTCACAATCGCCGGTGGGACCGTGACTACCAGCTTCTGAAGGCGCTCGTCGGACGGGGCGAACTGGGGGAGCTCCTGACAGTCGATTCCAGGGTCATGACCTACGGACCCGAGTGGACCAGCTATGGTGTGCCTGAATTCAACCCCACCTGGCGCATCCAGGCCGCTTACGGAGGCGGCTTCATGGCGGACTGGGGGCCGCACCTCGTGGAGCAGTTTCTCGACCTCACGGGCGAGTGGCCGGTGAGCGTAACCTGCCAGTTGCGCAGCCATCTCTGGGCGACCGAAGTCGAGGATTACTTCAACATGCGCCTGGTACTGCCATCGGGGCTGCTGGTCACGCTGGAGGGGTCGAACAACGCCCGCATGCCTCTGCCGCGGTGGTTTCTGGTAGGCCGAGAAGGCACGTTGGTGGCCGATGGTGCCTGGGGCCACTGGACGGACATGCGGATCCGCCGCTCCATGGACGACGTGACAGTGGATCTGGTGCCACATGAGGTGGGCCTCAGCAGCGGCACCCGCGACTACGACGTCGGCGAAGAACTCAGTGCTCGTTTCTATGCCAACCTTTCGGAGTCGCTGTCCACGGGCAGGCCCCCGGCCATCACCGCTCAGCGCGGCCGCGATGTCATGGCGATCCTCGAAGCCGCACGGCGGTCGGCCGAAACCGGGCAGACCGTCCGACCGAATGATCCGAAGGGCGCCTACGGCGGCCGTGACGCGACCGCGGCCTGACGGCAGTGGTGCGGTCGCTTCGGTGACGGGGCGGGGCTCTCGCTGTTGCTCCGACGCCTTCGGAGGCTGCCCGCATTGTCGATTGTCGTCGCACGTCAAGATCGCCCTGGGGAGGGAAGTACAGCATGAATCTGGGACCCATCGACGGGATTTTCCCCTTCGGCTCTCACCTCTGCCGCGAGCCGATGCCTCCAATGTCCGAGCTGAAGAGGGACATGGACAACCTCAAGCAGCACGGCTTCAACCTGGTGAAGCTGCAGGAAAGCTGGGCGATAGACGAGCCGGAGGAGGGCAGCTACGACTTCTCGCGCTACGAAGAGCTCATCGCTCATGCCGCGAAGCTCGATATGGTGGTGTACCTCGGGCTGACCTGCGAGCAAGCTCCCGGCTGGTTATGGCGCAAGCATCCTGATTGCCGCATGGTGGGCATCAACGGGCTTCCCATCCTCTATGAGGCGCAGACCCCGCTGCCCGCCGATGGCAAGCCGGGGCCCTGCTTCGACCACCCGGGCGCGCGGGCAGACCAAGCGCGCTTCATCAAGAAGCTAGTGCAGACCCTCGGCGGCTACGATAAGATCATCTGGAACACGTGGCAGGAGATCGGCTACTGGTCGGAGCGCATTGTCGGTCAGCCCGTCTGCTACTGCCAGCACACGCTCGAGGCCTTCCGCGCCTGGCTTAAGGGGGAGTTCGGTGACCTGGCCGCGCTCAATCGAGCATGGAATTCGCGCTACCTCGACTGGGCCGCCATCTCGCCCCAACGGACAGACAATGCGTGGACTGCCCTCGACGTCCACTGGAAATACTTCATGGATGACGTTCACGTAGCACGCGCACTGCGCAGCAGGGCGGAGGCGATACGGGAGGCGGATCCCCTGCGCCGCCCTGTCTTTGCCCACGTGGATGCCTACACGGCAGGCTCCGGACGGGACTGGACCTACGCGCGCTGTCAGGACTTCCTGGGCTGTTCGACATACCCCACCTGGTTTGCCCTGCACGATTGGGATGACGCAAGGGCGACAACAATACCGCTGGAGAAGCATGGCTCCCTGCTGACCGAAATGTGGGACAGCGTGGCGCTGAAGTACGACAACCTCCGCTCCTGCAACCGTCGCGGCAGCCCCGTCTGGGCGGCGGAATTCCAGGGCGGCCGCGTCAGCGATGGCTTCCACCTCGGCCGCGTGCCCTCCCCGGAGGACATTCGCCGGTGGATGCTCACTGCCATCGGCTCCGGGGTGACCGCTCTCTCCTTCTGGGTGACCAGGGCCGAGATCGCTGCCGCGGAGGCCAACGGCTTCAGCCTGCTCGACAGCGAAGGCGACAGCACAGCTCGGTTCGAAGAGGCGTCGCGGATCGGCCAGGCGCTGTGCGAGCACCCCGAGCTCTTCGGGCAGCCCTCCTGGCCCGGCGCGGATGTCGCCATCCTGGTCAACGAATGGAACTACCAGTTCTGCGCCACCATGCGCCGGGGAGGCGAGCACCTTCCGTATAGTGTTCGCGGCTGGCATCGCATCTTGTGGGATGCAGGGATCCCGGTGGACTTCGTGGACACGTCTGAGCTTGACGAGGCATATGCACGTCGCTATCGAGCCATCATCCTCCCGTTTCCGATTTCGCTGTCCGAGGAGGTGGCGGAGAAGCTGGCGCGCTACGTGGATGGTGGGGGAAACTTGATCAGCGAGGCCTGTCCCGGCCGGATCAACGCCTATTCCTTCGCCAACCGGGGAGAGATGTCGCCCGTCGCGCGACAGCTATTCGGCGTTCGTCACGAGGGCCTTAGCATGGTGCGGGAAGTTGGCGGTGGGGCGCGTTGGTCTCCCATCGAACGCTCGTGGGGCGAGTATCTCGACGAAACCATGCTCACTGGTACGGGCCGCCTGGAGGGTCACAAGCTGCGCGCGAATGTCTACCTCGAGACGTTCTCCTGTACAGACGGCGAGCCCTGCCTGCAGTACGGGGAGGCAGTCGCAGGCACGGTGAGAGAGGTGGGAAAGGGCCGGGCGTGGCTTCTCGGCACCCTGGTGGGCCACACTGGGACGGCCTATCGCGACGAGCGTTCCCGGCAAGCAGTTCGCGCGCTGCTGGAGCAGGTCGGCGTCGCACCCGCCCACGAGGGTGCTCTGCTGCTGCGGAAGCGGGCCATCGAAGGCAAGGAGGCATGGATCTTCACCAACCCGACCGGAGAGACGGTGACGGAGCAGATCGATGTCGCCGGCTGGTCGGCTGTGCAAGCCCTCCTCGGCGAGGCGGTCGAGCGAACCGGAGATCAGGTCGCCGTGACAGTGAGGAGCCTGGACGTGCGGGTGCTGGTGCTGAAGAAGTGACGTCCAGAGAACGAATCCTGGCTGCGTGGAACGGACAGCCGGCGGACCACGTGCCGCTGACGACTTGGTGTTTCGGCCTACGTGCTCCGCGGGAGCTCCGCTGGAAGAAGACCGACGGGCGCGACGTCCCCTACTGGTATTCTCTCCGCATGGAGCACATCCACACGCTGCCCGAGCCCTGGGATCTGCAGGACGACTTCAACCGCGTGCTGGCGTGGCGCTCCCTGGGAGTGGACGATCTCCTGGAAGTCTCTGTGCCGTGGAGCGCGGCCCCGGAGGTCACTGTGACGGACACGACAGTCCCAGCGGGCGCAGGACGGGATCATCCCGTGGCCGTTCGCGAGTACGCTACACCCGCCGGCAGACTGCGCCACGCTGTCTGTCAGACCGGGGAGGCACAGGGAGAGGGCTGGGTCATTCAGCCGGACACAGTCCAACTCCTCGAAGACCTGAACATCCCGCGCGCGGTCGAACACGCGGTGAGCAGCCCGGAGGATGTCCCCAAGATCGGTCATTTGTTCGCGCCGCCCGACGCGGCGGCGCGAGCGTGGTTCGCAGAGCGGATGACGCGCCTCCGCTCCTTTGCCGAGGAGCACGAAGTGCCAGTGCAGGCCTGGGCCGCCTTTGGCATGGACGCCGCCGTCTGGCTTGCCGGCACAGAGGGGGCCGTCATGATGGCCCTCGATGAGCCGGACACCTTCGCCAAACTGTTGGACATCATCACCCAGACCGACGCAGCCCGCGTGAAACTGGCGGCCTCGACGCCGGGAGTGGACATGGTAGTGCAGCGGGGATGGTACTCAGGCACGGACTTCTGGTCACCTGCTCTCCTCGATACGTTCTTGCTTCCTCGGATCGCCGAGCTAGCGCGCCTGACTCACGAGCACGGCAAGAAGTTCGCCTACGTCGTCACGACGGGAGTCGACCTCCTGGGCACTCGCCTGGCCGATGCTGGCGTGGATGTCCTCTACTTCGTGGACCCCGTGCAGGATCGGCTGTCGCTGGGGCGAGCGCGTGACCTTGCGAAAGATGGGATGTGCGTCGTCGGGGGGACCAACGCGGTATCGCTGGCCTCAAGTGATGGACAGCGAATCAGAGACGAAGTGCACCAGGCGATGGACGTATTGGGACCGACTCACAGATTCATCCTGCATCCCGTCGACGCTCTCTTCCCGGACACCCCTTGGCCGAGCGTCGACAAGCTGGTCGCGGCCTGGCGCGAGTATCAATAGGGTAAGGAGACCGAGCATACA
>JALGXV010000180.1 GCA_029821885.1 Candidatus Hebobacteria bacterium
TTCGCGCCCGGCGAGGTGATCCAGCGGGTGCGGCCCAAGGAGAGCTTCGCCTATCTGGGCAACCCGCATAAGGGGACGACGACATTCCAGCGCTTCAATGGCGACCCGCTCTACCCGGGGACGCGCTGGGATGATCGCGGCGCGCCGACTGAGTTCGATCCCTTCGATGGGAATCTCGAGAACGAGCGCTACCCGCAGACGACGATCGCCTACTGCCGGTGGCTGTGGTCGGTGATCGAGCCGCAGAAGGGCGCGTTCCGCTGGGACATCATCGACGGCGCGCTGGAGGCGGCGCGGGTCCGAGGCCAGACGCTCCAGGTGCGGCTGATGCCGTACGCGTCAGATGACCTGCCGGAGTGGTTCTGGGAGGCGGGAGGAGTCCGGCAGAGGAAGGGAACCACCTACGGATTCCGGGAGCCGGACATCAACCACTCGCTCTACATCAAGCACTGGGGCGATGTGATCCGCGCCTTCGGCCAGCGCTACGACGGGCACCCCGACCTGGAGAGCTTCGACATCGCCTACGGCGGGCCCTGGGGAGAGATGGGCGGGAACGCGGGGAAGGCCGCGGCGGCCAAGCTGGTCGAGGCCTACCTGCGGAGCTTCCGCAAGACCCAACTGGTCTCGATGCTGGGAACGCACGGCTGCGCTTACGCGGCGAAGAAGGAGAGACGCAAGATCGGCTGGCGCGCCGACTGCTTCGGCGATGTTCGCACGGACGGCCGCGGGCAAGTCCCCGAAGGGCTGTGCTGGAACCACATGTACGACGCCTACCCCCGCGAGGTGGCGGCGGATGGCGTGCAGGACGCGTGGCGCACAGCGCCGGTCACGATGGAAACCTGCTGGACCGTCGGCCACTGGCACGAGAAGGGATGGGACATCGATTGGATCCTGGAGCAGGGCTACAAGTACCATATCTCCGTCTTCATGCCGAAGTCCTGCTACATCCCGGAGGAGTGGATGCCCAGGATCGACGAGTTCAACCGGCGGATGGGGTATCGCTTTGTGCTGAGGCAGATGTTGTTACCGCTCGAGGTGAAGCCGGGGCAGCGCTTCAGGGTAGAGGTCCTCATCGACAACGTGGGCGTCGCTCCCATCTACCGTCCCTACCGCTTCGCCTATCGCTTTCGGCAGAACGGCCGGGAAGAGGTCGTGCACTCGAGACAGGACATCCGCAAGTGGATGCCGGACCACACGTGGTTCTCAGAGCGAATCACGGGGCCGGAGTGGCTCAGGCCCGGCTCGGCGAAGGTGGACGTCGGAATCGTGGACCCGGAGACCGACGAGCCCCGCGTGAAGCTCGCCGTCGAGAGCATCAGGGAGGACGGCTGGCACCCGATGGCCTGGGTCGAGGTGGCCGGAGGCGGATAGGGTCTGGACGCACGCACGCGCAAGAGGTCTGATAGAACGCGGCCTCACCAATGTTGTCGAAGAATGCCGAGAGGCTAGGAAGCGGGTGGCCGCCAGAAGTCGAGCAGGTACTCGAACGTCACTCCCATGGTGATGTAGTTGCTCGGCCATCCGAAGATGCCGATCCGGTTGACGATGTTCGTCCTGTCCCAGATGATCGTGTTGCGAAGCTCGTAGCCCACTTCCCGCAACGCCTCGGTCAGTGCGATGTGAATCGTGATGCGTTCGTTCTCCCACCACATGTCCGGCACGTTGACAACGCAGTGACCGCGCGGTTTCAGCAGAGGGAGCAACCCGGCGAAGATGCTGCCCATCTCGCGGGAGTACTCCTCGAGCGGGAGCGTGCCCAGATCTCGCGGGTCCTGTGAGTACTGCTCTACGCGGCGATACTGCTGATTGTATCTCTCCCCGCCCCTTCGGGATTTGTTCTTTCGCTGCCTGTTCAGGAGGTTGGCATACGGGGGGGAGGTGAGGATCAATGATACCGATTCCTCTTCCAAGTACTGCGGTATGTTGCGCGCATCGTCGCACACTGCGACCTGACGGGATTGGTTGCAGAGCGCCTGCTGATCCAGGCGCGTCCGGCTCAGCTCGACGTACTCCTCCTTCAGGTCGAAACCAACGGCATTCCGGCCGGTATCGCGGGCGGAGACGAGGGTCGTGCCACTTCCCACGAACGGGTCGAGGACCAACTCGCCCTCGTGGGTGAACAACTCGATGCAGCGGGTGGACAGCGCGATAGGATACGTTGCCGGGTGGGCATCCTTGTCCCGCACGTCCCTCGCTTCATAGTAGAACTGCCACACCCCTATCTGAGCCTTGAGCCACTCCTTCGGGGTGAGGCAGTTGATGTGGTTTGGGGCGCAGCTGCAGGTGCGGGCGTGAGCTATCTCGATCGGCTTCTCACACGCGCCGCCCTTCACGCTTTGCGAAGCTTGGTGCCCGCTCGCTCCAGAGGCCATCGTGTTTCCTCGCCGCCCCCTTGTAGCACACCTGTTTGCGGCAGTCAACCGTACCTCGGCGGCTGCACGCGATGGAGACTCACGGCACCGCGCGTGCGGCCCTCGAGCGTCAGCCGCGCACGGCCCAGCGTAGGATCTCGGTGATCCGCGGCGGCTTGCCCTGCATGAGGATGCCGACGCGGAAGATGCGGCCGGCCGTCCATACCGAGATCGCGGTGAACAGAATCACGCCGACCAGACCCGCCCACGGCTGCCAGGCCGGGATGGTCACCGGGGAGGCGATCCGGATGAGCATGATCATCGGGGTGTAGATCGGTATCAGCGAGAGCCATGTGGCAAGGCCGCCGACCGGCTCCTTCACGACGGGGACCCAGACGAACATGGGGAGCGCGATGAGGAACCACATGGGCATCATCAGGGATTGGGATTCCTTTGGGTCGGTGCAGGCCGACCCCAGGGCGAGGGCGATGGCGCCGAACATGAAGAGCGCGGCGAGCCCGTAGACGGCGAACCATGGCAGCGCGTCGTAGGGAATGAGGTCCGACGCCTCCACCTGCCCGGCGACGAACACCCCGGCCAGCATGTAGATCGTCACCATGGTGAGCGAGACGCCGATGGCCCCCAGGAGCTTGCCCGCCATGAGCTGTGTCGGCCGGACCGAGCCAAGGAGCACCTCTGCTATCCGCTGGCCCTTCTCCTCCATGATGGCGGTGACCAGTGTCCCCACGGCCGCCATGATGAGTATGAACATGAGCATCATCATGGCGTAGGGCATAAGCAAGACTGCAGCCGTGTTGTCCTGTTCCCCACCGCGTACCTCTCCGGTGTCCTCGTCGACGCTGAGCAAACCGAGCCCCTCCACCGACATCCACCGGGTGAGGCGCTCGACTGTGTCCTTGTCGAGGTCAGCCTCGGCCAGTCGCAGGCTGCGAATGCGGTCGTTGATCGGAGAGGTGAGCCAGTGGCGCGTGTCGTCGAAGGCAGGATTCTCGGAGTAGTAGGCTATGCGAAATGCGTCGCCGTCGTCTCCGGGGTCGAGAACATCTCGCCCGATCTCAAGGAAGGCGAACAGCTCGCCGGCGCGCACCTTGTCCGAGAGCTCCAGCCGCTGGGCCGCCATGTCGGTGTCGTTGGGCGGCACGATGTGCATCAGGTACGCGGGCTTCACCTTCTTGCCCGTCTCCTCGTCGTAGAGCTCGGACTCGTTGCGCCGCTCCGCGGCTTCGATAAGTGCGGGCGCAACAACACCTGTGTGGTCGACCACCGCAATCCGTCGGTCCGTGGTATCGCCCTGCCCTTCGGTGAGCTTCATGACGATGAAGACGCCGCCGAACATGATGGGCACGAACAGGAGGCCGATCAGGAAACCTTTGGTTCGGACCGCCGCGTTGTAGTCGCGGATGGCGACGAACAGCGCCTTACGCATCGCTCGCCTCCTCTGCCTCCGGCCCGGCAATGCGCACGAAGATGTCATGTAAGGACGGCCGGCCCAACTCGAAATGAGTCACGCGAGCGCGCGACATGATCGCGCCGAGCACCTCCTGCGAGTCAGCGCCCGACTCGAGCCGAAGCTCCTGGAGCTGGCCGCGATCGGTGAGCCGTTCGACGCCGGGAATACCTTGGAGACGTGTCGCATCGCCCTCGATGCGGACCCGGATGGTGTCGGTTCCGTACCGGTCCTGGACATCGGCGAGCGTCCCGTCGAGCACCTTCCGCCCCTGGAAGATCATGAAGACGAAGTCGCACATGGCCTCGGCGGTGCTCATGTCGTGGGTGCTGAAGATGACGGTCGAGCCAGCAGCGCGAAGCTCGAGGACCGCCTCCTGCAGCACGTCCAGGTTCACCGGGTCCAATCCGGTGAAGGGCTCGTCGAGGATGACCAGCTCGGGCCGGTGCGCGATGGCGGCGATGAACTGGACCTTCTGGCTCATCCCCTTGCTCAGGGCCTCCACGCGCTTGTCCGCCCAGTCGGCCAGGCCGAGCCGCTCGAGCCAGCGGTCCACGTCGCCGTTCACGTCGCCGCCATTCTTCAGCCGTCCGTAGAAGCGGAGCACATCCCGCACCTTCATCTTCCGGTACAGCCCCCGCTCCTCGGGCAGGTATCCGACGCGGTCCATTGCCGCCTCGTGGCGCTCTTGCCCCAGCACGCGGATCGAACCGGAATCGGGATAGAAGATGCTCATGATCATGCGAAGCGTCGTCGTCTTCCCCGACCCGTTCGGCCCGATGAAGCCGTAGACGCTCCCGGTTGGAACGTCCAAGCTGAGATCGTCGACCGCGGTCACGGCGCCGAAGCGCTTGGTGACGTTCCTTATCTCAACAGCATTCATCCCAGCGATCCATTCGCAGGTCCGTTCACTGTGCGGCCGAGCCGCATCTCAGAGAGCAGCACGTAGGTTCCTAGCTCTTCACTCCGGCAAGGCGGACAACGTTTCCTGCATCCGATCCCGGTAGTCCCGAAAGGCCTTGCGGCCTTCTTCCGTCAGTCGCAGCATCGTGTGGGGCTTCTTCCCCTTGAAGGACTTCTCCACGTGGACGTAGCCGGCATCCTCCAGCTTCGACATGTGAGACGACAGGTTGCCCCAGGTCAGATTGGTCTGTCGCTGGAGGAAGAGGAAGTCGGCCGCCTCGACGACATAGAGGTGAGCCATGACCAGGAACCGGGCCGGTTCGTGGATGAGCCGGTCGATGTCGGCCAGGGAGGGGCGCTGGCCCGAGTCATCCCTGCCGTTAGCCATCCATCCTCTCCTCTGTCCCAGGCGCAACAGTGGACCTCACTCTCAGTTGACGCTGGGAGCAGGGCTCCGGTGTGTTCGGGGGCCCGAGCGGATACTCGCGCAAGAAACGGATGAGCAGCACCAGCCCGATGATGAGCATGGGTGCGGAGGCGATCGAGTAGGCGAGCGGCCATCCGTAGGGAAGCTGCGCCGGGCCATGCAGGAGCACGGCCAAGGGGAACGCGGCCGCGTAGAGCACCGCGTAGGCGTAGAGCCGACTGAAGTCCAGGAAGTAGGCGGCCAGGCCGAAGACGACGATGCAGTTGGCGGCGAAGACGAGCGCCGGCAGGGGAATCGCCTCGAGCACCGTGATCCGGGTGATGCCGGTCCACGAGAGCGCAAAGAGCGCGACTCCGACGAGGACGGAGGCCGAGAACACGACCACCGCTCTTTTCCTCCCGACCTTGCGCGCGGGGCCGAATCTCACCGTGCCGAGGCGCGGAACCGTCAGGCACCGTTTGCCCGCGAAGAAGATGAACATCCCCAGCGCGGCCACCGCCAGCCCTCCAATCGCCGCCCAGACGAGCGGCGCCCCCAGCGCGAGGAGAGCCGGGCCGCCACCCATTGCGAGCAGGAGAAGCCCGAGGTAGATGTCCCAGATGCCGTCCTTGAAGAAAGACCGGTAGGCCTTTCGCTCGAGTTCCTTCAGACTGATGGTCTCCGACATGACGAATCTCCTTCGTTCAGCGCTTCACCCGTTGTTCTCCATCGCTGGTTCGGTGGCGATCGGATAGTCGCGGAGGAAGCGGATCAGCAACACGATCCCGGTAACGAGCATGACGCCCGCGAACGCGCCGACTGTGAGCAGAAAGGCGCTGGCGGGGGAGAGCGCGGTGTGTGTGGTAACGACTTCACTCGCCGGGAACGCCAGCGCCCACAGCACCGCATATCCATAGAGGCGGCGGAAGTCGAGGAAGTAGGCGAGCAAGCCGAAGACGACGAGGCAGTTGACCACGAAGGCGAGGAGGCCGAGGACCCGAGCGGACAGCCACCCGGCGGGGATGCTATCGCGTGCGA
>JALGXV010000181.1 GCA_029821885.1 Candidatus Hebobacteria bacterium
GCGCACCACAACAAGAGCCCGGGCTGGGACGGCGGCGGCTTCGACTTCGACGGCGGTGTGACGAACTCCGTAATGCAGTACAACCTCTCATACGAGAACGTGGGACCGGGCTACTTCCTGTGTCAGTATCCCACGGCACCGGTCTGGAAGAACACCGTCGTGCGTTACAACATCAGTGTCAACGACGGCATAAGGACCAACATCGGCTGTGGCATCGAGGTGATGGCCAACGACGCAGGCATGTCCGACGCCGAGGTCTACAACAACACTGTCTACAACACAAAGGGCGGCGCCGTAGGCTTTGGGGACAGACCGGTCCCGCGAGTGCGGTTCCGAAACAACATATTCGTATCCACACAGGAGCTCATCAAAGGCGATTCCAGCCGCGCTCGCTTCGAGGGAAACTGCTACTGGTCCATCGGTGAGGTCCCCTTCTCCTCAGAAGGTCACGGCAGTATTGAGGAGTGGGCGGAGGCCACGGGCCAGGAGATGTCGCGCGGAGAGCTGCTTGGGCTTGCCCTGGATCCGCTGCTCACAGGGGTCGGAGACGAGCTCAGCATCAAGCCGGAGGACCTGGCCGAACTTGCTGCCTACCGGCTCAGCCCGGACTCCCCCTGCGTGGGAGCGGGCATTCCAATCCCGGACAACGGAGGCCGCGACTTCTGGGGCAACGCGCTTCCCGAGAAAGAGGGCCTCTCTGTTGGAGCGTGCCAGAAGCCCTGACGGCCCTGTCGTCGCAGCCTACTTGAGATACCCGAGGGCTCTCAGGGTCCGCTCCATCTCCTCCGTCACTTCGACCTCCTGGACTTCCGGGAGTTCGGGAGTGGGAGCGTCCGGGTCCAGGTAGTCCAGCGGCGGTGCCACCTGCGTCTCGGCGAAGGCTCGAAACGCTTCGAGCAACTCCGCCGCCCTCTCGGGCTGCTCGTCGATGGTGTTCTCTACGGCTCGAGGATCCTTTTCGAGGTCGTAGAGCGCGCGCAGCTCGCCGCCCTGGTAGAGGATGAGCAGTGATCGGTGATCGCGCACTGCGTAGCTGGGTGGCTTCCCCGCGGTGCGACAGAAGATGTAGTCGTTGACTTCTCCCTCTTCGCCCGCCATGGCGGAGAGCAGCGACCGCCCCTGCACACCACGACTCGGATAGGGTATCTGGAGCAGGTCCAACAGCGTGGGAAGCAGATCGACGGCCTGTGTTAGCCCCGGGACCCTCCCGGTGGGACCACCGGATCCCGGGAAACGCATGACAAGCGGGACGTGAGTGGTCTCGTCGTAGGCCGAGATCGTGTGCCCCTTGTAGCCGTGCTCCCCGAAAGCCTCCCCGTGGTCTGAGGTCACGATGAACAACGTGTTCTCAAACAGCCCGGCCTCGCGCAGCATCTCCTCGACCTTGCCTACCGCCCAGTCCGCGTACAGGAGATGGCTATCGTAACGGTTGATGAAGAGCTTCTCGGACCACGGCTTCTCCCTCTGCCTCAGCTCCTGCTCCACTTCATCGAATGGATACGGTGACCGCCACGCGTTCGGCGGGTCCTTGTCGTAGAACTTGTAGTACATGTCCAACGGCGTCAAGTATGGGTCGTGTGGCGGGATGAAGTGAATGTAGGCGAAGAAGGGCTCAGGAGCGCTCTTCTCGAGCCACGGTTCGATCAACTCGAGCACAGCCTCGGCCTCCCAGATGTATGGCTTCTGCCTGCCATTGGCGATGATGTGCGGCTCATAGAAGGCCTCGTCGAAGTGAAGGCCCAGGCCCCAGAGTGGTGAGGCATACTCGTTCTGGCTGAACAGCACGGTATGATAGCCGGCTGAGCCGAAGCCTTGGGCGAGCGTGAAGGTGGATTCAGGCAGCATGCGCTCGTGATAGGCGAGGTGTGTGTCGGGATACTGAGACGTGAACACAGAGGCCGTGGAGGGCTTTGTCTCCACGAACTGGACGAAGTAGTTCTCGAACAGATAGCCGTCGGACGCCAGTCGGTCTATGTTCGGGGTGGTCTCCCGCGGGTACCCGTAGCATCCCACGTGATCGGCGCGGGCGGCATCGATGATGACCAGAACGACATTCGCCTCCTCTGCGGCGGTTCGAAGGCGATCGACCGCGGGCGAACTCGGCGTGAACGGCGCCGGCGCGCCGATCTGAGGCGGCTCGGGCCCGCCGCCGTCGTCGCGCCGACCGCCGCACCCGGCGAGTCCCGCGACGAGAAGGATGGTTAGCGGACCGAGAAACCTGGCGAGTCGGGGAGAGCTGAGCATGTCAGATGATGCACTTTGATGGCTGGCGCTATTATACAGTGAGCGTTCGGACCGTCAAATGCGCGAGAGGCCGGGGAACAGATGATTGGAGTCCGGGCGCGGCATCAGCCGGGCCCTGGCTGGAACGGCTGGCTCCTGAGCCGACACGGGGCCCGGAGACCAGGGGTCGAGCCAAGCCTCCCGGACTGATACGCTACCTGCGAGGCGAGGCACGACTGAAGCGCGCAACTTCTTCCCGGCTACCGTGCCCGGTCTCTCGAATCAGGTCGCAGACCACCATGCGATGATCGGAGTGCTGCGCCTTGTGCGCCGTCACCCTCGCTACGCGCCAGTGCTTGCTCACCCAGACCTGGTCGAACCGGAGCAGCGGGAAGTCGTTCGTCGCGGTGTTCCCCCAGCCCGCACCGGCCTCGCGAAACGCATCTCGCAGGCGACCGGGCAACGCTCGAAACGCTCCGTCGCCGCCGGGCGCATTGAAGTCTCCCCCGAGGATCAGCGACCCCTCCGCGGTTGAGTCGCCCACTTCAACGGCGATCAGAGCGATCTGCTCGCGGCGGGCCGTCCGGTTTGCCCGTTGAGACCGCCAGCAGTCCCGCGAGAGGATGTCAAAGGAGAGCAGCGGGGGCAGGAGGCGAAGGCTGACGACATCGGTCTCGATGCCTGTCGCTGTCGTGACGCGGGCTCTGACCGCGAATCTGCTCACTTCAGTCGGAAGCGGGATCTCCTCGGCCTGGCCTCGCACTACGATGGCGGCATCCGGGCCACACACGACTGACGCGCGCTCACCCATCTCGTCCTCGGCGAGTTGGCGGACCCTCTCGGCCGGAGGCGACTCCTGGAGCAAGACCACGTCGGCCCCCTGCCGCATCGCCTCCGCGGCGGCGTCCTCGCTGCCTCCGGCGCAGTTCATGGACACGACACGGACCGCATCGCCGCGTTGCTGAGCGGCGAGCCACTCTGACGACTTCCCTCCGATCCCTCTGAGCAGAGATCGTGGCTCCTCAGCGAAGAACACCGCGAACACCAGCCATAGCGCGGCGAAGGCAACGATCG
The DNA here is from genome assembly GCA_029821885.1 of Candidatus Hebobacteria bacterium. Lineage (GTDB taxonomy): Bacteria > Armatimonadota > Hebobacteria > Hebobacterales > Hebobacteraceae > Hebobacterum. The sequence continues at coordinate 3,298 of JALGXV010000181.1, forward strand.
CGCGCAGATCTGTCCGGTGCCATGACAGAAGTAGGAGAACAGCTCCAACGATGAACCACGCCCAGGCCGGGTAGAGCGTGATGAGTGCACAGGAGTCGGGCCTGCGCCAGTAGCAGAGAGCAACGCCCACGCAGAGCAGCGCGGACACGATACGCGTCCCTATGCGAATCATGGCAACGGACCTGTGGCGGACCATTCGCAGCCCTGCGCGCCCTTGCTCCTCTCGGCAGCAGCCGCGCTGGCCGCCATTGTAGCACAGTGCAGGCGCACCAGGCGGACATTGACTCTGCAGCCGACCGCGAGCTAGGATGCTGCGGACCGATGACACGACGAGCAGAGACCAAGCTATCCCGACGCCGACTGCGCCGCAGGATGAAGGCGGATGAGCTGCTGCGCGGACCGGAGTGGGACTTCCTACACGTCGCGGAGGTCTACGCGGCGCGGCAGCAGCTCCGCGGCGATGTCTCTCTGAACGACTTCGCGGTCGAGCACGGAGCATTGGCCTCTGCGCTCTACGAGCGGACGAAGGACCACAACATGGTCTTGTGGCACGGGACCAGCGTCTCTCGGGCCGCCAAGATCCTGGAGCACGGCTTCGCCCACTACAAGGGCGTGTGGATGGCGTTCGGGACGAGCACGCCTCTCGGCTTCGCGAGGAACCGCGCGGCCGAGTCCGAGGGCCGCCCCGCCATCCTCATCAGTGTCATTGACCTGGATGTGTTTCAGCCGGGCGTCCACTTCGACACAGACCCGTATGTCCGCTTCAGGGCTGACGTGGCACCCGAGGTCGTGCAGTATATGCTCTCCGATAGAGAGTTCCTGTATGTGGGCAGCGGCCGAGTACTAGGACATCGGCTCCCGGCGAAGGCGAAGTTCGTCCAGAAGGGCGGCCGCTGGGTCGTGCCGTCGCAGAATCCGGCGACGTTCGACGCCCAGCAGGGCCTCGCGTACGCGACCGCGGCCGAATGGCTGGACCTGAAGCTGAGCAGGTTCTTCACTGACCACGGTCGAGCAACGCCGTTGGAGGCATTCTGCTCAGTGTACGCGAACTGCACCCCGACGACGGCACTCCCGCGCAAGGCGGTCCTCGACTGGCTGGCCGAACACTGTGAGATCACAGCCCAAAGTCGCTGGGGCCCGCTGCTCCGCATGGCCGCGACGGAGTGACCTGCAAGCGCGACCTGCCGCCGGGCGAAGCCGCGCGACCTGCCCGCCCTGCCAGGCGCGCGGCTCATTCATCCAAGGTCTCGTCCCCCACCGAAGGTATCCCTTCACCGAGGACCCTTGGTCTGGCGGGCAGAAATGGTCTCCCGGACTGACATCGGAGGCCGGTGTGACATCACGCGAGCGCGTTCTCGCAACACTTCGGGGAGAGATCCCCGACCGCATCTGTCGGCGGGACGAGATCTGGAGCGAGACGATTGAACGTTGGCGCAGCGAAGGCCTCGGCCCAGAGGAAGACGTCGCGACGAAGTTCGACTTCGATTTCTGGACCGTGCCCGGGCCGGACCTCTCCTTCCGGTTTCCCGGTGAGGTCATCGAGGAGTGTGACGAGTACACGGTCCAGCGGGATGCCAATGGCGTGTTACGCAAGGACTTCAAGCGGGAGAGCGGCCACACGCCCCAGTGGATGGATCACAGAATCAGGACGCGTGAGGACTGGGAGCACCATCGCGAGCGTCTCGAATGGACAGATGATCGGCTGAATGCTGACACGCGGCGGCTCTACGAAGAGGGCCGGGACAAGGGCCTCTTCACCCACTTCACATGCGTGGAGGCATACGAAGCAGCCTGGCCGGTGTGGGGACAGGTGGGCATCTTCACGCAGATGATGGACGACCCTGACTTGGTCGCCGATGTCTTCGCTACCTACACTGATCTTATCATCGCTGGCGCGAGTCACATGCTAGAGACGGGGATCGATTTCGATGGCGCCTGGTTCTATGGCGATTTGGGTTACCGCAACTCGACTCTTTTCTCCCCGCAGCTCTACGAAGAGCTGCTGTTCCCCCAGCACAGGCGAATGTGCGAGTTCTTCAACTCCTTGGGCAAGCCGGTGATACTGCACTCCTGCGGGCGCATCCAGGAGCTGATTCCGCGCTTCATCGAGGCCGGCTTCGCGGCCATTCAGCCCCTTGAAGCGAAGGCCGGGCAGGACATTCGTGAGCTGAAGAAGACGTACGGGAAAGAGATCACCTTCTTCGGCAATATCGATGTGCGCAAGATGTCGGGCACGCGAGACGACGTGAGGGAAGAGCTCTTGTCGAAGCTCGAGGTCGCCGCCGACGGTGGATACATCTATCACAGCGATCACTCCGTCCCGCCGACAGTGTCGTGGGACAACTACTGCTACCTGATGGCGTTGCTCGACGAGCACGGGCGGTATTGAGCCACACTTCAGAGGAGCGCAATGATGAGATACAACCGCGTACCTGGCTCGGAGATCGAGCTCTCGGAGATCGGCCTGGGAGGTCACGAGTTCCTGGCTGACGGCCGGGTGAAGGCGATGGGGGAGGAGTTCCACAAGTCCGTCACCCCGGGCGTGATATGGGATGGCTTCGGGCAAGAAAGGCGGCGCAAGATCCTTCAAGTCGCGTACGAGGGCGGCATCAACTTCTTCGATGTCACGATGGACTCGGAGAAGGAGGCCCTCGGACGTAACCTACGGGAGATGCCGCCGCCCCATCCGGTCTACATACAGACGCGGCCCGAGGGCATGGTCTACAACAATGACCCATCAGATGAGGACAAGTCGAAGCTCTTGGACTACGGGCTGCTGAAGGCGGAGGCCGAGCACGGGTGCGAGCTGCTGCACCGGGAGCGGATCGACTTCTACAACTTCGGTATGTGAGGAAGCTCGCGAGGAATGTCGAGCAGCTCAAGGCGGACGGTCTCATCCGCTTCGCCTGCGTGGACACGCTTTCGGGCGAAGCACTGTCTCTGGAGATGGTCGAGACAGCCAGCTTCGACGCCGTCTTCACGAATCTCAGCGTCGTTGGCGACGCCGCGCTCGAACACGTCATCCCCGCCACGCAGGAGCGCGGGATGTCCATCTTCCTTCGCGAAGCATTC
>JALGXV010000182.1 GCA_029821885.1 Candidatus Hebobacteria bacterium
GTCGAGCCGCTGGAACTGGATGACGACCCTGACCTCGTCGGCATCTCGGTGTCTGTGTCCGCGGCTCGCCACGCATATGAGATAGCCGATCACTACCGCGGGAGGGGAGTTCACGTATGCCTGGGCGGCCTGCATGCGACCGCAATGCCGGCCGAGGCACTCAGGCATGCAGACACCGTGGTCCTCGGCCCGGCGGAGGAGGCGTGGCCGCGGTTCCTCGACGACTTCAGGGCCGGGCGGCCGGAGAGGATCTATCGCTCCCAGGTCCGGAGCCTCGCCACTCAACCGCCTGTCCGCCGGGACCTGATCAAGACGCACCTTTATCTGGCGCCGAACGCCTTGGCAGTCTCGCGCGGCTGCCCGCACTGCTGTGGTTTCTGCTCGAACTCCGCCTTCTTCCGTGGCGGAAAGCCCTTCTACACGCAGGCCCTGGACCAGGCTCTGGCGGAGGTCGAGCGCCTTCCCGGCCGCCACGTGCGTGGACTCGGCGTTTGAGACAGACCTGCTAGAGCTCGCGGTCGAGTCGGGGCTGCGGACACTGCTGGTAGGTTTCGAGACGATCAGTGAGAGGAACCTCAGCCGCTACCGGAAGTACCAGAACCTGGGCTGCGACTACAGCGAGGCCGTACGCCGCTTCCATGAGGCCGGCGTGATGGTCAACGCGACCTTCGTGTTCGGACTGGATGACGATGATGAGAGCGTGTTCGACCGCACGGTGGACTGGGCGCTCGAGCAGGGCATCGAGACAGCCACCTTCCACATCTTGACACCCTACCCGGGCACCCGGCTCTACCAGCACATGGTGGCAGACGGCCGCATCCTCACCCGGAACTGGGACCTGTACGACACGGCCCACGTGGTGTTTCGACCGGCCCGGATGTCGGCGGCGAAGCTCACAGCCGGGCAGCTGCGCGCCCATCGCAACTTCTATCGGTGGGGCTCAGTGCTGAGGAGCGCGGCGACCCACGCTCGGCTCCGAGACCGGCTCCGGCACGTCGTCTATACGGCCGGCTGGGGCAAGTTCGAGGCGCTGTGGGATCTCGTCATTCGCTCCGGGCAAGTCGGCCGGCTCTCGCCACTGCTCAGCGCCCTGCTGGCGGCATCGGAGGGGCCGATAGGGAGCCGGCAGATTCGCATCCCACGGCCCTCGCCGGCAGGTTCCCGGCGTCCGGATGCGGCACCCACGCTGTCCCCGGCTCACAGGGGGCCGTTCTGATGAAGGCCTTCGTGGTCACGAACCCCAATGCCGGGTCTCATCGACGGAGCCCCAGGCTTGCCTACATCCGCCGACGCCTGCGAGAGGCACGATTCCGCGTACGCCAAGTGTGCGCCTCCTCGCGTAGCGAAGTGCAGCTCATGCTGCGAGAGGCGTTGCGGGACGAATCGCCGGATGACACGAGGGTCATCACCGTCGGGGGCGACGGGACCATCAATGCCGTGCTACCTGCGCTCGCGGGCACCGAGTTTCCGCTCGGCATCGTGCCGTCGGGAACGCTGAACGCGCTGGCCGGCGAGCTGGGCATCCCTCGCGCGCTGCCGGAGGCCGTGACGGTCTCGCTGGGTGATCTGGCTCACCGGATCGACCTGGGGCTGGCGAACGGACGGCCCTTCGCTCAGATGGCGGGGGCAGGCTTCGACGGAGCGGTCGTCCACACTGTCTTGCCGCCAGCGAACAAGAACATGCTGGGCTACTCGGCATTGAGTCGCGGTGTGCGGCTGCTCACACGCTACGCGTCCACGCGATTCCGCGTCACGACCGAGGCCGCCGCTGTGGAGGCGGAAGCGTGGCTCGTCCTCGTCGCCAATGCCCGGCACTACACGTACCATCTGCGGGTGGCGCCCCAGGCCGTGGCAGACGACGGGTGGCTCGACGTGTGGTTGTTTCGGAGCGGCCCCGCGGTCCAGGTCACTCGTCAGGTGTGCGGGCTGCTGCGAGGCCGCCCCGGTGCCTGCCGCGGAGTAGATCGCCTGCGAGCCCGGCGTGTGCTCATTGAGTCGGAGCCGCCCGTGTTCGTTCACGTCGACGGTGACCAGGCCGGCCAAACGCCTGTCGATGTCAGCGTGATGCCCGCCGCGCTCGGCGTCATGATCCCTGGAGCTGAGGCCGTTCGTCGTCTGGCGAGTCGCCGCGCCAGACTTCTGCCGGGAGGAAGATCGTCACCTTGGTCCCCGGAGCCGAGTCTCCCCCGATCGCCAAGGACCCTCCGATGACGGCAAGCATGGTGCTGTGGAGGGCAAGACCGTGGCTGTCCGGATCGGGCGGCCCGGTGGCGGCCGTGCCGACGCCATCGTCCACGATCGAGAGCTGGAGGCCGTCTCGCCAGGCCGCCTGAACCCGGAGCTGCAGCGGGCGCGCCGGATCCCCGCCACGGCCGTGTCGGGCGGCGTTCCGGATCACCTCCTTCGCGGCATAGAAGACGACGTCGGCCGTGAGTGTCGGAAGGCAGGCGGCCTGCTCATCCGCCTGCTGCTCGATATCCCATTCCACCGTGTCGAAGTCACGGGCGAACTCCGTCCGCACGGAATCGCGGAGCCCTCCGAACAGCCCGAGCTCGCGAACGCGTGAGGCGCGCCCGATGGGCATTTCCCGCAGCAGAGCCGATAGGCGCTGGTGCACGCCGGCAAGCTGTCCGAGGGCGCTGGCCGTCCGACCTTCATCTCCGGCTGACGCGCGCAGGCCGAGCATGGCCGCGTGGAGGCCGGGCAGGATGTCATCGTGCAGCGCGCGGCGGGACTGGGTGTCCAGCACCTGGGTTTGGATGAAGCGCTCCTGCTGGAGCGACAGCAGGCGCTGTGCCAGAGTGAGCACGGCGATCGTGTCCAACAGTCGCTCCCCGGCTGCGCGGGCGATCTCTATCTCCTCCTGGGAGTAAAGCCCGCCGTCCCTCTTCGCGCCGAGCAGGAGAATACCGGCCAAGCCGCGGGGGTTCCAGAGGAAGACAGCACAAGCGGCGCCGCCATAGTGCTCCGGCTCCACGGCGACGATCATCGGGTCTGATGCGCTTCGCCGGGCAAAGAGCACATCGGTATCGAAGTCGACTGGGCGGCCTGCCGGGTAGGTCAGGGGGCCGCCGACGAGAGATGAAAGCAGTCGAGTGGGCAGCAGATAGGCGCACTGAGCGCCGAGCACATCTCTGCACAGGGCGACGAAAGGCTCCGGGGTCTCGCCCGTCTTGCTGCTGGGCGGACCCAGCAGGGCGTCGAAGGCATGTTCGCTGGATACCAGCAGGCGCAGCTCGTCCGCCTGCGCCTGCCGCTCGGCGTAGGAGCGCCAGCCGAGCAGGGCATAGCTCAACGTGGCGAGCACGACAAGGATCACAATCGTGTACAGCGGATCGGCGCGCAGAGCGAAGGTAGCGCCGACCACCGCGCTGGCGAGTGTCGCGAGCAACAGCACCAGCTGCCACTGGCGGCGCAGGCCCCTCCTCGGGAGGGCCCTCCCGGCGAAGACCTCATAGGCCACCACCGCCTGCCCCATCAGTACCACGGCCGCCGTGATCGGCAGGCTCACGGCCAGGTCCAGCCAGAAGGCTTCGATCACCGGCTGGTCGAGCAACACCTCGACATAGTGGCCGCGCGCGTAGACAACGAGGAAGACCATGACGTCGATCATCAGCAGGCTGACGATCAGCACCGACAGGGAGGCGGCAACCAGCCACGGCCGCGCCCGCCTGCGAGCGGGCGCGGCGAGGGACCGGGAGATGGGCCCAGGCCGGACCAGTGCAGTGAGAGAAAAGAGCACGCAGACCAGGACGAAGAGCGGATAGAGAAGCAGCAGCAGTGGGATGCCGAAGAGGAGTGGCGCGGTGAAGAAGTAGAGGCCGCTCAGGCGCATTGACGAAGGCATGGGCCCACCCGCGGCAACGGCCGCTACCAGTCCGGCCGCAAGCAGCGTGGCCAATGTGAGCGCCCCGCGGTGCCTGCGGCTGAAGTCCGAGCTTGGTTCCTCCCAGTAGCCGGTATGCCACAGCATCGCGACATACCAGGCATATGGAGCGAATACGAGGCCGAGCCAGCCAAGCGACCACCACGCCTTCAGCGACGGCCGGAGCGTGGTCGCGCTGTACCCGACGATGACGGTGTGGCTGACGAAGAAGAGGGACGCTGCAACCAGACCCCCGCCAACCAACCAGATCGCCGAGGTGCGCCGCGCTGCGTTCAGCAAGACAGTCAGGCCGAGCCACAGCAGCACGACCGTGTTGAAGAGCGACAGGCTCAGCAGGGCCCCGTGCAGCAAGGCGACGTCGAAGATCACCCCTCCCACCTCACCCGCTCTCCGCGCTCGTTGGTGACCCAAGGCACACCGTCATCATCCCACGAGATCAAACGCCCCGCGCGCATGATAACAGCGGCTCTCGTCCGCGCCACCTTGTCATCCGTAGCGCTCTTGCTGAGGCCCCAGGTGGCGTAGATCTGGCCGTTGGTGCGGCTGATGGTCCGCTTATCGCGGAAGCCCATCCGCGCAGCTATCTGCTCGTTGGTCATGCCGAGCGCGAGCATCCGCGCGACCTCCTGTTCGTTCGGCTCAAGCAGATCCATCGGCGACTCGGCGTCCTTGTGGGTGACTTCCTGAACGCGAACCTCGACATCTGGATCGATGAAACTCCGGCCGCTGACCGCGTCCTGAAGCAAGGGTAGGATCATCTCCGGCAGCAGGTAGTTCGACTTGCGGACGTAGGCATAGTGGCTCAGAATGCCTGAGTTTCGGAAAGCGCGGTAGTAAGCGTCGTCATCCTGAATGGAGTAGAACACCACCGGCAGACGAGGCAGCTCCCGCCGCACCGCGACGGCCGCTTCGATTCCGTTCATCTCCCCCGCCAGCTCCACGTCCATGAGCACAACGTCTGGTCTGTGCTCGAGGCAGTATGCGAGGGCCCCCTCTCCGGAATCGCACGTATGGACGACTCGTAGTCCCGCCATGCCGCTGAGCCCAGCATCGAGTGCTTCGCGCAGCCGGGGGTTGTCCTCCACCACCAGTAGCTCAAGCATCGGTCGCTCACCTCCAAGGGCGCCCTTCACTTCCACAAGACCACAAGAGAGTGCCGACCGGCGAGCACTCAGGTGCGCGAAGCAGTGGACTCAGTGGGTCGGTCAATCTACGCCCCAAGCATAGCATAAAGGCAACTCGACGGTCCTCTTTGGGAGCGAGGTGACCGAGGATGAAAGTGAAGCTGATCCTGCCGGCGCTCACAGAGGCGACGAGCCCCTTCTGGCGCCCCATCAAGTACTCGCTGTTTCCGCCGCTCGGGCTGGCGACGCTTGCCGAGGTGACACCTCGCATCGGCGGCTGGGAACCGGTCGGGCTATCGGGCGGCGGTGGCGTATCCAGAAACCCAGCCCTGAGGAGCCACCGGTCACCAACACGTGGTACGCGCGCGCGAAGCTCGGATCGCGCGCCATGGGGTCCGACATCGCCTGGAATCCCAGGGACGACGTGGAGACGGGCGCGCTCGGTGCATCTCTCCTTCAGGCCGCCTGCGAGGCCCCCGTTTCGCTGTCGGACTGAACCGAGACGGCCTGCCTGGCCGACTCGCCACGGCGCGGTCGACGCCCGTCACGCTCACTTGTAGGCGTGCTCGATGGCCACTTCTTCATTGAGTTCGACGCCGAGGCCGGGGCCGGTTGGCGGCACGATGTAACCGTTCTCGAAGCGGGGCGGCTCTTCCACGATCTGCGCGTAGAAGCCATCCCAGGTCTCTATGCCTTCCTGGATCAGGAAGTTAGGGCTGCAGGTGTCCAGCTGTATCGCCGCCGCCCAGGCGATGGGGCCGCACCACAGGTGGGGCGCGATCTCCGCGTAGTGCGCCTCCGCCATGCCCGCGATCTTCTTGGCCTCGAGGATCCCGCCGACCCGACCGAGATCCATCTGCAGGATCTGGGCCGCCTGCTTGCCGAGCAGCTCCGCGAACTCGTACTTGGTGGACAGCCGCTCCCCGGTGGCAATCGGGATGCTCGTCGACCGGGCGACTCTCGCCATCTCGTCCACGTTCTCAGGCGGAACAGGCTCCTCGAACCAGAGCGGATCGTACTTCTCCAGCCGCTTGGCCAGCCGGATGGCGCTGGAGGTCGTCATCTGGCCGTGCGTTCCGATCAGGATATCGCACTTGCTGCCGACGGCATTCCTCACGCTTTCGGTGACGGCTTCTGTGTTGTCGAGAACTTCCAGGGAGAGCTGCCTGGGAGCGATGCCGGCCTGGGGAACGGGGTCGAACTTCACGCCCGTGAAGCCCTGCGCGACGTAGTAAGCTGCGCTCTCCGCGGCCATCTTCGGATCGGCGTGCACGTTTGCATCGGATGGCTGTTCGGGCGTCGCGTACAGATACGTGTAGGCCCTGAGCTTCTCCCATACCTGTCCGCCGAGCAGGTTGTAGATCGGCTGGTTCAGCGCCTTGCCGACAATGTCCCAACAGGCCATCTCGAAGGCGGTTATGACTCCCACCTTGGTGAGATCGGGGTGCTGCCCGTACTCGCTGGCGTAGAGCGTCTGCCACAACCGCTCGATCCTGAATGGA
>JALGXV010000183.1 GCA_029821885.1 Candidatus Hebobacteria bacterium
ATCTTCAACGGCGACGTGGGGACGATCCTCTCTATCGACCCGGCCGCCGGCACCGTCGCGGTGCAGTTCCTCGACAACTCGGCCTGGTACGAGTTCGACGAGCTGGACGAGCTCGAGCTGGCCTACGCGCTGACCGTTCACAAGGCCCAGGGCAGTGAGTACCCCGCGGTCGTGATGATCTGCCACACGAGCCAGTACATCATGCTCCAGCGCAATCTCCTCTATACCGGTCTCACCCGGGCTAAGCGCAGATGCGTCTTCGTCGGCAGCCGCCCTGCCATCTGGACCGCCGTCAGGAACAACCGCCCGGCGCGACGGTATACCCGGCTGCGCCAGCTGCTGGCCGCCTGAGATGGGACGCGGGCGACGGCCACGAAACGACCTGAACGACCTGAGTGGCCGCGAGTGGATCAAGTTCACCCGCACGTGGTTCGTGCGCGATTCGCCGCGCTACTGGCGGAACAAGCCGACGGAGCTGCATCCGGCGCGGTTCCCCGAGGAGATGGTGGCCGATTTCCTCTCCTTCTTCACCAAGCGCGGTGGGGCGGTGTTGGACCCCTTCCTCGGCTCGGGCGCGACGCTCGTGGCCTGCGCAGAGAACGAGCGCGTTGGGGTCGGCGTGGAGCTGAGCGCGAAGTACGCACGGACCGCGGCGCGGAGAGTGAAGGCGGCCGAGCCGGCGCAGGCGGTGATTCGGGGGGATGCTCGGGAGATCGGCAAGGCGGCGTTCTGGCAGCAACGCCGGGGAGGGCTCGAGACGGCCGGCATGGAGTTCGAGCGCGGCCTACCGCAGTTCGACTTCGCCATCACGTCGCCTCCCTACTGGCGGATGCTGAGGACGAGCCGAGGCGGCGTGTTCTCCAAGCACAAGCAGCGCGCCGCCCGCGGGCTCGACACAGCCTATTCCAACCGACGGGACGACTTGGGCAACGTCCGCGACTACGCCGACTTCATCGAGGGGCTCGGAACGGTCTTCGATCAGGTGAGGCGGTGCGTTAAGCCGGGCAAGTACCTGGTCGTCGTGGCACAGAATCTGCGCGATCCGGAGGGGCACGTGCGGATGCTCGCCTGGGACCTCGCGCGGCGAATCGAGCAGTGCAGCCGGAGCCGCTTCAGATGGCTGTTCCAGGGCGAGCGCATCTGGTGTCAGAACACGAAGCCGCTGGGCATTTGGGGATATCCGAAGGTGTTCGTGCCAAACTACCATCATCACTACTGCTTGATCTTCAGGAAGGCGCAATCGGATGAACGCACTGGCGGCAAGCGCCGCGGCAGCACTCGCGCTGCTCGTCGCCGCTCCATCGGGCGGCGAGTGGCAGCCAAGTGAGGTTCAGATGAGTTCCACGGAGCTGAGCGAGAGAGTCGCAGCGGCCGGGAGGCCGCGGCTGTTTCTCCAGCGGGAGGGACTGGCGAAGCTGCGAGAGGCCATCGAGACAACGCATCGTGAGAAGTGGGAGAAGCTCAGGGCGGCCGTGGATGAGTCGCTGGATCATGATCCGCCGGAATACCGGCCGCCCGAGGTCGGCAATGACCCGACTCGGCCGGGCACCCTCAACGACGAGATGCTGTGGCAGCGGCGCTTCGGCTATGTGCTGCCCGGGGTGGCGCTGGTGGCGCTGCTGGATGAGGACCCGAAGTACTTCGACCACGTGCGGAAGTGGGCACTCAAGCCGGCCGAGTATCCCCTGTGGGGCGCGGGCGTATTCGAGAACGCCGACCTGGCGGCCTCGCACCAGCTCTTCGGAATCTCCATCGCCTACGACTGGCTGTACGATCGGTGGTCCGACGAAGACCGCGGGCGCCTCCGCGCGATTCTGCGGGAGCGCGGCCGCGTCATGTATGAGGCGGCCGAGGGGATCAACGACCGCGGCTGGTGGAAGCACGAGTGGAGGCAGAACCACGCGTGGTGCGCCTACCAGGCGCTGGCGGCCACGGCGATCGCCCTCGGGGGAGAGGAGCCAGACGCCGGAACCTGGTTGGCCAAGGCCATTTGGGGCGGCAGCAACATCATCGCCGAGCTGCCCGACGAGGGCGCCTACGAGGAGGGCGTCCCCTACTGGGGATACGGGATGGAGTCCCTCATGCGGCTCATCGAGGCCGCTCGGCCCTACGCGAACGAGGATTTCTACGCCGCCGACTACTTCCGTCACACGCCGCTCTTCCGCCTCTACCTAAGCGGGCCGGAGATCTGGCAGGTGGCGAACTTCGGCGACGGGCCGGCGCGGGACTGGCATTCAATGCGGCCGATCATGTACCGAATCGCCGCCCAGTACGACGACCCGCTCACCCAGTGGCTGGCGGAGTCGCTGCCGGACCGACGAGACATCGATGCGACCTGTTGGGGCCTGCTCTGGCACGACCCCTCGGTGCGGCCCGAGATGCCATCTGGTCAGCCCCTGTGGCATGCCTTCAAGAAGACCGGCTTCGCCGGAGCACGGACCGGCTGGGGAGAGGATGCGCTCACGCTTCACCTCCGCAGCGGCAGGGCCGTAGTCTCGCACTCGCACCTGGACGTGAATAACTTCCTGCTGAACGCAGGGAGCGAATGGCTGCTGCGCGACTACGGCTACGGCGAGGTAGGCGAGGGATACTTCAACAGAGAGGTCATCTACTTCAACACGAGCACGTGGTCGCACAACTGCCTCGTGATCGATGGGAGGGATCAGCGGAAGGACGCCGACAGCATCGGCGCGATCACCGACGCAGAGGAGCGAGACGGCGTCGTGTGGTTCCGCTCCGACGCGACGAGATGCTACGAGGGAGCGGAGTCGGTGGTCCGGGAGCTGGCCCTGGTGCAGCCGCACGATGGGACGGGAAAGTGGGGCTATGTTGTCGTCCGCGACCTCGCACACATGGGCGAGGCGACGAGCTACGACTTCATGCTCCAGCCGGGCGGGAAGGTGGAGACCGACGGCGACACCTTCCTCATCACGGGCGAGAAGGCAAGGCTGGCCGGGAAGGTGCTTGCGCCGGCCGGCGCAAGCATGTCGGTGGCGGAGGGGATTGGGGAGCACATCAATGTCGAGGATCCTCTGTGTCTGCGGATCAGCGCGCCCGGGGAGGCGCGAGAGATGGAGTTCGTGGTGGCCCTGGTGCCGCTGGCCGAAGGCGAGGAGCCGCCCACCGTCGAGCAACTCGACGGTGTCGATGCCGGCGTGCGCGTGGGCCGAGATGAGATCACCTTCTCGGCGGACGGAAGCGCGCCGCTCCGGATGAAGAAGGGCCAGGAGTAGCCCGGGAAGACAGCGTCATGGACTGCACGACTCTCGGCCGCACCGGACTTCGCGTGAGCGTCATGGGATTGGGCTGTGGGGGGCACAGTCGCATCGGCCAGAGCTATGGCAATACTGAAGAGGAGTCGGCCGAAGTGGTGAGGCGGGCCCTCGATTTGGGCGTGAACTTCTTCGACACGGCCGAGGCGTATGGCACGGAGGATATCCTCGGCAAAGGGCTGCAGGGCGCGCGGCGCGACCAAGTCGTGATTTCGACCAAACGCTCCATGTGGGGGGATGACGGGCTGCGCTCAGATGTGATCGCGCCGGCGCTGGAAGGCAGCCTGCGTCGGCTCGGAACGGACTACGTTGACGTGTACCACCTGCACGGGCTCTCCGCGCAGCACTACGACCACGCCGTCGACGAATTGGTGCCCGAGTTGATGCGGCTCCGCGACCAGGGGAAGCTGCGTTCGATAGGCGTCACCGAGGTCTTCAGCTCGGACCCCGGCCATGAGATGCTGAGCCGAGCGGTTCAGGACGACTGCTGGGATGTGATCATGGTCGGCTTCAACATCCTCAACCAGTCGGCCAGAGAGCGCGTGCTGGCCGCGACGCAGGAGAAGAACATCGGCGTGCTCATCATGTTCGCGGTGAGAAGGGCCCTGAGCGACCGGACGGCGCTGGCGGAGGCGCTTGCCGACCTGCGAGACCGCGGCCGCGTCGATCCCAAGCTGCTCGGGGACGAGACGGCTCTCGACTTCCTCATCCACGAAGGCGGCGCTAGGAGCCTCCAGGAAGCCGCCTATCGCTTCGCCCGCTACGAGCCCGGCGTGCACGTCGTGCTTTCCGGGACCGGCAAGGTGGATCACCTGGAGGCAAACGCGGAATCGCTCCGCCGGCCGCCTCTGCCGGCGGAGGACGTCGCGCGGCTGCGACGGATGTTCGCCAGCGTCGACGACGTGTCAGGCAACTGAGAGGAGCGCGTTCGGCTCAGGAGCCGAAGAAGTTGTAGCTCGGCACGTGGAAGATGAGGCCGATGATCGGCCAGGTGCAGCCGAGCATCGACTCTCCGAGAATCAGCCCGAAGAAGAAGGGCAGCACGCGCCGGTAGAACCGCAGCCCACCGTAGCGCAGCACGAGCCCCTTGATCAGCCACGCAATGAACATCGGCATCCAGACCCAGTTGATCGACCAGCTCGCCGACAACGCGTACGCCACCGGGTGCAGGGGCCATCCGACAAAGCGCGTGCGGGCCGCGGCGAGCATCAGCGATATGGCGAACCCGGCCGCCATGGCGAAGGGCGCGGTGATGTTGGCCGGCTCGGGGTTCTCGATCCAGGACTGGAGCCGATTGTAGGCTTCCTCTCCGAACCAGTCCGCTCCATAGCCCCACGCCGAGGTGGCGCCGAGCTTGTACGCGTAGTGGAGCCAGCCCCAGAACCCGGCGATCACCGTCGCTACCGTCGCTAGAAGAATGGCGACTACGACGGTGCGCCCGTGGAACCGGGCTCGGGCGCTCATCTGCACTCCCTCGATGGTGTTGGCCACGGGATGGCCGCGGTAGGCGCGGTTGAACCAGTATAGCTGGTGGAACATGCCGAGGTCGCGATCGCTGAGGTTGACGCTCCCGAGGACGTAGTTGAGCGTGTAGTCCGGCCCCGCGAAGTGGAAGTCGTGAACGGGCGAGCCGAACTCGGCGCGGACGCGGGCGACGGCGATGGCGAGCAGGAAGTAGATGATGAAGAAGGCGATGGCGAGATAGGGGCTCAGGCCGCCGCGAATGGCGAATGCAATGAGCAGTGCGACCCCGACGATGGACCCGGCAAGAGCAGTCCGGAACTTGAGTCCTTCGTTCGAGTCATCGACCTCAGACGGGAGGGCGATGATCCGGCGCCAAACCTGCCTGAAGTACTGGCGGCCGATGAGGATCGAGCTGAGTGCGATGGCGATGAAGGCCCCGAACATCTGCTCATTCGAGTACGGGAAGATCGCCGGGCTCGGCCCTCCCCAACCGTAGCCTTCGCTGACGGCGGTGGCCTTGGCGATCACAAACATCACCTTCCAGTAGAGGTAGAAGACCGTGCACGAGAACAGCAGGTCCAGCGGCATCAGGAACGCCAGGCCGATGACCGAGGGGTTGAAGGTCATGGGAAACCAGCCGGTCCCGGTCCACGGATCGTTGTGGATGTAGCTCTGGAGGTTTATGTAGAGCGGGATGGAGGGGACGGCCGGGAAGATGTAGTTGAGCCCGTTGATGAGGTTGATGATGGCGCCGATGCCAAAGCCGATCCACATGAGCGGATTACGCAGCAGCGTGGTCCGCGGGTTCGTGAGCTCGAGCGGAAGCTGGATGATCGGGAAGGTGAGGCGCTCGCGATCTGACCACAGTGGCCGGAAGGCGACCGAAAGGCAGATGAGAACGAAGACCAGGACGACCATGAAGCCCAGCCACCAGAGCATCGGCCCGAGCCAGGCGGAGAGCACAACCTCTTGGTAGACCGTCGTGGCACCGTTCCAGTAGCCGTAGAGCACATCCTCATCGGAGATAATGAGCCAGCTCGGCGTGGTGCCGTCGAGCATCTGCTCCCAGCGGTTCTGTGGATTGGCAAACCAGTAGCCGGTGGTCATCATCGAGATGAGCACCTGGAGCATGTCGTGGGACATGATCGAAGTGCTGATCGTGAGCATCACGTAGACGATGATCATCTCGGCTCGGTTGAGGGCGAGGGAGGGGCTCAGGCGACGGACGGCCGCATTGGCGAGAGCGACGAAGACGAGGATGAAGACAACGTTGAAGAAGAGCGAGATGGTGGACACGAAGGGGCCGTGCCCGCCGACCTGCTCGAGGTAGAAGACCCAGAGGGTATTCACCGGCAGCAGAACGAGTCCAACGACGATCCCGCGCCACACTCTG
>JALGXV010000184.1 GCA_029821885.1 Candidatus Hebobacteria bacterium
CGGCCGAGCCAGAGGTAGTCGTCGTTCGGGTTGCCCGCGTACTTGCCGCTTCCGTTCCCGACGAAGAGGTGCCAGCCGAGCGGCTTCGCAGAGTCCTTCTTGCTGCTCAACTTGATGCCGATATCCTTATCGGGCGGGAGAAAGGTGCTGACAGTCGCGCGGTCGGTGCAGAGCAGATAGGCGTCCGACATGACGATCTCATAGCCGAATGGGGTCTGGAGTTGTCCGGCGCTGACGTCCGCGAAGTCCCATCCTCGCCAGTCTAGCTGGGCGACGTGGAGGTTTGCCCTGTTGTGCCCCCAGTCAGACTGGTATTGGACCTTGTAGCCCGTTTCCCGACTGAGGTCGCCGAAGAAGTAAAGCCGGGCGCGCCTGACGGCGAAGCCGTCGCCGCCCTTCCGATCATCGCGGTTGCCGAAGAAGGGCTGGTTCTCGTCCTCCTCGACGACTGAGAAGCGGGGTTCGAGCCGGAACTTGGTCTTGACGGTCGGATACTTCGGTTTCTCGGGCGCTGGAGGCGTCGGCTTCTCGGACGGCGGTGTCGGCTCCTCGGACGGCGGTGTCGGCTTCTCGGACGGCGGTGTCGGCTCCTCGGACGGCGGTGTCGGCTTCTCGGACGGCGGTGTCGGCTCCTCGGACGGCGGTGTCGGCTCCTCGGGCTCCTCGACACGGGCCTTCAGCTTGTCGGCCTCCTCGGCCGACAGGATGCCCTTCTCGGCAAGGACGTCGATAAGAGCGGACACTGAGTCCTGCTCGGCCTCGGGCGCTACCTGTTCGGCGAGTGCGGCGCCTGTCCAGAAGATCAGCATGAGTATCATAACAGCGATCAACCAGTAGGTGCGCATATGTCTATCCCTTTTCTTGAAGCAGATCTCACGAGTGGAACTCGGAGACGAAGGAGCGGTCGATGACCTTCTCCCAGTCGGGCGGTACTTCCAGCGTCTTCTGCTCGACCAGGAAGTCGGCTATCTTCTGCAGGCTGGCCGTCGTGGCGTCGTCGAGCTGGAGCCCGTAGTAGTGGTGGCTCATGGCACGTTCGGCCGTCGCCTGCGAGAGCCCGGTCTTCGTGGCCATGATGGTAGCGGCCTCATCGGGGTGCTCGACGATGAACGAGGCGGCGCGGCCCATCGCGCGCATGAACCGCGTCACAGCATCCTTGTGATCGGCAAGGAACTCATCCCTCGCGACGAGCAGAATGGGGTACGTGTTGCCGAGCCCTCCCAGGGTGGCGAGCTCCCGGCCCCCGCGTTCCTCCACTACCGACGGCGTCGGCTCGCGGTCGAGTCCCAGCGAATCGGCCCAGGCCAGCAGCCCGCCATAGGTGGAGGTGCCCTTCTTCACGGCGATGCTCTTGCCGACCAGGTCAGCGGGAGAGCGGATGGGGCTGTCGGCGGCGACGATGATGCGGTGACGGTGTTCCCCGCCGCCGTGGCTGGCGATGATCTTCACCGGTGAGCGCGCGGCCGCGATCACGGCCGTGGTGTCACCCATGGTGCCGATGTCCGCGCTGCCGGTGATGAGGGCCTCGGAGCAGGCGGGTCCACTGCTGAAGACAAAGGTCTTGACGGCCAAGCCTTCTTCAGCGAAGAGGCCCTTTTCGACGGCGATGATGCTGGCCGCGTCGGCGACGCGATCTTGGTAGGCCAGGCGAATGGTAGGACCGGTTGCCTCGCCGGGCGCTGGCTTCCTCTCGCCACACCCGCACGGGAGTGCCAGGAGGACGGCAAGTGCCCCCAGACGAACACATGACAGCAGGGGACGGTGTCTCACACACTGCCTCCTTTCGTTCGCCGGGTCTAGGGTCCGAACGACTGCCAGGTCAACTGACCCTAGCCCGGCATTGTTGTTGATGGCTCTCTCAGCGATACCTCGCCGACGCTGCGGGATGGCAGGACGCAGCAGGGCAGGTCGGCAAGGACAGCCATGAGAGCCATGGTTGTCTCTCTCATCTCGTTGGAATATCGATCTCGCGGCCGAAGAATGGAGATCGGCACGTCAGCCGTGATTCCGTCAGGGGCGGGGGCAAGAACGACGACGCGGTCGGCGAGGTAGACGGCCTCCTCGACATTGTGTGTCACGAAGAGGACAGTCTTGCGGTCTCGCCCCCATATCCCGAGCAATTCGTCCTGAAGGCGGTCGCGAGTCTGGGCGTCGAGGGCCCCGAAGGGCTCATCCATCAGCAGTGCACGCGGGTCAAGGGCGAGTACGCGGGCGAGCTGGACGCGCTGCTTCATGCCGCCGGAGAGCTGATGGGGCCGGGCGCGGGCAAAGTCGGAGAGCCCGACGAGCGAGACGAAGCGCCTCACGGTCTCCCTGCGCACGGCTGCCTTCAGGCCGATGCTCCGAAGCCCGAAGTCGACGTTCTGTTCGACGGTGAGCCACGGGAAGAGGGTCGGCTCCTGGAAGACGACGCCGCGCTCGGGGCCGGGCGCGCGCACGGGCTCACCCTCGAAGAGCACGCGGCCGGACGTCGGGCGCTCGAAGCCCGCGACGATATTGAGAAGCGTGCTCTTGCCGCAGCCGCTGGGGCCGAGCAAGCACACGAATTCGTTCTGCTCGACGGCCAAGTCGATGGCCTGAAGCGCCTGGACCGCCTGTCCAGTTTCCTCGTTCGGGAACAGCTTGGTGACGCTGTCGAGATGGATCACGTCACGCGCTCCTGGCGAGACCCCAGCGTTCGACGGTCCTTCGCTCCAGGGGGAGCAATACGCCGCGCTCGACGGTGAGGCCGATGATGCAGATGATCGCTATACAGACGAAGGCAGCCGCATAGTCCAGAGTCCATCGAGACTGGATGATCGAATACCCCAGGCCGGTGCCGGTACCCACGATCATCTCGCCCGCGACCAGCACACGCCAGCCATTGGCGAACCCGACTCGCAGGCCACTGAGAAGATGGGGGAGCGATCCGGGAAGGAGCACTCTCATGAACAGCGTGCGGTCCTCTGCTCCCATCATCCGGCCCGCCCGGAGGTACATCTCGTCTACTCCCTTCACGCCGGCCGTGGTGTTGATCACGATAGGGGCAAGGGCCGTGACCGCGATCATGAAGATCGTGGCTCGCGGGTTGACCCCGAACAGCAGGATCGCTACCGGGATCCAGGCGAGACCGGGCACGAGCTGAAGGACCGTGATCGTTGGCATGGAGAGCCGCTCGAGCAGCCGCGACCAGCCGAGCAGCAGGCCGGAGAAGATGCCCGTGGCCATGGCGATCCCGAAGCCGACGGCCCATCGCTGCAGGCTGTCCGCGACATGCTGGTAGATCGTGAAGTCGTTGAGCAGCTTGCCGCGGATCAGATCGACCAGGCGCTGGTAGGTGTCGTGGGGAGTCGGGAAGGCGATGTTCCGCAGCTCCGCGATGCCGACGGCGAGGCCCCACCACAGGGCCAGTGGAATGAGTAGAGATGCGACAGCGGTCGCGACGCCTTGCCACGAGAAGCGACGCCGGGCGAGGCGTAGCACGGGCGCGGCCGCAGTGCCGGCCGCTGCAGGCGCGGGGCTACCGGGGACCACGTCGTCACCGCCTTCTGGGAAAGTAGACACAGGTGTCTCCGTCACAGGTCTCGTTGGAGGCGAAGAAGGGACAGCGGCCCTCGAACTCTTCTTCGGGCAGCTCGAAGCCGAGCTCGGCGAACTCGTCGCGAGCGACTTCCAGCGCAGCGTAGCTGCTCTTCTTGCAGCAGCGGCTGCCGCCAATCTCGGCGAGGCGGGCGACCATCTTGGCGGCGAACTCGATCAGCCTCTCCCGCTGTTCGGTGGCCACCGGCGTCGATCCCAGGAGAATGGCATAGGCGCTTGCCGCGCTGGACAACGCGCCGCACGTGCCGAGGAAGCCGCACGACCCGCCCGGAATCTGGCGACCCCGGTCGATGATCTCGTCGATCAAATCGTCGGCGATCTGATAGCCAGCGTTCTGCACGCAGCGGAGCAGTATCTCGCCGACGAGCGCGTGGTGCCACACTCCGTGGACTGGCGTTCCCTCGCCTCGCGACAGCAGCTCTTCCAACATCTCGGCCGGCTTCGTTCCCTCTGCCTCGCGGGCGATGAGGGTCGCGAGGGTGGTCGTCGTGTCGGTGCCATCGCCAGCGCAACAGGCATCGGCGTCAACCGCGTTGCGGAAATCCTCGTAGGAGATCCGGCGGATATTGCGTCTCTTTCGCTGCGCCTTGGCCATGGGCCGTTCTCCGTACTCAGCTAGTTCGATCGATAGCGCTGCAGCATCTTCGTCAGGCGCGACCTGGTGGGCGGGCGGCCGGCCGCCACAAGCTCGTTATTGATGACCAGCGCCGGCATGGGAGTGGGACCGTACTCGGCGATCTCCTCTACCTCTCTCACGCGGGTGATGGCATCGCTCTCTAGGCCGACAGCCAAGGCGATCTCGACGACGAGCGCTGCGAGTTGATCGCAGGCGCGACAACCGGGCCCAAGGACCTTGATCTCCGGGCCCCCAGGCAACGCCTCCCGGGGTGCTGGCTCGGGCGTCTGCGCGGCTGCACGGCGCACTGCTGCGGTGATGGCGTCGAGGCTGCACTCCAGGCGCTCGACGTCTGCCTCGATTCGGCCCACACGCCTCTGGAGAGCACGGTTTACTCGATCGGCCACCTGCTCGGCGAAGTCCTCTAGAGGTGCAAGCGCCGTAGAGTCGGGAACTGGCGTGGCCGGGGCCGCTCCGAGCAGGGCCGCCAGGTCCGAACGCCTGATCCGATGGCGCCCGCCAGGCGTGCGATAGGTGCGGAGATGTCCCAGGTAGATGTAGCGCTTCAGAGTCGAGACGCTGAGGCGGACTTCGGTCGCCGCCTCCCTGAGTGTGATGAAGTCATGGTCTGTGCCCATTCGTCCGTCCATTCTAGTCTGTGGTAGCTTATATCGTAGCATATCGTACCATCTGGTCAACACAAACCAAGGGCGGAAATGTGAAGTTTCTGGGAAGGTGCGACAAGGGGTCGTTGTCGGGCGTTCGTGAGACCCCTCTGCTGGGCTTGTGGGCTTGCGGCACTTCCCTGAGCACCCTATCATCTGAGACCTTTGGGCGGCGCCCTCGGGCGCCGCTCTTCATTGTGGAGGTAACTCAGGTGAACCTGTTTCCGCTAGCGATGTCCCTGATGCTACAGGCGATGCTTCTGAACGCCAAGTAGGCTGGGCGGCGACGTCAGCTCTGTCTCGAACGGGCGGCTGGAGTCGCAGACCACAGTCGGCTCGCAGAACTTGAGGCGCGAGTCCTGCTGCTGGAAGACGCAGTGGCGCTGCGGGACGCTCACATCGAGGTGCTGGAGCGACGGCTCGGCAAGAGTGGAGCACGAAGGCCCTACCAGCCCACACTGCGGCTCCGCATCCTCTGGCTGGCTGAGTACTTCCAGGTCCCTCGGCGTCAGCTTCGTCAGTCACTTGGTGTCTCCCGCTCCAGCGTCCACCGATGGCTCAAGTCGCTGCGCAAAGGGCTCTTCGGCAGGCGTTGTGGACGCAGAGGGCCAGCGAACAGGACACCCGAGGTGATCGCCTCTCTCGTCTGGGAGGTCTTCAGCCAGAACCCGAATTGGGGTCGCCATCGGATGGCGATGACGCTCTGGGCAATGGGCGTCTTCGTGTCGCCAACGGCAGTCCGGGACATTCTGCTCAGACCGCGGCCCGAGCAGCCAGCGCCGGCAGTTCAGGCCGCGAAGAGACGCCGGAGGAGCCCTGTCCGGATCACAGCGAAGTGCCTCAATCACACTTGGTCCCTGGACAAGACACGCGTCTACCGCTGGGGCATCTGGCCCACCTGGGTACTGGTGGCAGTAGATCACTTCTCACGCAAGCTCATCTCCGTCTCGCCCCTGTATGGCTCTGACGCCGACTGGGTGATCGAGGCAATGGAGAAGGCGCTCAACCAGCACGGCCCACCAGCGGAGATCATCAGCGACCGCGATCCTGTGTTCACCTGTCAGGCCTTCCGGGATCTGCTCCGCCGCTGGGGCATCAGGCAGCGCTTCGGCAGGCTTGGCGAGCCGGGATCTATCGCTGTCACCGAACGAGCCGTCCTGACGCTGAAGGAGGAGTGGCTTAGCCGCGTTCCCATCCTACGGGGTGTCGACCATCTGGAGCAGTTGCTGAGTGACTTCGCCGTCTACTACAACGAATACCGAGGGCACATGACACTGGAAGGAGCCGTCCCCGACGCCGTTCACTCCGGACAGCACTGGCAGCGGCCGGAGCGATCAGCCAAGGGCGTGCCGGTGCGGATGGAGCGCAGACACTTCACCGAAGTCAGGGTGACTGCATTCCGTCTGGCAGCCTAGAACGGCGGTCTCAGGGACGCCCGACAACGACCCTCGGTCTCAGGCGCGGAGAAGCTTCTCGACGATATGCTGGTGCTGCAGAAGGACTAGCTGCCGGAGCTGAACCAGCACTGGCGTACAGCCTGCTCCGAGGGGAGTCCCGGAACTCAAGCGCCCGGCAAAGCGGTCGATGTGCGCCGAACCGCCCTCGGGAGGGGCAGGGCCTCCGGATGCGAGAGCTCACTTCCCCGGATCGAAGCCGTTGGCTCGGATCGTCTCGGAATACCACCTCGCGCTTTCCTTCGGGAGACGCGCCATCGTATCGTAGTCGACCCGGACGATACCGAAGCGCATGGCGTAGCCCTGCGCCCACTCGAAGTTGTCGAGCAGGGACCAGACGAAGTAGCCGCGGACTGGGACACCGCGCGCGATGGCCTCGTGCACTCCGCTCAGGTAGTCTCGCACGTACTGTCGTCGTCCTTCATCTCGCAGGCGCCCGTCGGCATCCACGTGGTCTTCGAAGGCAGCTCCGTTCTCCGTAACGTAGATTGCCTCCGGATGGGCCCGCTCGTTCATCCAGAGCAGCACATCACGCAGCGAATGCGGGTAGATCTCCCAGTTCATCGCGGTTACCGGCCCCTGCGGAGGGAGAATTGCTGCCTGGTGAGGTCCGGCTTCGGGATCGTACTTCACCACATGGCGGCTGTAGTTGTTCAGGCCGAGGAAATCGAGTGGCTGGGTCACGGCCTCGATCTCCGCCTGCCCAAACTGTGGCAGTGCGTCGCCGTAGGCATCCCTCATGACGGCCGGATAGTCTCCCAGGAAGATCGGATCTGGAAACCACCCGAGGGCTTCTGTCATCCGATGCGCGGCGGCCGTGTCCTCCGCGCTGTCGGTGGCTGGGTAAGAGGGCCAGAAGTCCAGTGTGATGCCGATTTCGTTCTC
>JALGXV010000185.1 GCA_029821885.1 Candidatus Hebobacteria bacterium
CAGCTTCTGCGCCACTGGCCAGCACGGACTCACCCGCGACCTCACGACGGGAGAGATCGTCGAGCAGCTCGTGCGCGTGCAGCAGGCGGCTCGCCCGCAGCGAGTGAGGAACGTCGTCTTCATGGGTATGGGGGAGCCGCTCGCCAACTACGAGGCAGTTGTCAAGGCGGTGAGACTGCTCAACTCACGGGAAGGCCTGGGGATCGGCGCGCGACATATCGCCATCTCGACCTGCGGCCTGCCCGATCAGATCCGGCGCCTGGCCGACGAGGGCCTCCAGGTCGCGCTTGCCGTCTCGCTGCACGGCGCAACGAACGAGGTAAGAGATCAGGTCGTCCCGCTCAACCGCCAGCATCCCCTGCCCCGAGTGATGGCGGCAACACGCCTGTTCTTCGAGAGAACGGGCCGCAAGGTGGCCCTGCAGTACGTCGTCATCGCTGGACTGAACGACACGCCGGAGCAGGCTCTTGCCTTGGCCAAGCTGACACGCGGCCTCCCCTCAATGGTCAACGTGATACCGCGGAACCCGACCGATGGGACAGGCTCTGTGGATGCGGGACCGGCATACCGATTCGCCGGCCTGCTCAGGCGGCGTGGCGTGGAGGCCGTCGTCCGCAGGTCCCGCGGCGCGGAGGTGCTCGGCGCATGTGGGCAACTGCGGACGCGACGGGCAGAAGACACCGGGCGGAAGAGGCCCCGTTCGGTCAAGGAATCACTGAGTTGAATCCGAACACCTCAATTCCGCACAGTCCAGATATGGCCAAAGACGACCGCCTTGGCGTCGGCCGCGCCACATCCCTTCCCACAGGCTTCTCCCTCCGCCGCGCAAGCGCAGGCAGCCAGCATAACGGATCAACCAGTGACCATCAGGGTCGCACTCCAGAGAGGTGCTTTCACGAGCGGCCTCCTCCGGGTCGGTCTCAACTGGGGCCTCGACTTTGACAGGCCGCGCTGAGCGGAAGTATAATCCCGGGTAACGGGAGGGGCTGAGGATCGGTTCTCTCCACCGCCCGGCCCTGGCCGCTGATTCTCAAGTAGTGCGTACTATCATATGGCTCGCCGTCGCCCCGGGCGTCTTTGTGCTGGAAAACCAACCTGACAACCAGTTTGTGCGCGTTTCTCACTCTGCGGACGAGACTCGCACCCTCGCCAGCAGGTTGGCCGCCCTGCTGACGCCAGGCGACCTCATCTGCCTCTATGGAGAGCTTGGGGCCGGCAAAACGACGTTCATCCAGGGGCTCGCCTCGGGACTTGGCGTCTCGGACCCGGTCACCAGCCCGAGCTTCACGCTGATCCATGAGCACAGAGGCGACGTGCTGCTCTACCATCTGGATCTCTATCGCCTGAACCCGGAGGAGTTGTTGGAGGCCGGGATCGAGGAGGCCCTGCGGTCGGACTCAGTAGTGGCTGTCGAATGGGCCGAGCGGCTGCCGCGCGGGCTGCGGTCGGGGGCACTCGACATCGAGATCGCGTGTGTCGAAGACAGAGCTGAATCGCGACGCCTTAGCTTCCGGGCCTCCGGCAAACACAGCGCCGACGTGATCCGCGACTTCGAGAGTACACTCGATGCTGATTCTCGCACTTGAGACGGCAACCGAGCGCGTGAGCGCTGCCCTTGTCTCAGATGCGGAGGTCCGGGCAGCATGGCATGCTGAGACAGCGGGCGACCTCTGCCGCCGGTTCGCGCCGCACATCGCCGAGCTGCTCGAGCGGGGCGATGCCGACTTCGGCGAGATCGATCTGATCGCAGTCGGCCTGGGCCCCGGCTCGTTCACATCCCTGCGGATTGGGCTCGCGACGGCCAAAGCCATTGCTCACTCGCGCGATGTTCCGCTGGTCGGGATCTCGTCTCTCGCCGCCATGGCCTGGCAGGTCAGGCGCCGCTTCTCAGGCTTGCTGTGCCCTGTCCTGGATGCTAGGCGAGGCGATCTCTACGCCGCCGGGTACCAAGTGGCCGATGGTGCCATGCACCAGCTACAATCAGAGGTCGCGGCGAAGCCGCAGGCGCTGGCCGCCGCGCTCAGGCAGCACGGCTATCCCATCACATTCTTCGGGGAGATGGCGCCCGACCAGGCTCGGGCACTAGAGGACCTGTGCCCGAAGGACTGGAAGGTCGTAAGGGATACGGTTCGCCCAGATGCGCCGTGTATCGCAGAGCTGGGCCGCCTCCGCTTCGAGTCAGACGGCGGCGACGACCTCGCCTCGCTGAGACCCATATACGTCCGAATGTCGTACGCTGAGGAGCGCTTCGACATTGACCTCGGGTTGCGATGAGCGAGCCTGGCTGGGAGAAGTGGTCGTCCAGGAAATGACCGAGTCCGACTTGGACGAGGTCCTGACCATCGAGCGGCAATCTTTCCCGTCCGTCTGGAGCCGCGCCTCGTACGAGCGCGAGCTGCGAAATCGCAATTCCTACTACTTGACAGCACGCCATCAGGGAGCCCTGGTTGGGTACTTCGGCATGTGGATCGTGTTAGGCGAGGCGCACATCACCACGCTCGCCGTTCATCCGTCCTACCGGCGTCGGGGGCTGGGGGGGCGGCTGCTAGACCACGTGATCGACCTGGCGCGGCGCCACAGCGCCGCCCGCGTGACGCTCGAAGTCAGGGAGCAGAATCATGCCGCCATCGCCATGTATCGGAAGTTCGGCTTCGAGCCGAAGGGTGTGCTGCCGGCGTACTACGGCGACACGAGAGAGAACGGCGTGGTCATGTTGAAGGAGCTGTCGTCCGAGGGCCAGGCCGGGGACTCACATTGACGGCCTCTCGTCCCGAAGGGGCGCTCGACCCATGTCATCTGCAGACGACACGGGCGCGGGGCGGCCAGGTTGACGCAGGAACGCGTGAGCGATAGAGTGAGCAGTTGATGCCAGCCGAGCAGACCGACGAAGAAGGCCAGTCGCGGAACGCGCGCGAGCGTGTCGAAGTGATGATCCGCCGCTATGTCGAGCGCGGACGCTATCTGCTGAACCCTGACCCGGTCACGGTCGAGCACGTAATGGCCGGGCTGGCGCGCAACCTCGTGACTCACGGCCGGTGGTACTGCCCGTGCCGCGAGGTGCTCGGGGAACCTGAGAAGGACCGCAAGAACATCTGCCCTTGTCCGCAGCACCACGCGGACATCGCTCGGGACGGAGCATGTGAGTGCGGCATCTTCGTCAGTGAGGAATACGCGAAGGCGCATCCAGCGGTAACCGAAGATCCTATGGATAAGGAGGCATGATGGGCTGGACAATGGAGCTAGGCGCAAAGGCGCCCGATTTCGCACTAAAGGGCGTCGACGGCAAGACGCACAGTCTCTCGGACTACGCGGACAAGAAGGCGGTGGTGGTGATTGCGAGCTGCAATCACTGCCCGACAGTGATCCAGTACGAGGACCGAATGGTCGAGATCCAGCGCGACTACGCAGACAAGGGCGTGATGGTCATCGCGATCAATGGAAACGAGACCGACGGCCATCCGACCGACTCGTTCGACCACATGGTGCAGAGAGCCAAGGACAAGGGCTTCAACTTCCCCTATCTGCGAGACGATAGTCAGGACATATTGAAGGCCCTGGGCGCGACCCGCACGCCGGAGGTGTTCCTCTTCGGACCGGACAGGGCCCTGGTCTTCCGCGGCCGAATCGACGACAACGCAGACAATCCCTCAAAGGTGAAGCGTCACGACCTGCGGGAGGCGCTGGACGAGATGCTCGCGGGCAAGCCGATCAGCGTACCCGACACGCCGCCAGTCGGCTGCACCGTCAAGTGGTGGGGCAAAGACCCACATTGGATGCCGGGCCAGGACTAGTATTGGGGACAACTGACTGCACGAGCGAGCGCGGCGGGCCGACGCCCGCCGCGTTGGCCATTCCGGGGGCCCGCCGTAGTTTCGGAGTCCGGGCTACCGCACGGTCTTCTGGCGGTACTTCTCCGGGTGGGCTCTCACCTCAGCCGCGCAGGCCTCGGTGCACACGTAGATCGGTAGTTGGTCCGGAGCTGCGCCGATAGACTCTGCCGGGACTACCATCATCTCGTCTCGGGGCACCTCGGTCCCGCACACGGCACAGCGCACGATATCCTCGTCACCCGGCGTCCCTCCCCGGTACGCGTAGGCCACCACGAAGTACACGGCGATAAGCAGAACCACAGCAGCTACAACGATTCGGACTGCAGACGAGCCCTTCATGACCATTGCCTCACGGATACCAGTGTCCCGTGGTTAGGCTCTTCCGCCGGTGCCCCAGGGCGCCTGTAGCGATCTTCCCCTCAATGGAAAGCCACCGCGACAAGGAACAAAGCCCCCATCCCGCTCAGAAGTGCAGCAGGTTCTTCGGACAGGCGAGCTGGCACTCCGAGCACTTGAGGCAGTCGGGCAGTCTGAGCTCCCCGTTCTCGCCCCTGTCCACGATCGCCAGACTCATGGGACATGCTCGCTCACAGGCGCGGCACTCCACACAGCCGTCGTCGATCTTGAGCGGCGCCTTGCTCCCCCCAACCGCGCTCTGCATCGTCCCCACCGGACAGAAGGAGCACCACGTGCGGGGATTCACGAAGAGGGCAAGCACGACGCCGATGGCCGTGGTGATGATGCAGATCCGTACGAACACTCGGCCCCAGTGATATGCATCTCCCGGGTTCAGGCTGATCTGCCAGATCATGAAGCCCATGAGCGACGCGAATATCACCCAGCGGAATACCCGGCCGCGCAGCCACGCCGGAATCTCCCGCTCCGGGCTCACCGGCCGCAGGATCCTGTCGAGGAACGCGCCCCGCGGGCAGAGCCAGCCACACACATACCTCCCCTTGAAGAACCCGCCGATGATCCCCGTCAGCATCACGACCGGAACAACAAAGCCGAGCAGCGGATAGAACAACCCACCGATGATCGTGATCGCCACGATCACCCACAGGGCAAGCTGTATCTTGCGCCGGAGCGCGGCGAGCCGCTGCCACTCGGCATCCCGCTCAACGTCTTTGGTGTCAAGGCTCGACGTCATCTTCACGGGTCCCTCAAAACGATGTCGAGCCGCGGCCGAAGCCAGCGACCCGACCTGCCGTCATTGTAGCCGACTGGGCTATGGTCTGAAACGCCCCGCGGCCGGCCGAGCGTCTCCTCAGCCGGACATCTCGCGCCACACGGCCAGCGCCACCTCACCTCGCCACTCGAGCGGCGCCTGCCGGAACCCCGCCTTCCTGAATGCCCGCTGGCTGCGGAGGTTCTTGGGGCTCACCAGTGTGAAGATGCCGTCGGCGCCGTCCTGCTCGAAGCCGAACGCCACCAGCGCCTTGATGGCATCCGACCCGAGGCCCTGGCCCCAGACATCCTTGCGGCCGATCATGATGTCGATGCGGCGCAGGTCCTTGCCCGGGAACTGCTCGATGATCTCAGGCAGGTTCATCTTCTGGAGCCAGCACTCGCCGATCGGCTCCCCTTCGTCCTCGATGATGAACACGAACGCGAACCGAGACACGCTCCGATAGATGTCCTTCGTGTCCTCCTCCGGCCGTATCTCGGTCGTGTCGTCCGACCAGACAAGCACCTCCGGGTCGGCGTTCCAGGCCAGCACGTGTTCCCAGTCGTTCTCTGTCATCGGCCGGAGAGCGATCCGCTTGCCGCGGACGTGTACATCGTGGAGCCGTATCTCATTGGGCAAGACGTGCTCCGCCGCCGGATCGAACGCCGGCACGTGCACCAGCAGCATCTTCGCGCTCTCATCCCACCAGTTCGCGTAGCGGAAGACATCGCCTCTTGGCACCACAACCAGATCGCCCGGCCCCGCCTTGTACACGACCCCGTCTACATCGAACTGAACCGTTCCCCCCGTCACGAAGTACAGCTTCTCACACCGCGACGAGTACGCGAACCGATGCCGTCCACCCGCCGGGACCTCCACCGTCGCAACCGACGCAGTTCCCTCACACGTCGCGCCATAGTCGGCGACTCTCAGGCCGTGGAAGTCGAACTCCCTGGCCTCGCCGTGCCGGATCAACATCGTTCGCTCTATCCCGCGGAGAGGGAAACTTCCTCCGCCCGCCAACTAACAACGCAATCGACTACTAATTAGCACGAAAGGCCCCGCAATGCAATACCGCACCCTCGGCCGCACGAACCTTCGGCGGCGCGCAGGTCGGCATCCCCAACTACATGGAGACCTGGGACCCCCACGGGCACCGCGAGCAGGAGACCGTGATCGAGGCGCTCAACCACGCGCTCGGCCTCGGGCTGAACTACGTCGACACGGCCCCCGGCTACGGTGACGGCATCAGCGAGGAGGTTCTGGGCCGAGTCATCGGCA